>JAZRWD010000032.1:0-74116 GCA_045599525.1 Candidatus Limivicinus sp. | reverse complement strand
ACCGTGAGATTTACGATTGCTATGTCGATTGTGGTACTGAATCTGCGCAAGATTCAGCGTACCCTTTCGCACCTTCTATTCCAGTTATTGTGTGAATTCAGTCCAAGATTAAAAATGGCATTTATTCAGTAGACATTAATTAATATGACAAAATCAAAGGGACGCTGAACGGCTCTAAATGAGTCGGTCAGCGTCCCTTATATAATTATGGCATCCGATGAAATAATAGAGCGCTTTGAGAGGAGCAGAGCGTGGAGAGAGCAGCACGGACGACCTGTTTCACGCTAGTTGACCGGTGAACCCCAGCTGCTTCAGTTCTTCATAGGCTTCCCATGCTTCAGCAGGGATTGGCTGCGGGAGTTGCCAGCCCTTATTCGCATAGAGCTCCATGCGCTGGAAATCTCCCACAATCTCCTCAATGGCTGCCCGACGGGTAATGCCGTAGGTTACGGCGTGGTCCAGGAAGGTGGGAATGTCGACCTGCGGGGAGGTGATGACCAGGCGGACCTCCGGCCAGTAGACACCGAAGGCTGCCCAGATGCGGCGTTCCATGAAGGGCTGGTGCACCCCCAGAAGGGTGCGTGCCTGAATGCCGTTAGCCTCCAGCAGGGCCCGGGTGAAGCGGATGTTTTCGGCGGTATTGGTGGAGCGGTTTTCGCGCAGGATGACGCTGTCAGGCAGACCCGCAGCAATAGCTGTGGCGGCGAAGCGGTCGGCCTCCGGAAGGGCCTGCATGCCCAGCGTATTGCGGCCCAGACCGCCGGAGAAGAGTACATGGCGGGAATAGCCCTGCACATAGAGCTCGGCGGCGCGGAGCGGGATGTCCTGATTATAGTTGCCGAAGCCGACAATACAATCCGCCTGCTCTGGCAGATGGTCCAGCTTCAGATAGTCCCAAAGCACCTGCAGGGGCTGAGAGACAGCCGCGGGAAGCACGGCGTTCGACAGCAGAAAGTCGTTTTCCATTGTCTGTGCCTCCTCTCAGCGGACCGTCAGGTCGATGGGCCAGCCGAGAAGATTGCTGCCCAGACCGGTCAGCGGATCTACGGTATACCAGTCTGCCGTGGCGGTGTGGTCAATGACGACGTCATAGAGCTGGATGTCCAGTGTTCCTTCTTCATTCGGCAGGGAACCGACGTACTGCGGACGGTAGCCGGTGGAGGTCTCATAATTCTCTAGCGCGAGTGTCTCCAACTCGGCTGTGCAGAAGCCACCCTCCGGCACAAGGGTATACAGGTGATAGTAATATTCCGCACCGGCGGGGGAATAGCCCTTGCAGACAAAGCTCAGAGTACCCTGATCCGAGACAAAGAGCGGCAGGGAGGCATTGAGATTTTCCGAGGCCAGCGTGCGGCTACGGTATTCTTCCGGGAAGCCCTGCATCCAGTCCGAGAGCTTTGCCGAGGCGGCAACGGTGAACTGCTCCGGGGTGAAGCCCGTCAGAGCGAGGAGCGTGTCGTTTGTGGCAGCTGTGCCGTCGGGCGCAAAGGCATAGCAGAAATAGCGGGTCAGGTCATAGTTGCTGTTGACCGTGACCAGCAGAGAGGTATAGCCCTGATAACTGCCGGCGGTCCAGCTGACGTGGGAAACATCAAGACTGACCCCGTCCTCCATGGCCCGGAACGCGGGTGTGACATACTGCGAAAAAATGACGTCCTCCAGTTCCGCGTTGACAGCTTTTACGTAGTCGGTATCCCCCAACACGATGGGCAGACGGTAGGTGTAGAGACAGGTATTGCCTACTCCATCGGTATATTCGCCGGTGGTATCACACCCGTCAATCAGGGACACTGCGCCCATTGCGTCGTTGCGGACGATACCTTCGACGGGGTCGGCCTCCCAGACCTCTTCCTCCGGGGAAGAGACGACCGAAGGGGAGGCAGTCTCTGCGACAGGGGATGGTGGGGCGGCCGATACGGTGCCCGCGCCGCAGGCACAGAGCAGCGCTGCGGAAAACAGAAGGGTAAACGAAAGAACGTGTTTTTTCATATGAACCTCCGATAGAAAAGGTGAGCTCGGTCTTGGGTACGATTCATGCTGTTATTGTACCCCGTTTTCCCCACAGCTGACAAGGAGGATTTCAAGAACGAATCATGAATTTTTCCGTAGAGCAAAACACAAAAGTTCAACTCCATGTAGCTGCAAAGTGAATAAAACTGATAATGACGATACGAAACGTAAAACGTTGTTGCGAAAGAAAGAAAAGTGTGCTATACTGTTTTGTAGAAAAAACATTGTGAGGGGGGTAGAACATGCCGCAGAACAGTGAAGCCGGATATACCGTCGACGGCCGCACGGCAGAAAAGATATATATCGCTATCGACCTCAAGTCCTTTTACGCTTCGGCTGAGTGTGCGCAGAGGGGGCTTGACCCGCTGACCACGAACCTGGTAGTGGCTGATGCTGAGCGGACAGAAAAAACCATCTGTCTGGCGGTTTCCCCATCCCTGAAAAGCTACGGGATCTCCGGCCGTGCCCGCCTCTTTGAGGTGCTGCAGAAGGTAGACCAGATTAACGCGGGCCGGCGCAGCCATGCTCCGGGGAGGGTACTTACCGGCAGTTCATGGGACAATACCGCTGTGCAGAAAGACCGGTCCCTGGCGCTGGATTTTCTGGTGGCCACTCCGCGCATGAAGCTGTATATGGATATCAGCACCCATATTGTCGAAATCTATATGCGCTTTATTGCCCCGGAGGACATCCATGTCTATTCCATCGATGAGGTATTCATCGATGCCACCCTGTATCTGAAGACCTATCACTGTACCCCCAGAGAACTGACGATGAAGCTCATCCGTGCGGTGCTGCAGGAGACGAATATTACTGCCACTGCCGGCATTGGCACAAATCTTTATCTGGCGAAGGTTGCCATGGATATTGTCGCCAAGCACATCCCAGCAGACCGGGATGGTGTCCGCATTGCAGAGCTGAACGAGTACAGCTACCGCACACGGCTGTGGGACCATCAGCCGCTGACAGACTTCTGGCGTGTCGGCAGCGGAACGGCTAGAAAGCTGGCACAGTACCAGATGTTCACGATGGGTGACATAGCCCGGTGCTCTGCGGCGAAGGAGACAGATTTGGTGAACGAAGAGCTGCTGTACAAGCTGTTTGGGGTAAATGCCGAATTGCTGATCGACCATGCCTGGGGCTGGGAGCCCTGCACGATGGAAGATATTCACCACTACCGCCCCCGAAGCAGCAGCCTCAGCAACGGGCAGGTGCTGTCTCATCCCTATGAGGCAGAAAAGGCGCTGCTCATCCTAAAGGAGATGACAGACCGTCTGGTGCTGGACCTTGTGGATAAAGGCCTGGTGACCAATCAGCTGAGCCTGTACGTCAGCTATGACAACGAAAACCTGAAGGACGCGGCGAGACGGATGTCCTATCAGGGTGACGTCTGCGCAGACTATTACGGCAAGGCCGTGCCCAAACCGGCCCACGGCTCAGTGAACCTGGAGAGCTACAGCTCTTCCACCAGGGAGATTACGGAGGCGATGGTGGCTCTGTTCCGCTCGATTGTGGACCCGCAGCTGTTGGTGCGCCGCCTGAACATTTCCGCCAATGCGCTGCTTTCCCGACGGGAGCTTGCCCGGCGGGAAGATGAGCACTGCGAGCAGCTCAGCCTCTTTATCGACCCGGCAGAGGAAGAGAAAAAGGCCAGCCGGCAGGTGGAGCGGGAGCGGGAGTTGCGGCGTCAGCAGGCTATTCTGGCCGTACAGAAAAAATACGGAAAGAATGCCATGCTGAAGGGCATGAATCTGCAGGAGGGAGCTACTGCAATGGAACGGAACCGACAGGTGGGAGGACACCGCGCATGAGCCTGGAACGCTATGCAGATCTGTTAGCGCTGCCGCATCCGAACCCACGGAACCATGTCCGTATGCCCCAACAGGACAGAGCAGCACAGTTTGCCCCTTATGCGGCACTGGTCGGCTACGGAGAAGAGGTGCAGGAGATGGCACGGCTGACCGAGTCACGGTGGGAACAGGACGAGACAAGCCTGGCAGAGCTGGACAGCGCCCTGCAGCAATTGCTGTACCATCTGCGGGAAAACGGCCCGGAGGCCGTACCGCAGGTAAAGCTGCGGTATTTTGTGGAAGACGGCTACAAGGACGGGGGCGCCTTTCACGAATATACCGGCAGGGTGAAGCGGCTGGATGAATACAGGCGCTGCCTGCAGTTTACCGACGGAAAGCAGATCCTCCTTGATGCAATTTGCCGGATGGAGGAGCTGCCCACGAAAGAAGAATGAAAAAAGAACCACATCCCGGTCCAATGCGGTTAAATGAAGGACAGAGGTGTGGTTCGGTTATTATCGTTGTGCACAGGGGAAACATATGGGATAGAAGGCAGTAGGGGCGAGGTTTGTCCCTGTCCGGTCAATTCAGGTGAAAATTCAACACAGTGGCCACGGGGCGGCCGTAGATGCCCATATACAGCGGGGTGCAGAGTTCACCGCAGCGCACCGTGCTGACGGAAAGCCCACCATCCAGTGCGTAGGCAAACACGGCCCCATTGCGCAGCAGGATCTCAGCAGCCTCTTCATAGGTCAGGCCATAGCCGGTGCCCGAGACATCTTCTGCGGTAGAGAGAAGGAGATAATTGCCGTCACGGTCCTGCGCAATGACCTGGCGGCTGTGCCGGGTGTCCAGATAATCATAGAAGAGCATGGTGCTGTCAGCATTATCCTCGTCGGTAGTGACGACGACCCGGCCGTTCAGAATCAGACAACCCCAGCCGGTGACTACATTCTGCCGCCCGGCATCCGTGAGCCGGAAGGCGGAATAGCCGCAGTCGGGAAGGCCGTTTTCCTGCTGGGCAAAGCCAAGGCGGCCGAGCGTATCCACCGTCAGCGCATAATACTCGGTAGCTGTCCCGGCAGACTCCCCGTCGGTGGCAAGGTTGGTGATTACTGTGCCATCCGAGACGGTCAGACCCAGAGGAGAGAGATTTTCCTGCAGGAAGAGGCCCGCGTTGACGGTCAGACCGGTGTGATAGACCATTGCGTATAGCTGGGTGGGGAGTGCGGCACGAATCAGACGTGGGTCGTGATAATTTTTCAACTCCATCTGGTCGATATAGGCATCGTCCAGGATGCTGTTGGTGGTGTCGACCTGCGGAAGGACCGTGGTACCATCGGCAAGCTTTGCGGGAATGCGGGTGAGCAGATAGAGTGCACCGTCTTCCGTGCAGCCGCGGGTAATGCTGACCTCTTCGGCAAGACGGGAAGCAGAGAAATAGGGCAACCGATAGTCTTCATCAGTATGGGTACGGTAAAGGCTGATGGTTCGGGCAAGGGCCTTGGCATCCTCAGTGGTGAGGGGCCTGGTGGTGTCGATATCACCGGGGGCAGTGGTCTGCAGATTAGCCCAGGCGAAGTTCAGAATGATCCAGCATGGACCCTCGGCCTGTAGCGTGGCGGAACTCAGGTCCTGCCAGGCAGTGGCGCGCTCACAGCGGTAGCGGCAGGCGGCTGTGTCCAGCTGAACAACAAAATAGGAAACACTGAAGCCCTGGATCGTGGGAAGGACGACCGTGTCGCCAGGCAGAAGGTAGAGCGGAATCAGGGTTGTGGCAACACAGGTGTGGAGCTCAGGAACATCGGTCTGGCCGTCCCCGTCCCTGTCCTCGTTGGTCCAGACCGGGACAATGTCCGTGGCCAGCAAGGCGCCGGACTCTAAGGCTTCATATGTCGGCGGGGTGTAGAGGACCATCTCACTGTCGGGACCATCCTGCTGCCAAAGATAATCTGCCGTCAGGGTTACCGGGCGCAAAGAGCCGGCAAAGTTCCCCTGGGGCGTCTGCTGTGGGGCGATGAGGCCGGGATTGCTCAGCGGTGCGGTTGCAATGGGGGGGATGAACTCCTGCTGCGGCGGGATGGGCGAGGAAAACACGGCCCTGCTGACCCAGCGCCAAACCCCGTACCCCGTCAGGGCGAGAATGAACAACGTTAGTATAAGCAGAAGCAGCTTGGCCCGAAGGCGCCCACGGCGGCCGTTCATCGGGCAGTACCGGCCTGCGCCGGCTTCAGGACGCCGAACAAAGCGGCGACGGAAAGAGAAAAGGATTCCATGGCAATTCTCTCCTGATTTGAGCAATATATACCTGTATTGTAGCAGAAAGCGGCAGTCCGCGCAACGGCGAGCTGCAGGCCCGGACAAAAACACTCCCCCGGGCTTTGCACACAGCGGCAACAAAGCCCGAGGGAACGTTAATTATCACATAAATTAGGGAAGTGGGGTAAACAGACTCAGCTGTTCAGGGCGTTATACTGCTCCAGAGCCAACTTCAGTAGGTCCATGGAACGGGCCAGATCTTTTTCATTGAGGACGTAAGCCATGCGGACCTCGTTCTTGCCCTTACCATCGGCGGCATAGAAGGGTTCGCCACAGGCAAACATAACGGTCTCACCGTTGTCGCGGAATTCGTTCAGCAGCCAGAGCTGGAACTTCTCGGCATCGTCAATGGGCAGAGCGGCCATAATATAGAAGGCGCCCTGGGGTTTGGCGTAAATTACTCCGGGAATGGCGTCGAGCTTTTCCATCATGGTGTTGCGGCGGCGCTTATACTCCTCGCGGACCTCAACGAAATACTCGTTGCCGGCGTTGTACAGGGCGGCAGCAGCAATCTGGTCGACAGTGGAGACGGAGAGACGGCACTGGCACCACTTCATGATCTGGCCCATGAATTCCTTGTTGCGGGAGATGAGCAGGCCGATACGGGCACCGCAGGCGGAGAAACGCTTGGAGACAGAGTCGATGATGATGAGGTTGTCTTCATAGCCTTCATACTGCAGGGCACTGGTCAGGGGCTCACCGCCGTATACAAATTCACGGTATACTTCGTCAAGGATGATGAACAGGTCGTGCTCTTTGGCGATATCCAGCATCAGCTTGAGCTCGGCCGGGGTGAGGACGGAACCGGTGGGGTTGCCCGGATTGGAGATCATGATAGCACGGGTACGCTCATTGATGCAGGACTCGACCAGTTCACGCTCGGCGAAATGGTAGCCGTTTTCCGGAGTGGTGGGGATGGGGCAGATGGAAGCGCCGGCGAGGATGGCGCTGGTGTTATAGTTGGGGTAGAAGGGTTCGGGGATGAGGATCTCATCGCCCTCGTCCAGAATAGCGGCAAGGGCCATCTGGAAGCCTTCACTACCGCCGGTAGTGGGCATAATTTCGCTGCGGTCAAGCTGAACGCCGATGTTGGCATAGTAATCCCGGACGGCATCGAGAAGAACAGGGATGCCGGCGGAGGGGGCGTACTGCAGTACAGGCTCATGGAAGCTGCGCAGAGCCTCAAAATAGGCCGGAGGAGTGATGATATCCGGCTGGCCGATATTCAGGTGGTATATTTTAACGCCTTCGCTCTCGGCCTTATCCGCATAGGGGATAAACTTGCGAATGGGGGAGAGACCGCACTTTTCAATCTTGGAAGAGAACTTCATTTTTATGACTCCTTTGGGAACGGGCAAAGCCCATAAATACACTTTTGGGATTATACACGAAAAGTGCATGATGTTCAAGACGGGGAAGTGAGAAAAAAACGACATCCTGAAGGTTATTCGGAAATAATTTGTGTTTGGGCGCAGTTCAGCACTGCGAAAGTGGAAAAAACAGGGAACAATAGAGAGGAACAGGGCGAAACAAAAAGCCCCCCTGCGGAAGAACTTTTCCGCAGGGGGAAATAGGAGTGAAAAGGAATTATTTGCCGTATTCTTCGTGGACAAAGCGACGGAGCGCTTCCACTGCGCGCTTCACCTTTTCGGTTTCTACGCAGTAGGCAGCACGGAAATAGCCGGGAACGCCGAAATTATCCGAGGGGACAAAGTACAGGTCATACTTCGTGGCTTTCTGACAGAAGGTGGTAGCATCATCTTCCAGGCACTTCGGGAAGATATAGAAGGTGCCAGAGGGACGGACAACCTCAAAGCCCAGTTCGACAAAAGCATCGTAGAGGATGTTCATGTTGGTCTCATATGCGGCGAGGTCGGCGGTCTCATCAATGGCCTCGGCCATGGCACGCATAACAGAGGCAGAGGGGCAGTTGTGCCCGATACCGCGGCTGATCTGACTGAAGATGATAGCAAGAACATCTGCATCGGTTGCACGGGGGTTTACAGCGATGTAGCCGATACGTTCACCGGGCAGTGACAGACTCTTAGAAAAGGAATAGCAGGAGAGGGTGTTGTCGTAGAACTTGCTGACATAAGGAATCTGTGCGCCATCGAAGGCAATCTCACGGTACGGCTCATCACTGATGAGGAAAATATCGTGGCCATATTCCTTCTGCTTTTCATTCAGCAGGGCGGACAGACGGGTCAGCGTGTCGGCATCCAGGGCAACACCGGAAGGATTGTTCGGGGTGTTGACGATGACCGCGGCGACCTTGTCAGTGAGCATTTCCTCAAAGGCTTCAAAGTTGATTTGGAAGGTCTCCGTGTTGGCCGGGACAATCTTAAGAACTGCGCCGGTCTGATTGACATACGGCTTATATTCCACAAAGAAAGGAGCAAAGACAAGAACCTCTTCGCCGGGAACGGTGACGGCACGGATGGCGTGAGCCAGGGCAGAGGCACAGCCGTTGGTCATAAAGATGTGCTTTGCTTCGTAATCCATACCGAAGCGACGGTTCAGACTCTGTGCGACAGTTTCGCGGACCTCATAAATACCCATGGACTGGCTGTAGCCGTGCAGGACTTCGGGAGCCATTTCCTGATGCAGGCGAATCATTGCATTTGTGTAGGTTTCGGTGGTGGGGAGACTGGGATTACCGAGGGTGAAGTCGAAGACATTTTCGTAACCGATTTCTTTGCCTCTGGCGACAGCGGTCTCGCTTAGCACACGGATGATGGATTTGCCGTTCAGCAGCGCTTTATAGCTTGGGTTGATCATAAGAAGTATACTCCTTTTCTTTCTATATTTTGTTTACCTCTTTCGTCAAACACCCGGTGCTGGACCGGCAGAACCTCCGGCAGCGCATACGCTTGCGGGCGCGTTATCAATACACTTCTTCTTTCCATGCTAATTATACATGAATTGCGTCTTTTATTAAATAGATAAATTCACTGAAATTTTGCAGGAACAGATGTGCAAATTTGACCAATTCTTATGAAGAAATTAGAAATAAATGGATAAATTCAAAATGAGTGCATTACAATGAATGCTAATACTAAAAAGTGAAAGAAAAATGCACTGATTTTGATTCGAAGGTAAATGCGCGGAGAAACAGCATGAGGAAAGCGCATCGGATGGAAGATAAAGTCGACAAAAAGACAATGGAAACAAAGGAAAGCTGTGGCGGAGAGACAGCGGACTGTGGTAAACTGACAGCATAACCCCCAAGGGTACAAAGACTTCCGCGTGAAACAGGAGGTATACCATGAAAGCCGTCTTTTTTGACCTGGATGACACTCTTTATGACCGCAGTCGGCCATTTGTGCAAGCTCTGGAGATGCTGTATCCCGAGGCTATGCCCAGAGCCTCGGAGTTGAATGCGGCCTGCCATCGGCGTGCTATGGAAAGGTTTTACGATTCACAGTGCGGAAAGATTGCCATGCGGGATTTCTACATTCACCAGTATCAGGCGGGCTTTAGCGATTGCGGTATAACTTTGTCCGATGAAGAGGCTCTCGGCTTCCGTGCCCGCTATGCCGGATTCCAGAAGCAGATTGCATTGTCAGAAAAGCTGCGTGCGGTGCTGGAGCTTTGCCGGGAAAGAGCCGTATGGACGGGGCTGATCACCAACGGTCGCAGTGACCATCAGCGGGAAAAAATCCGGACGATGGGGCTGGACGCTATGTTTCCGTCGGAGCTTGTGTTTATTTCCGGTGATCTTGGCATAGACAAGCCTGATCCGGAAATCTTTCGCATGGTAGAACGAACAGTGGGCCTGCCCCCGGAGGAACTGCTGTATGTTGGGGATTCCTATGTGACGGATATTCTGCCCGCAGCGCGACTGGGCTGGCACACACTGTGGCTGAACCGGCATGGTGCAACGGTAGAAGAGAGCGCAGCAGAGTGGCAGGTTACAGACGAGGCTGCCCTGTCGAATCTGCTGCGGCAGATTCTGTGACTCGGTGGGGCAGACACGAACACGGCAGCAGAAAAACACCGTGCCTCCGTCGATTCGGAGGGCACGGTGTTTGAAGCGATATTGCATTAAGCAAGACTGATGGTCGTTTTTGCGGGCTTATACCGGTCAGGCACCCTTCGCAAGTTCTTCACGGATGATTTGCTCGACCTGCTCAGGCAGGGTCTTCAGGGCGGAACGGTCAAGGTCTTTTGTTTCTATCGGGGGCAGGATGTGCACGGCAACCTTTGCCGGCTTCATGGTGAAGTGGCCGTCGCCCTCCAGACAGGCACGGGTATTGAACAGAACGACAGGAATGATGGGAGCCCCAGACTTGCTGGCAATGCGGAAAGCGCCGCCTAAAAACTTGCCCAGACCACCTTCGTCACCCTTATAGCGGGTACCCTCCGGGAAGATGCCGACGGAGTAGCCTTTTTCGACCAGGTCAGCCGCTTCGCCGAGCACACGCATGCTCTGTCGCGGGTCATCCCGGTCCAGAAACAGGCAATGAAGCAGGGCCATCCATTTGCGAATGAGGGGGATCTTTTCCACCTCAATCTTACTGACCAGAGCGATGGGCTTTCCCAGCTGGGTGAGCATCAGGGGAATGTCGAAGTAGCCGCGATGGTTTGCGGTGAACACGCAGGCACGGTCTGCCGGGATGTTTTCCTGACCGATGACCGTGACCTCCACACCGGCAAGCTGAAGCAGTTTGTTGCACCAGCGGGGGACGTTTTGATAGGCAATCTCGTCGGCAGTCTGAAAATTACCGTTGTTCAGCGCCTTAAGGCCTTTATGCAATGCGGGGAGATGCACCAGCATATATCCCCAGAAATAACAGAACCAGATAAAAGTACGCATTAGTCCCTCCTTGGAAATGATTTGGAACAGAGAACCATTCACTAAAAAATACCACGGAAGTGAACAGGGGTCAAGCCCTCCTTTCCGGACGGGAAAACGTACCATTCTGCGGTCAATTGTGATATAATCAGAAAAAACGGAAGATGCTTCTGCAAAGCTGAACAGCAGCTAGCCAGAAGCGGATTAAAGGAGATAATACGATGCATTATAATCCCTATACTACCGGTTGCCCGCCGCTTGAGCGGGCCCTAAAGGCATGGCATGATCACCGTGAGCCGGAAAATGCTGAACTGGTGGTGACAGCGGTCTCACGCGCCCTGCAGGAGCATGTGGAGGTGCTGATTCCCCTAATGCGGACGAATGAAGAAGAACTGGCGCACAACCCGATGGCAGAACCGGAATATGCCGAGCGTATTCTGACTAAACCGGACGGTTCTGCCTGGCTGCCCCTGTTTACAAACCGAACGGAAAGTGAAGAACTGGGGGCCGTGACGCTGTCGCCCATGCCCCTACGGGACCTGCTGGAACTGCTGGTAGATTCTCAGCTGACTGGAATTGTGCTCAATCCGTTTGGTGCATACCTGGAGATTCCAAAGGACTTCGGTCAGGAATTGTTGTATCAGCCGCCGCTGCCCAGGGATACAGCTGCGGAGGATGTGCCGGCCTCCATGAGTGCAGACGAGCAGACACAATCCGCCGAGCGGACGCAGACGGAGCAGAGCGGTGCTGAGAGCCGCGATATGGGTGCCCCGATACCAGCCAACGTACAGGAGATGGCAGAAAAGAATGTTCCTGCACAGAAAGAGGAAGCCATTACCGAAGCTTCTGCGGACAACATAACAGGTAGCTATACAGAACCTGTATCGAAACCTGAGGAAAAGGAAGACCGTTTTGCGGAACTGACTCGGGAGATGACGGCGTTTATTGCTGCTAACCCGACCTGTTTTCACGTAGTGCAGGCTATCCGTGAAAGGCTTACAAGGGTTGGTTATACCGAGCTACGGGAACAGAACCGCTGGGAGCTGCGCCCGGGGAAGGGATACTTTACGGTTCGCGGCGGGTCATCGGTCATTGCCTTCCGGGTGCCCGAGCGTTCAGTGGCAAATTTCCAAATCGTTGCTTCTCACAGTGATTCTCCCAGTTTTAAGGTGAAGGAAAAGCCGGAGCTGGGCAAGCCCGGCGGATATGTGACGCTGAACGTGGAAAAATACGGCGGCATGCTGCTTGCACCATGGTTCGACCGTCCGCTATCGGTGGCAGGCCGTGTGCTGGTGGAAAAGAACGGAATCCTGGAGACCCGTCTCGTAAACCTGGACAGGGATCTGCTGATGCTGCCCAGTCTTGCTGTGCATATGGACCGCTCGGCCAATGACGGCCACAGCTATTCGGTGCAGAAAGAAATCGCACCCATACTCGGCGATGAGCGGGCAAAGGACGGTCTGCTTCCTCTGGTGGCGGAGGCTGTGCGAGTTCCAGCGGAAAAAATCGTCAGCTCAGACCTGTTCCTCTATGCCCGGACGCCGGCCTCCGTGTGGGGGGCAAACCGGGAGTATGTCTCCTCACCGCGGCTGGATGACCAGATGTGCGTGTTTGCCTCGCTGCAGGCCTTCCTGCAGGGCGGTAACCCACACAGTGTAACAGTCATGGCTGTGTTTGACAACGAAGAGGTGGGAAGCCTTACCAAGCAGGGGGCAGACTCTACCTTCCTCGAGGATGTACTGGAACGGGTGAGCGCCTGCCTGGGACTCAGCACCGAGGAGCACCGCATGGCGGTTGCTTCCAGCTTTATGCTTTCGGCAGACAACGGCCACGCGATTCACCCGAATTACCCGGAAAAGGCCGATCTGTCAAACCGTCCGGTCATGAACGGTGGTGTGCTCCTGAAATATAACGCAAACCAGAAGTATACTACGGATGCGGTCTCCGCAGCTGTGTTCCAAAGTCTTTGCCGGCGGGCAGGGGTGCCTTTCCAAACCTATGTGAATCATTCCGATGTAGCGGGAGGGTCCACACTAGGCAACCTGTCCAGTGCACACGTATCCTTGAATACCGTGGATATTGGAGCCGCACAGTTGGCTATGCACTCACCATATGAGACGGCCGGTGTGCGGGATACGGGATATCTGACGGCGGCAATGGCTGCTTTCTACACGACACATATCCGGCTGACAGACACCGGCGTCGAGCTGCTCTGAAAAAGCACAGGAACAGCGAGTAAAGGAGTGGAATATGGATTCTCTGCTTGAACTGAAGGAAAAGATCGATACTTTTACACGGGAACGGGACTGGGAACAGTTCCATACGCCTGCGAATTTGGCAAAGAGCATTTCCATAGAGGCGAATGAGCTCCTGGAGTGCTTCCAGTGGAGCGACACGGAATATGACCTGGGGGCCGTGCGGGAGGAATTGGCGGATGTGGTGAATTACTGCATACAGATGGCCAGCGTACTGGACCTGGACCTGCGAGAGATTGTTCTGGCGAAAATGGAGAAGAACGCTGCGAAATACCCGGTGAGCAAGGCAAAGGGCAGCGCGGCCAAATATGATAAGCTGGCACAGCTCACGGAACAACAGGAGACCCTGACGGAGACGTCTGCTCCGGTACCTCTGGGTCCTGCAGCACCGGCCCCGGAAGAAGCTGCGTCGATTGAGCGCTTCTTCGATACCCCGGGCCGTGTGACGGAGGCGGATGTGCGCCGTTCCACAGAACGTTACCGCAACGGAAACCGAATCTACTTGGTTGTGGAAGAAAACGGGAAGGAATGCTGCTATCTCCGTGGGCCAGATCTCGCCTCCTGGCTACCCTATGATATTATGGACCTTTGGGACAAGCTGGACTGGAACGAGGAAGCATATGAGCCCGTCAGCCCCGAAGAGGTGCTGGAGACCGTAGGCGAATGGGAGCAGGTGCTGAAGGCTGCGGTGAACGGTACTCCATTGACATAAAGGGCGGAAAAGCGCACACACCGAATAGTGCATAAGCCACAAAGCTTACGGCTGGATGGCACACAATGCGAAATTCACAAGCGACAAGAACTACAGAAGAACGACGCACAGCCGAAGAATGAGCAGCAGAAAAGTGTACGGAAAGAAAAAATCCCGCGGGACAGAGGAAAAACCTCCGCCCCGCGGGACGTTTATTCAGAAATCAGAAATGTTTACGGAATCAGTCAAACTTGCCGCTGGCCAGGTCTTCGCCAAGGAGCTTGCCGAAGGTCAGGCAGTTGATGCCGTAGCTATTGCCAGGAACGGCAAAGTTGTAGGTGTTGGCATACATGTCGCCGATCATGGCGCCGACGTTGAACAGGCCCGGGATGGGTTCGTCGTTGGCGTCTTCGACCTGCATGTACTCGTTGGTGCGGAGGCCGCCCATAACGGTCATGAACAGGGCAGAGTTCTTTGCATAGTAGAAGGGGCCTTCTTCGTTAATGGGGATCATGAACTGAGGAGCCTTGTGGAAGTCTTCGTCAACGCCCTTTTCGCACAGCTCGTTGTAGCGCTTAACAACAGCAACCAGCTTTTCGGCATCGAGGTCCAGCTTTTCGGCCAGCTCTTCGAGAGTGTCAGCTTTGCTGCTTTCCCAGGTGGCGATCATTTCTTCGGGGGTCTTTGCAGGCAGGTCATAGTCCATACCGAAGGTGTACCACTCATAGCCGGCATCAACGATGGCCTGAGCGAAGTTGGCGGTCCAGATGCCCCATGCGATGTGGCCGGGCTGGCTGAGCAGGTGGTTGGCCTTGTAAGGAGCGGAAACGTCTTCACGCATGTAACGTTCGGTGCGGGTGTTGACGTTCAGACCCTGGTGGAAGCCGCACGGCTCGAAGGAGCCACCCCAGGAACCCTGCATCATCGGAGCTGCCGGGAAGGCATGCTGCCATGCAGCGCCTGCCCACAGACCCATCTGCTGGCCGTCGCCGTGGTAGATACCTGCCAGGGAGAAGCCGGTGTTGTAGTCGGGCTCGTTCTCTTCAATGCCGACCAGGTCGAGGACCATCGGGCAGTACTTTGCGAGCATCTGCTTGTTAGCGGAGAAGTCGCCGGTGGCGAGGACAACGCCCTTCTTGCCCATGAACTTTACATAGGTGCCGTCAGCCTTCTGAGCTACGACGCCGGTTACACGGCCGGTGTTGTTGTCTTCGCGGATGAGGTACTTTGCAACGGTATCATAGATGATGGTGGCGCCGGCTGCGAGAGCGTGGCGTTCCATGGATTCAACTGCACCCTGCTGGCCGGTGGAGACCATGGAGGAGTTGCCTTCGGTAGTGAATGCATGTGCATAGTAGGGGCCCTTGCCGTCGAGCTTGTTGTCACGCTCGAGGATGACGTCCAGGCCGTCTTCCTTGACGAGGTCGATGAGCCAGTTCATGGCTTCCTCAGAATTGTTGTAGCCACGGTTCCACTTCTTCTGGTCGACCTGGAAGGAAGCAGCACGCATCTCATCATAGAAGTACGGCTGCGGGTCGAAGCGCTCGATGCCGCGGGCTTCGATGACCTTGGAGTATGCGGAGAAGTTGGAACCACCACGGGAGATGGGGCCGCTGGAGGCGGAGAACAGGGTAACGGAAGCGCCGTTGACCTGTGCGGAATAAGCAGTGGTCAGACCGGACATACCGGCACCGACAATGATGACTTCGTCTTCGATGACTTCGGCGATCTGATCTTCAGGGATGGGATCGGGAGCAATCTCGAAGCTCCACTTGGTTTCGAGGGACTTGGCAGCGGTCATGACGAGCTCTTCATCAGCAGCAGCCATGGTGGGGAGAACGGAAGCGGCAACTGCGCCCAGTGCGCCTGCGCCTACGCCCTTCAGAAAGTCGCGACGGGAAATGTTTGCCATAATAATGGTCTCCTTTTCCAAATCTGAGTTTGAATCTTAAGCAAATCTTAAGTATTCTGACAAAAGTATAGCACACAGGTGCGGTCAATTCAATAACAACTTGGCCGGTCAGTCTGCACCGCCAATCATCAGGCGGATGATCTCATCATTGGTAGAACGCATACCGTCCTTTCCGATGACGCCGATTCCCTTGATGGTATCCTCGATGTCTTTCATCACGATTCCGTCTCCTGCATGGAAACTGTGGCCGTTTTTATACATGTTGTAGCCCAGAATAGCCGCATCCACGGCAGAGGCAATCTTTGCGGCGCAGGATGCCTTTGCACCGTCACAGACGATACCGGAAACGATGGCCAGACAGTTGACGACGGTTGCACTCATGGCTTCGAAATCTCCGCCGCAGAGGTAAACAATGCCTGCACCGGCTCCTGCACCTGCGCTGACAGCTCCGCAATAGGCGGACAGGGTGCCAATACCGGTTTTTTCATGAATAGCCACAAGGTTGGACAAGGCCAGTGCACGGTAAAGCTTTTCTTTTCCGCTGCGCAGCTCAATGGCGTATTCGATGACCGGAACAGAGCAGGCGATTCCCTGATTGCCACTGCCGGAATTGATGATGACAGGCAGCTCGCAGCCGTTCATACGGGCGTCAGAGCCTGCGGCGGCTTTTGACTTGGCGCGAACGGCAACGTCACCCCCGTGATAATCCAGGAGTACGCGGCCGATGCCTGCACCGTAATCTCCAATCAATCCTTCCTCAGCGATGGCGGTATTGTAGCGAATTTGCCTGTCCAACACGTCACGGATATCCCGGGTGTCGACGGTGTGGGCAAAATCCCAGATGTCAGCCATTGTCAGGAGACTACGGTCCGTGTCATTTTCCGCAGCGACGCCGTCGAGATCCTTCTGCAGGAGAATCTCACCGTCTTTTTCGATGTAAACAATAGCTGTGTGGTAGTCGGTTATACGAACCTTAGCCCAATGCTCTCCCTTGCGTTCGGTTACAATAATGTCAAAAACGTGGCCATATTCAATATGTTCTACGTCAATCCTGACGCGGTCAAGATATTCCTGCATCTCACGGACTTCGGCTTCATTGACCTCGGCAATGACCTCCAGTTCTTTTTCGGCATTACCTGCGATAATGCCCGCGGCCGCGGCTGCTTCCAGGCCCTTCAGGTGACCGGTGTTCGGGACAATCACGCTTTTTACATTTTTGATTATACTGCCACTTACCTGCAGGCAGACCTCATCCGGTAGGCAACCTAATACCTCGCGGGCCTTGGCCGCAGCATAGGCCAGGGAGATGGGCTCTGTGCAGCCCATGGCGGGGACCAGTTCTTCTTTCAGAATCTGAACATAGGTTTTGTATTTCAGGCTGTCTTTTTCCACGTTTTGTCCTCCTCAAAAACAATCTTTTTATCACAAAATTGAGTATAGGCTAATTCCCGTTATTCGTAAAGAAGGAAAGGAAAAAAGACTCTCAGCATGTGCTCAGGGCCGAAACAAAAAGAGAAATGGGACAGGTTGATATTTTTGTTGCAAGGATGCCCCTGTACGGTTATAATGATACACATTGCTGAAGCGCGGGAGGCAGTGCCGACTGTTCTCGGGGGTGCCTGTGTTCCGCAATACGATAAAGGAGACCAAAAATGAGCAAGCTTTTTCATGACCTTGAGCGCGGTATTTCCGGCGCCTATGACTTCCGTACTGACTATCGCTTCCCGGAGAGCCTGAACGGCAAATCGCTGGAAGAGATTCGCGACTACGCAGTAGAGTTTATCAGCAGAGTGCCGAACACCGTTGTCCTTTTTGCGGAAAAGCCCTACGGCCAGGGTGCTGCCTATTTCTATAACCGGGAAGACCCTGAATCCACCAACGAGGTCGTCTATTCCTGCAGCGAAGATATGCGCCTCAACATGGGCGAAATTGTCAAATATCTAAATAAGGATAAGGACCAGAAAGAAATTCGCCGCCTCCGCCTGTATCTGTTTGTGGGCGAAAACGGTGCTTACAGTCAGCTACCCATTAAAAAGCTGCGCCGTCTGTCCCGCGAAGGCAAGCTGAATGAATATGCGGACGGCAAGACCATTATGCTGCTTTCGGAAGAGGGCTATTTTGCCAACTTTACCGAAGAGGGATATTATGACGGATTCGCGAAAATGGCCGCCAAGGAAGAACCCACCGCTACCCAGGAAAGCGCTGCCGCCGTCGAGTAAGGACAAAGAAAAACAATATGGATAAAAAAACAGAGACCTTCTTCCAAAAAGGAAAAGGGTCTCTGTGCTTTTTCCTCAGACGGGGATGCCGAAAAAGACAACTTTGCGTGCCCGGTGAGAGACACGAAAACGCAGGGTTACTCGATGCCAAGGACGGTGTAGTCTTTGGCCACAACTGCAGCCTTCAGGACTTCGTTGTCTACATCGGCACTCAGGGTGCAGACGGCAGTGCCGGCAACGTGGCTGACTTCGGCGCATTCCACACCGGCAACAGCCTCAAGAGCCTTCTTTACGGCAGCTTCGCAGTGGGGGCACATCATACCATCGATCTTCAGGGTTTTGGTCATTGTTTTTTCCTCCTGTGCTTCCTCAGGGAAGGGAAGCGGTTTATTTCTCTTTTTATCATGAGATGCGTCATACATCTTAAAAAGATTCAGGCGTAGGGCATTGGTGACAACGCAAAAGCTGCTCAGACTCATACAGGCGGCACCCAACATGGGGTTAAGGGTAAAGCCGAACCGGATGAGAGCACCTGCAGCAACAGGAATGCTGACGGAGTTGTAGAAAAAGGCCCAGAAAAGATTTTGGTGGATGTTACGCAGGGTGGCGCGGCTCAGACGGATGGCTGCAGGTACGTCCGTGAGGCGTGAGTGCATTAGCACTACCTCCGCGGAATCAAGGGCGATATCCGATCCGGCACCAATGGCAAAGCCAATATCTGCGCGGGAAAGGGCTGGGGCATCGTTGATGCCATCGCCGACCATTGCAACTTTGCCCTGATGCTGAAGGCGGCGGATGGCGGCTTCTTTTCCGGTCGGCAGTACGCCGGCAATAACCTCATCCACTCCGGCCTGGTTTCCAATCGCCCGGGCAGTCTGCGCATTGTCGCCGGTAATCATGACGACACGGATACCCATATTCTGCAGCTGACGGACGGCTTCGGCACTGTCGGACTTTATGGTGTCGGCCACGGCAATCAATCCAAGTATCTGCTGATCCTGCGCAAAAAGCAGCGGTGTTTTGCCCTGTAAAGCGAGTGTATCGGCTTTGGTCTGCAATGCTGCGGGAACGGAGAGACGGCCGGAAATAAACTTCAGACTGCCGCCGAGCAGAGATTGGCCGCCGAGCTGAGCTTCAAGACCGTTTCCGGGCAGCGCATGGAAATGGCTGATCTCTGCAGGAACAAGCTGCTGTGATGCGGCATGATCCATAATGGCACGTGCCAGCGGGTGTTCACTGTGCTGTTCCAGCGCAGCAGCGCCTTCGAGAAGCTGCTGCAGGGTGATGCCGTCTGCCGGAAGCAGATCGGTGACCTGCGGACGGCCTTCAGTAATGGTTCCGGTTTTGTCCAGGGCAACAATGTTGACCTTGCCGGTCTGCTCCAACGCTGCAGCGGTTTTGAACAGTACCCCTTTGCGGGCTCCCTGACCGTTGCCAACCATAATGGCCACAGGGGTGGCCAGGCCCAGAGAACAGGGGCAGCTGATGACAAGGACAGAAATACCGCGGGCGAGGGCAAAGCCGAATGGACGGCCGAGGAGCAGCCAGACGAGCGTTGTCACGCAGGCAATTGCAAGAACTGCGGGAACAAAAACACCGGAGACACGGTCGGCAATTTTGGCGATAGGTGCCTTTGTGGCGGCAGCATCGCTGACCATTTGAATAATCTGAGAAAGTGTCGTATCTTCCCCAACCCGGCGCGCCTCGCAGCGCAGATAGCCGTCTTTGTTGATAGTAGCCGCAGAAACAGCAGAACCCGGAGCTTTGTCCACCGGTATGCTCTCTCCGGTCAGAGCTGCCTCGTCTACTGCACCGCTGCCTTCCAATACAATGCCGTCTACCGGAATACTGTCACCGGGACGGACGACGAAGATATCGCCGCGCTGCACCTCAGAAATGGGTACGGTGACCTCCTGACCGTTTCGGAGAAGGACAGCTGTTTTGGGTGCAATCTTCATCAGACTCTTCAATGCGTCGGTCGTTTTGCCTTTGGAATGGGCTTCCAGCATTTTACCGACCGTGATGAGGGTGAGGATCATAGCGGCAGATTCAAAGTAGAACTCGTGCATGTACGAAGTGACTTTTTCACCATTTCCGGCTAGCTGAGCGCTGCTCATGGCAAAAAGAGCGAACACACTGTACGCAAAGGAAGCAGCGGAGCCCAGGGCGACCAGCGAATCCATGTTCGGCGCCCGGTGAATCAGCCCCCTGAAGCCGGAAATAAAGAAACGCTGGTTAATGACCATAACAGCAGCGGCTAGAAGGAGCTCGGCAAGCCCCATGGCAATGTGGTTACCGTCCAGGAAAGAAGGCAGAGGCCAGCTCCACATCATGTGGCCCATGGAGATATACATCAGCACCAGCAGGAAGCCGAGAGACCAGAGCAGACGGCGGCGCAGCTTTGGAGTTTCGGTGTCCTGCAGGCTGTCCAGCGGGTCTGCGTTTGCGGCGTTGTTCTGCCTGCTGCCTTTCACACTTGCACCGTAGCCGGCATCGGTGACGGCTTTGATCACTTCAGCAGGAGAAGCGGAACCCTCTACGCCCATGGAGTTAGTAAGAAGGCTTACGGAGCAAGCTGTTACGCCGGCGAGGCTGTTTACGGCTTTTTCGACACGGGCAGAGCAGGCGGCGCAGCTCATGCCGGTAACATTATATTTCTGCATGGAGATCATCCTTTCGCGAATAGGGCGTGGGTTACTTCATCATTTTCTGCAGGGTCCGCAGAAGGTCCTCGACGGTTTCTTCTTTGCCGGCCCGAATATCCTCCATGACGCAGGTGCGGATATGCTGGCTGAGTAACTCACGGCTGAAGGCATTTAGTGCGGCATTAACGGCGGTTACCTGGACAAGAATATCGGTACAATATGCGTCATTGCCGAGCATTCCCTTAATGCCGCGGATCTGACCCTCAATCCGGCTGAGCCGATGGAGAAGCTTTGTGTATTCCTCTTCGCTACGGTGTTTGGTACGGCAGCAGTCAGAGGTGTGAGAGATGGGGCCATCCTGGACGGAAACGGAGCAACAGCAACCCGTGGTGGTTTCCTCTTCCGGGAGAAGGAAAGGTTGGTTTTGTTCGGCCATAGGCATCCTCCAACGAAATCGGCAATATACCCTGCGGGGGTATCTGATGACGAATATATACCCATACGGGGTATCTGTCAAGCAAAAATATTGCCGGTGCGGGAAGCAACCGGCAGGGCGGTGGAGAAAATCTCCCTGTTGCATTTGCCTGTGGAATGCGGTAAAAATAGTATATCCAAATATCCCATATCCAAAGGAGAGATTTGTAATGGAAGATACCGAACTGTATGAAGTGGAAACAATCATCCTGACAGAGGAAGACGGCACGGAGATTGAATATGCCGTACTGGACAAGTTTGCCTTTGAAGGCAAGAATTATACGATTCTTGCCGAAGTCGAGGGCGAAGAGGTGGGCACAGAAGAGTACCTGTACGCCTATGAAGAAGACGGAGAGGACATGCTCATTTCCTCCATCGAGGACGACGCTGAGTACGAGCGAGTGAGCAAGTATTACGACAGCCTGGCCTGTGACGCGGAATAAGCCGTAACCGGTTCAGATGAAGAGAGTACATGTTGTCGCAGCGCTGATCTGCGACTGCCTGAAACAGCCGCGGCAGGTTTTTGCTACAGCAAGAGGCTACGGCGAGTGGAAGGGGTTCTGGGAGTTTCCCGGGGGAAAGGTGGAAGCCGGAGAGTCCCCTCAGCGGGCTCTGATTCGGGAAATCCGGGAGGAATTGACGGCCGGGATTACGGTGGGGGAAAAGCTGTACACGGTTGAGTACGATTATCCAACCTTCCACCTGTCAATGGACTGCTTTTGGGCCCAGGTGACCGAGGGAGCGCTGCAGCTGCAGGAGGCCGAGGCCGCGCGCTGGCTATGTAGAGAAACGCTGGATACCGTTTCCTGGCTGCCTGCGGATGAGAGTCTGCTGCCACGGCTTAGGGCAGCTATGCAGGAAACGCCGGAGAAAACCGGAGACGCCTGAAGTCGAAAAAGGCAGTTGCCGATAAAAGTAAAACAGCAAGTGATGCATTCTTCCCTATGCGGAAGTGTGCATCACTTGCTGTTTATGCCTCAGGCAACGGCAACTTTGCGTGGCCGACCGGGGCGACGGCGGGTCTTTTCTTGCTCTGCGGCGTGGAGATACTCATTTAACAGTTCAGTAGTCTCTTTGTATGTCCGGTCAAAGGACGCAAAGAGCATATCAACAGTGGGAGCGTCCAGCTTTTCAATAAAAGAACCGCGATAAGTTTCGGCAATAGCGGAGGTCACATACCCCAAACGGGTCAGACCAAGCTGCTGGCAGCTGCGGTTGAGAATCTGCGTCCAGGAAAAAATGGAAACAGCATTGCCGTTCTTCCAAGCCTCCATCAGGCGGTCGTAGGCAGGCTCACGCAGGAAGGCGCGGATGCAACGGTTGATGGTATCATCGTTGCCCAGCTGGTCCTTCACAGCAGCATAACTGCCGACAGTATTATATAATTCTGCTAGTGTCATTGTACACTTCTCTTTCTAGCTATAACAAACGGTTTCAAGCAACTTGATACAAATAGAAATGATATTTCATATTCGTTACGACCTTATCATACCATCAATTTGGCAGAAGTCAAGAACAAAAATGGTAAAATTCGGACAGAAAGACAGGAAATTCGGACGAATATTGACAAATAACTCAGATAAACGAGAAAAAACGGCCGTGAACAGAAAAACTGCGCGAAGAATCACGGAATCCGGAGACGGAAATCAGTAAATAATGGAGATCCGATAGTTTGCTGAAAACGGAGAAAATAAAAATCTGTTTTTTCCCGGAAACTTTTATGATATAATCCAAAAGTATCTGCGCGAAAACCGAGCGCAGGCTGGAGAAAATGCCACAGAAACTGAGGTGGGGAAAATGCTAGCAACGATGCTGCAAGGCTATTTGCTGGGGCTTGCGTATGTGGCCCCAATCGGAACGCAGAATATTTTTGTGATTAATACCGCACTGACTCAGTCGCGCCGGCGTATTTTGCTGACGGCACTGATTGTGACCTTTTTTGATGTCTCACTTTCTGTTGCCTGCTTTCTGGGCGTAGGTGCACTGATCAGCGCTTCTGTCTGGCTGGAGCTTGGGATGCTGCTGGCGGGCGGTGCCGTGGTACTTTGGATGGGCTGGGGATTGGTCCGCGCAAGGGGAAAGGTTGAGTTCGGTGAAGCGGTGGAGCTGCCCCTGACCCGGGTCATTGCAACATCCTGTGTTGTGACCTGGTTTAATCCCCAGGCGATTATTGACGGTTCTCTGCTGCTCGGGGCTTCCCGGGCTGCGGTACCGGCCGAATACGGTACCGCTTTCATTTTAAGCTGCGCAATGGCCTCCGTGACTTGGTGGTTTGGGATGTCTTTGCTGGTGAATCATTTCCGTACCCGGTTTTCTGACCGTGTCCTTAGGGGCATCTCTCTGATTTGCGGACTGTTCCTGCTGTTTTATGGCGGAAAACTGCTGTGGAACGGGATTACGCTTATCCCGCAACTGTCATAAAGCATGGGGTGAGACGGCAAAGCAATCGAAAAAAGCAAAAAACAGACACTCGAAGCCTGGATGGGTGGACTCTGAAGGAGAAGAAGAGAATAATGATAAAGAATATTGTGCACGACCCCATTTTTCTGGCGCAGAAGGCTTCAGAGGTAACCGAGGACGATAAGCCACTGGGCCAGGACCTGCTGGATACGTTGCAGGCGCACAGAGAAGAGTGCGTCGGTATGGCAGCGAACATGATCGGCGCGGCAAAGCGGGTCATTGTATTCGATAACGAGGGTGTACCTGCATTGATGTATAACCCGGAAATCATCAAAAGCTCAGGAAAATATGAGGCGGAAGAAGGCTGCCTTTCGCTGAAGGGAAAGCGAAAGGCGATACGCTATAAATCAATCAAGGTAAAATACCTGAACGAGAAATTTCAAGTCCGTTTGAAGACATTTACCGGATGGACAGCCCAGATCATTCAGCACGAGATCGACCATTGCAACGGAATTCTGATCTGAAGGCCAGACGAACACATTTCGTCGTGACGCAGGAAAGACCGAAAAAGAAATAGATAAAGTGGAAACGGCTCCCGGCAGTTCTTCTGAACAGAAAGACTGCCGGGAGCCATTGGTATTGCGGGAAAAGGTGAATCAGGCTTCGTCTGAGACGGAAAAATCAATAGGGAGAAGAGGCATGTGATCGGAAGTATTATCGACGGCTCGTTTGGCGTCGGCAATGGCAGCAGACAGTGGCCGGACAATCTCCGTCTCACCATCGGTTCCGGACGAAGCTTTGTCTGCCGGGTGCACTTTCTCATCGTGCCTGCTGAAGTTGTCGAGAAGGTTTTGCAGGGCCTTTACTGACTTCAGATCTTTGCTGCGTTCGGCAACCAGGCTGAGAACGATACTCTCCAAAAATTCGGTGGCCATTTTCTGGATACCAGGATCCTTGATTAAGCTGTGAACCATCGAGGCGGCGTGTTTCAGGTTCTGCTCGGACAGGTCGGTGAGTGTTTTTGCGCCTGTGGCTTCAAGCGTGCTGAACACTGCTTCAATGAACCGGGAGCGGTCCTCCAGAGAGACCTTGTCCTGAATACGATCACAGGATTCATTAAAAGCATTGCTGAAGGAAGAAAATTCATCGCAGCGGACAAAACCTCCGGGACAGGTCTCCCAGTTATGGCCGTTGTGTGCGGCAATACCGAAGGCATCCGTGCGGACGATGATGGGTGTGAGATCACTGAACAGCAGTTTACCGACCAGAGCCTGCTCAGACATAATGGAGCAACATTTGCTTCTAATGCGGCGATAACCGACGGTTTGCAAAAACTCTCTGCGAAAACCGGGGCCGTCGAAGCTGATGACTCGGGAAATGCGCGCCTGCACGGCCTCCGGTACGGAAGCTGCGGAATATACGGCAAGATTTCCACCCTTCGAGTGGCCACTTACCACCAGAGGACCGGGATAGTTTTCTGCCGCAAAGCGGAGGTACTCGGCGGCATCTTTCTGGGCAGGAATCGTCTCCTCCACCGAAAGAAGAAAATCTTCTTTCCAACCGGTAATGGAGTCGTCCGTACCGCAGAAGGTGATATAATAACGGCCGCCGGGAATGCGGATCGTCAGGGCGGAGAACTGTTTGTTTTCCGATGGGGCAATGTCTCTGCGGTAGCCGGTGAGCTCCAGAGAACCGAAACGGACGGAGGCCGGTAGAAACCTGAGTGTGGATGCATGTTGCTTTGAGATGAGAATACCGGGTTTTTCCGCACGGTCCAGCCGGAAATACTCCTTCACTGCCTGGTGGAGCGGTACGCAATGACCGTCTTCCGGCACAATATCTGACCAGTCAAACAAACCGATGAGACTGAAGATCAGCTCGTCAACATCATTGACAGGTGACAGGAGAAACGGAATATCACTCCTCCACTCCAGATAATGCTGAATGTTTGGCATTGTATTGATCCCCTCCTTATTTTTGTTCACTAAAGCAGGACAAGGCATACGGTTGTCCGTTCAGAAGCTGCACCAATGAAAAGGTGCAGTACAGTGCCTGCTGCTATATTACCGCAGGAAGAGGAGCGAGGCAAGTCTATGCAGCAATTTTCTGCCTAGGGGAAGGGGATACAGGAAACAGTGGAAGAAAAGAAAAAAGGGTGTCCAAACAAAGGAAACTATGCTATAATATATTGATTTGATATTGCTTCCGATTCCCGTGAGGGGAAGTTTGAATAAAGACTTGAAAACAGAGGATATTCGACGATGAGAATACTGGCAATCGGCGCTCACCTTGATGATATAGAAATTGCCTGCGGCGGCACACTGGCAAAGGCTGTCGAGGCCGGACATGAGGTAAAAGTCCTCATTATGAGCAAATCCGGATACACAAACAAAGACGGCAAGGTGCAGCGCTCCGACGAGGTAGCTGTGGCAGAGGGGCTCAATGCCCTGCATACTTTGGGATTGGAGGATATTGAGATCCTGGACTTTGAAACAAAGGACATTCCTTTCCGGTCGGACGTGGTGAATGCCATTGACCTGAGGATGGCTGCCTTTGACCCGGAGGTTGTCTTCACGCACCACCCCTTTGATACGCATCAGGCCCATGAGGGCGTCGCAAAAGCAACTATCGCTGCCGCACGACGGAGAAACACGGTGTTCTTCTATGAGCCGATTACGCCATCCGGGCGCTCTTATGTGGCGTTTAAACCGGCACTGTATGTGGATATTGAATGCACACTGGAGAAAAAAATTGCGTCTCTGAAGTGCCATACCAGTGAGTACAATAAATTCGGCGCAGAAGACTGGATCGAGGGTGTACGCTGCCGTTGCGGATTCCGTGGATATGAAATCGGGAAAAAATTTGCGGAGGCCTTTGAAATCCTGCGTTTGGAAATGACCTTTGGCGATGGGGCAAAGCTCTGATGGACTATACGCTTTCACTCATTCAGAAACTCACCACTCGGTACGGGTCTCCGCTGTACGTGTTTGATGAGCAGGGATTTATTGCCAATTATCTTCAGTTGCAAAAGGAATTTCAGGACATCTACCCGCAATACCGAATCTCCTATTCCTTTAAGACCAACTACACACCCTACATTGCCGGCGTGGTAAAGCGCCTGGGCGGGTATGCCGAGGTGGTTTCCGATATGGAATACGAAATTGCGGAGAGACTTGGTTTCCCACCGGAGAAAATCATTTTTAACGGGCCGGATAAGGGCGAAGCCGGTGTACGGGCATTTCTTGCGGGGAGTTTGATCAATATCGACAATCTGGCCGAAACAGAACGGCTTTGCGAAGCAGCAAGAGCCTGCCCGGCGAAGCAGTTCGAGGTCAGTCTGCGGGTAAACGCCGATGTGGGACAGAATTTTATCTCCCGGTTTGGGCTGGACCCGGCAGACATTCCATCTGTTTTTGACCGGATCAGGGACATAAAAAACTTGAAGATTACCGGTCTGCACTGCCATATCAGCCGCTGCCGGGGACTGGATGCATGGAAACGCCGGGCAGACAATATGCTGGCTCTGGCAGAAAAGTACTTTGCCGAACCGCCCCGGTTTATTGACCTGGGTAGCGGTATGTTTGGCAGCATGGCGCCTTATTTTGCTGCACAGTTTGACAGCGTGCCTACCTACAGGGAATATGCCGAGGCGGTAGCCGGTGCTTTTGCAGAGCATTACAGGACAACGCCTGCGGAGCAGAGACCGATACTGTTTACGGAGCCGGGAACAACGCTGGTAAACCGTTTCGTTGATCTGATTGCACAGGTGACTGCCCTGAAGACTGTTCGGGGGAAAAACTTTGCCGTGCTGGACTGCAGTGAACACAATCTTGGCGAGACCTGCACATTAAAGGAACTTCCCATGGAAGTTTTCGGAATCGGTGAACGGAAAGAGCTTTCCTGTGCTGATTTTACCGGATATACATGCCTCGAGCAGGACGTGATGCGGAAAAACTATAACGGCCCTCTGGCGGTGGGAGACTATATCGTCTTTGGCAACGTAGGCGGCTATTCCAATGTGCTGAAGCCTCCGTTTATCCGGCCGAACTGTGCAATGATCGCACTGCTGCCAGACGGAACGACAAAATTGATGAAAAAGCGGGAGACCTTCGATGATCTTCTGCACACCTATATCTTTTAATCTATCTTTATTTTATCGGAGTAACAAATGAGAGAGCTTACTGTGCTGATTACTGCATCCGGAAACGTCTTTATGCCGGGGACGACCGCCTGCATTCGGGAAAACGGAGAGCGGAAGATTCGCCTGATCGGCGCGGATATGAACGATGACCCGACAATGCTTTCCATGGTGGATGCGTATTATCCGGTGCCGCGTGGGGATGATTCGCAGTACGTGGACGTTTTACTGGAAATTTGCAGGAAGGAATCGGTCGATGTGCTGCTGCCAATCATGTCCGTTGAACTGAACGCACTGGCACGCAACCGGGAACGTTTTGCACAGATTGGAACACAGGTCTCCGTTTCGGCAGAGACGGCACTGGAGATTGCGAACAATAAGCTGTCTCTGTTTGACTATATGCGGGAAAATGGGCTTCCCTGTGCGGATTACCGGGCGGTAAAAAACACACGGGAACTGGAAGAAGCTGCCCTTGCTCTGGGGTATCCGCACAAGCGGGTCTGCGTAAAAGTTACGCAGGGTAGCGGCAGCCGCGGATTCCGGATTTTAGATGCAAAGCAATCCCGGTATGAAGCGTTGTTTCATGACAAGCCCAGTTCTGCCGTGATCTCCATGGAAGAGCTGACGGCTATTCTCCGGGAACGGGAAGAAATGCCGGAGATGCTGGTAATGGAGTATCTCCCCGGTACAGAGTATACGGTGGACCTTCTGGCAGATCATGGCAAGGTCCTGTATAATTGCTGCCGGAAGAGCACCCTTATGGAAAACAGCATTATGTTGGACGGTGTCACGGTTGACGCACCGGAAGTGCTGAAGCTGTGTGCGGATGTTACGGAAAAGCTTGGCTTAGACGGAAACATTGGCTTTGACATCCGTGAACGGGCCGACGGAATGCCTTTGATCATGGAATGCAATCCCCGGCTTACGGCGGGGGTTCCCATGTTCCGGGCAGCAGGCGTGAATCTGCCGTACTTGTGTGTGAAAAAGCTGATGGGTGAGGAATTGCCTCCGCTGACAATGAAGACCGGCATGAAAATGAAACGCCGCTGGAGCGAAATGTACTGCTGATTCACAAAGTGAGCAAAAGCGATTCCTGTTCTGTGCGTTGCGGACAGGATGACAGGCTCAGTTGGGTAAGCATAAGCGAGTATATTTGATTGCAGAAAAAGATGGAAGGAAAAGAATGAGGACAGAGAGAAAAAACATTTTGCAGGCCTCATGGCTTTCTGCGCTGATCGTGCTGCAGCCGCTGCTGGACATTCTGGCGTACTGGATGCAGGACAGCGTGGCGACGGCGGCAGGATATATCCGGCTGCTGATTCTTGTGGCTCTTCCTTGCACGCTTTTCGTGCTGCCGGGAGAGAAAATACAAAAGAGACGGCTGTTCGCTGGGTTGTGTGTGATCGGAACATTCTGCCTGCTGCACGTGCTCAATGGTTTCCGCGTTGGCTATGGCAGTCTGGTGAAAGATCTGCAGTATATGCTTCGTGTGGTGCAGATGCCGGTACTGACAATGTGCTTTACTTACGCAATGCGTACGGAAAAAGAACCCGGAACGATGAAAAAGCAGATTATTCAGGGCATTGCGGCGGCAATGGGCGTGTACCTGATGGGGCTTTTCCTGGCATTAATCACCGGGACCTGGAACTCCACCTACGGCGGGACGACCGGTTTCAGCGGGTGGGTGATCGATACGAATCGGTGTGCAAACAGCATCCTTCTGGTGACCTACAGCGCCTTTCTTATGTATTTTGCTGCCTCATCCGACCGACTTTGGGTCAATGTTTGCGCGCCGGCGCTGGTTTTACTGCTTCTGCTTTCAAACGGGACAAAGGCCTGCTATGCGTCCGCCCTGGCTTTGATGGCCGGTTTTGCGGCGTTTGAACTTTTTGGAAAGCTTGTGCTGAAGAAGCAGCTTAAGCTGGGGGTGCTTGTGATGACTGTGGTCCTG
This sequence comes from Candidatus Limivicinus sp., assembly GCA_045599525.1. Taxonomy (GTDB): domain Bacteria; phylum Bacillota; class Clostridia; order Oscillospirales; family Oscillospiraceae; genus Limivicinus. Next base: position 44,517 of record JAZRWD010000032.1, on the reverse strand, counting down.
TTTATCACCTCAATCGTGATCTATCCCTATACGCCAAGAGCAAAACAGGATGCCATGGAGCGGGGGACCGGTAAAAAAAATGCGGATGCCTTTAAGCAGGAGCTGTTGGAGTTGGGCTATGATATTGATCATATGACACTGGAGGAAAAGTTGTCGGATGATTATCTCGTTGGACGCTTTCAGACCTTCTATTATGAAATGATCTATGCGGGAATCCCGCAGTTGCTGGATAATTATGATATCCGGAGAGTTTTAGCTGCCTACAATATGACAACGGACGCAGCAAGACTGATCGATGTCCGTGTGCAGAAGCGAATGCTTGCTCACCTGATCTTTGAGGATTGTGATTCTCTGACCAGAGTTGTAGGCTTTGAAATCTATAAGATTGGGCCGACCGGGGAAGATGATCTGGAAAACGACTGGCCGGCCATATACTATTACTACGGATATCTTGGTTTTGCACTGTATGTCCTTTTTATAGCCCACTTCCTTGTCCTGATTCTGAAGGCGTTGGTAACGGCATTGCGCAGGAGCTATACACCGCTGAATTTCTCTCTGATGATGTGTCTGCTCCTTCAGCTCGGTCTGGCACAGATGTCCGGAGCGGTATTACGCCGTCCGAATGTTTCTATCTTCCTTTCCCTGGTCCTGGCTTTGATCTGGTTTGAGACTGCCGGAAGGTCTGACCGAAAAATGCTTGCAGAGGAAAGAACACTATGATAAAACTGAGTATCATCATTCCCATCTATAATGTGGAGCCGTATCTGGCGGATTGCCTGGATTCTGTCCTGAAGACGAAACAGACGGATTATGAGATCATTCTGGTGGACGATGGATCCCCGGATAATTCGCTTTCTATTGCGCAACGATATGCTGAGAAATACCCGCAGCGGATAAGGATTCATTCCGGGCCGAACGGAGGCCTTGGCCAAGCGCGGAATATTGGCATTGAGATGGCCACAGGTGAGTGGCTTCTGTTTGTGGACAGCGACGACCGTCTGGCAGATGGTGCACTGGAAGAAATTTTCTCTGTCCTCAATAAACCGGTGAACATGATTATCTTTGACGATCTTGTGGTGCGGGAGGACGGCAGTGTAAGCGGCAGAACGGTCAGTATGACCAGGGAGGCGGGAGACTTTTCCATACAGGAGTATCCGGAGGCCTTGTTTTCTGACCCGTCTGCCTGCAACAAGCTCTATAAGCGCAGCCTGTTCGTAGATAACGATATACGATTCCCAAGCCGCGTGTGGTACGAGGATCTGCATACCACGCCAAAACTGCTGGTGCTGGCCCAACGTATGTCGTATATCCCGAAAGCGTGGTATCTCTACATGCAGAGAGGCGGCTCCATTATGCGAAATAAGACTACCGAGCGAAACCTGGAAATTATTGATGCGGTGGATGACGTTTTGGACTGGTTCCGGAAAAAAGGAATGTATGAACAGTACGAAAAGGAACTGGAGTATCTCGCGTATTATAACCAGCTTCTGACCTCGACTACCCGGGTAAATTTGATTGACCGGAAAAGCCCTGTGCAGGCCAGATTGCGGGAGAACTTTGAAAACAAGTTCCCAAACTGGAAGGAAAATACGTATATTCAGCATATGCCGGCGAAATACAGGTTTTTGAATAATCTGATTTTTGGCGGCCAGTACCTCATGCTGAATCTGGTCATGCGTGCAAACGCGATGCTTAGGCATTGAAGATTGTTGAATCGATTAGAAGATAAGTAAAGAAGGCTGAAAAGATGAAAAAATTAGATTTTTCAAAGCTCAACCCTAAAAACCGGACTACTGAAGAAGCAGAGGCAGAGGCACTTGCTGCTCGCCGGGAGACCTTTGACTGGCTCCAGTGCCTTGCGGTCGCACTGATCGTCTGTGTGGTGGTCTTTGTTTTCTTTGTACGTATTATTGACGTAAACGGCAGTTCTATGGTACCGACGCTGTATAATAACGATAAGATGCTGGTCTCCGGTCTGTTTTATACACCAAAGCAGGGCGATGTAGTGGTCTTTAAGACGGACAGCTACGACCCGAACAAAGCCCTCGTGAAGCGTGTCATAGCCACGGAAGGCCAGGTAGTTAATATCGATTTCAGCAGCGGTGAGGTATTTGTGGATGGTGTAGCCATTGAGGAAGCTTATATCAATGAGAAAACCTATACGAAGCTGAATTTTATCGGCCCCAAAACGGTTCCGGAAGGATGTGTGTTCGTTATGGGCGATAACCGAAATGCTTCGACCGACAGCCGTGATTCCCGTATCGGTATGGTGGATGCACGCTTGATCATCGGCCGGGTATACGCAATCATTTATCCGATGGGACGCTGGCAGTTTATTACCAACCCCAACTGAGAAATTCGTAAAACTATTCAACGGGGGCAGAAAACTGCCCCTGTCTTTATTACAGAGACTCATTAGAACAGGAATGAAGGATTATGCCGGAAAACAGTATAGAAAAAATGAATATTCAGTGGTTCCCGGGCCACATGACCAAAGCACAGCGAATGATCGAGGACAGCATGAAGCAGGTGGACTGCGTTTGCGAGATTCTTGACGCCCGCATTCCCAATGCCAGCAGAAACCCGGATATTGACCGTCTGGCGGGAGAAAAACGCCGTCTGATTGTGTTGAACCGTATTGATCTTGCTGACCCGGAAGCCACAGAAAAATGGCACAGTTTTTTTGAAGCGAAGGGTTATTCTGTTTTGGAGACAGATGCTTCGAGTGGCAAGGGAGTAAACGGTTTTGTACCGGCGGTAAAGAAAATGATGAAGGATCGGATCGAAGCTTATGAGGCAAAGGGACTTGTCGGGCGCCCGATTCGTATTATGATTCTGGGCATTCCCAATGTCGGTAAGTCTACATTTATAAATAAAGTTGCCGGGCGTAAAGCCGCAATCGCGGGCGACAAGCCTGGCGTGACCCGTGGTAAGCAATGGATCAGTATCGACCGTGGGCTTGATCTGATGGATACGCCGGGCATACTCTGGCCGAAGTTTGACAGTCAGGAGGTTGGTGAGCTTTTGGCGGTGACAAACGCGATAAAAGCAGATGTCCTGGATAAAGAGACTCTTGCGGCAAACTTCATGATCCGTCTGCGTAATTATTATCCACAGGCAGTGGAAGCACGCTACAAATTCACCCCTGACCCGGAAATGAACGGTTTTGAACTGCTGGAGCAGGCGGCCCGAAAACGGGGCTTTTTGGTATCCAGAGGCGAGTATGATATTGAACGGATGGCAAATACACTCCTTAGTGAGTATCATGACGGAAAACTGGGGCGTATTACCCTGGAGGTACCGGATGCTTGAGTCCTGGGATTTGGAGAAACGTATACTAAAGGAGCTTGGCTGTCATATTCTGTGCGGCGTGGATGAGGCAGGCAGAGGGCCGCTTGCGGGACCGGTGTGCGCAGCGGCAGTGATTCTTCCGCTTGATACCTCGATTCCGGGCCTTGACGATTCCAAAAAGCTGACAGAAAAACGTAGAGAGGAACTCTTCCCCCAAATACAGGAGAAAGCATTGTCTTTCGGTATAGCTTTCGCGAGTGTAGAGGAAATCGAGGAACTGAATATTCTGGAAGCGACCTATCTGGCCATGAACCGGGCGATTGCGCAGCTGGATCCTGTAGCGGAGCATGCCCTGATCGACGGCAACCGGAACAAGGGAATACGGATCCCGTCGACCTGCCTGGTGAAGGGCGATTCCCGGAGTGCGGACATCGCGGCAGCCTCTGTTCTGGCGAAGGTAACGCGTGACCGATACATGCTTCAGCTTGCAGAACAATATCCGCAATACCATTTTGAACAGCACAAAGGCTATGGGACGAAGCTGCATTATGAGGCGCTGCGTGAGTTTGGCCCGTCTCCTGCCCACCGGCTCAGCTTTTTAAGGAAAATGCACTGATGGATAATCATTTGAGAGGCAAATTGGGCGAGGATAATGCTGTGGCTTTCCTGCAGCGGCAAGGCTATGAGGTCCTGGACAGAAACTTTCGGTGCCGTCTGGGTGAAATAGATATCATTGCCCGGAAAGAGAACTTTATTGTCTTTGTTGAGGTAAAGCTGCGAAAAAGCTTTCGTTATGGGACCGCGAGAGAATATGTGACGCTATCTAAGCAACGTAAGATCATCCTGGCAGCAGAATTCTGGCTTGCAGGACACCCGACAAGGCTGCAGCCTCGTTTTGACGTAGTGGAGCTCTATGCTCCTGAGGGGGCAGACCGACCGGCACGTATTGAGCATATACCGGATGCGTTCCGGTTGAATTAGTATATTGGCATCAAAGCAGGGTAAGATATGGGATTATACGCACTGGGTGATACGCATCTGGCTATTGGAAAAGATAAGCCAATGGACATTTTTGGAGATGTATGGAAAAACCATGCAGAAAAACTTATGGAAGGTTTTTCTCGGCTAAATGAGAACGATACAACGGTGATCTGCGGGGATATCAGCTGGGGAATGGGCATTGAGGACTGCCTGGAGGATTTCCTGTTTATTGACCGTCTACCCGGGAAAAAGATCATTCTAAAAGGAAATCATGATTACTGGTGGACGACTGCGACCAAGGCTTATAAATTCTTTGCTGCACACGATATAAAGACAATCGATATCCTGTATAACAACGCCTATTCTTATGAAGGCCACGCTATCTGTGGGACCCGCGGGTGGTTTTATGAGGAAGAAAAAAACGGAGAACATGATAAGAAGGTAATGCTGAGGGAGATACTCAGGCTGGAAATGTCCCTGAAAGCAGGAGGAGATTTGCCTAAGCTGGCCTTTTTGCACTATCCTCCAGTCTATATGAAATATGAATGCCCTGAGATCCTGCAACTGTTCAGAGAGTACGAAGTCCGATTGTGCTGTTACGGGCATCTTCATGGAAAAAGTCGTTCGCATGCTTTTAACGGATGGCGAGAGGGAACAGAATACCGGCTGGTCTCCGCAGATGAGATTGATTTTACTCCGGTTCAGATACTGTAAGCATAGGCCTGCGGTGGACGAATACGGTACATCAAACAAAAATGCCCTGAACTTCCACACGTAGTTCAGGGCGTTCGTGTTATTCGAATCGAGAGACTGCCTGATTAAGCGGCCAAGCGGTCTTTCAGAAAAGCAGCTTTGGGCAGGTTGCGCATCAGCGGAAGCCCGATTGCGTACATGCAGACGGCTTCACCGAGCCCGACCCAAAGAGCATTGAGAAGAAAAACACTCATATGAGTGAGAATGTTCAACCCTTCGTAGGCACCGGTGATGACCGCACCGACGATGAAAGCATTAAACAGGACAGGCATGGCGCAGGCAACGATACTGTTGACCATGGTGTGAGAACGGCGGCCAATCGCGGCTGTACAGAGAGCAGCCAGAAGAGTCGCCAGAGAACCGAAGATGATGTCCATCAGATTTCCGGTCATCAGATTTGCCAGAAAACATCCGGCAAAAAGCCCCCATGTGCTCCAGGGAAGAAAATAGGGGAGAATACAGAGCGCTTCGGAAATGCGGCACTGTACGGCACCGTAGCTGATTGGGGCCAGCATCATGGTGAGAGCTGCATACAATGCAGCGATGACAGCAGCTATTGCAATCTTATGCAGGCGGGTAGGGGAGTTGCTCATAAGGAAACCTCCATTTTATGTTTAGAGTACGGCGAAAGTGCCGCACAGCGCAGTGAAACACCGCGGTTGGACAGGGTGTGGAAACCGGTCGCAGGTATTATAGCATCTTTAGCAGGAAACGCAAGGGCGGAAACGAAGAAAACGAGGGCGGCAGAAAGAATTAATTTAGTATTAGCAGAAAAAAGCATTGATTTTGCATGGATTATCTGCTAATATAAAACAGTGCGTTTATACACATTAATAGGAGGATTTCACCAAATGATTGTTAAGAATTACGAAAAGAACGAAGACAATACCGCTCGTATCTCCGTCGCTACCGATGCTGCCGAGTTTGAAGCAGCTGTAAACGGTGCATATATTAAGGCTAAGAAGAACATTGCAATCCCCGGCTTCCGCAAGGGCAAGGCTCCCCGGAAGATCGTTGAAAATATGTACGGCAAAGAAGTTTTCTACCAGGATGCTCTGGATGAGCTGGCTCAGCCCTGCTTTGATTTCGCTGTCGCAGAGAAGGAAATCAAGTTTGTTGGTGGTCCGTCTATCGTAGACGTCAACATCACCGAGGAACCCGTTGCAGAGTTTACCTTTGCTGTTGCCCTGTATCCTGAAGTTGAGCTTGGCCAGTACAAGGGCCTGGAAGTTGCTGTCGCCCCCGTCGTCGTAACGGACGAAGATGTTGACGCAAAGGTCGAATCCGTCCGCAAGAACAACGCCAGAATGCTGAGTGTTGATGATCGTGCAGCACAGATGGGCGATACCGTTAATATCGACTTTGACGGCTATCTGAACGGAGAGCAGTTTGAAGGCGGCAAGGCAGAAGGCCACGAGCTCGAGCTCGGCTCCGGCTCTTTTGTCCCCGGCTTTGAAGATCAGATCGTCGGCATGCAGACTGGCGAAGAGAAGGATATCGACATCACCTTCCCTGAAGACTATACCGCTGAGCTCGCAGGCAAGGCTGTTGTATTCAAGGTTAAGGTCAACGAAATCACCGTTCCCGAGCTGCCTGAGCTCGACGATGAATTTGCAAAAGACGTTTCCGAGTTCGATACTCTGGCAGAGTACAAGGCCAGCGTGAAGGAAGAGCTCACCAAACAGCGCCAGAACGCAGCAGATGCTGCAAAGCGTAACGACGTTATGCAGGCCGCAATCGATAATATGAAGGTCACTGTCCCTGCTGTGATGATCGACGAAAAAGTCAAGGATGTTATCTATAATTATGCAGCAAACTTTGGCATGAATCCCAGCCAGTACAGCTTCGAACAGATTTGCAGCATGATGGGTCTGGATAAGGACACTCTGGCTACCTCTGTCCGTCCGGGTGCAGAGTTCCAGGTCAAGTCTGACCTTCTGGTCGAGGCAGTTGCCAAGGCAGAAAACCTTGAGCCCACTGAAGAAGAGCTGACTGCCTATGTTGCCCGTCTCTGCGAGCAGACCGGCGCAAAGGAAGAAGAACTGAAGAACTACTTTGGCGAGGCATACATTAAGGCTGAACTCGTTAAGGAGCAGGCACAGAATCTGATCGTCGACAGCGCAGTTGTTACTGAGAAGGCTGAATAAGAACGGGGAATTGCCATGAGCCTGGTACCTTACGTTGTAGAGCAGACCAGCCGCGGTGAGCGCTCCTATGACATCTTCTCCCGCTTGTTGAACGACCGCATCATTATGCTGTCGGAAGAGGTAAACGATGCCACTGCCAGCCTGATCGTTGCACAGCTGCTGTATCTGGAAGCACAGGATCCTGAAAAGGATATCCAGTTTTATATCAATAGCCCTGGCGGAAGTGTGTCTGCCGGTCTGGCAATTTATGATACAATGCAGTATATTAAGCCGGATGTATCCACAATCTGCGTTGGCCTGGCAGCGTCCATGGGTGCATTCCTGCTTTCCTCCGGTGCTAAGGGCAAACGTATAGCCCTGCCAAATGCCGAGATTATGATTCACCAGCCCTCCGGCGGTAGCCGTGGCCAGTGTACGGATATTCAGATTCAGGCTGAACAGATCCTGAAGATCAAGCATCGCCTGAATAATATCCTTGCCGAAAACACCGGCAAGCCGGTCGAAGTAATTGAACGCGACTGTGAGCGTGACAATTACATGAGCGCGGAAGAAGCCTGCGAGTACGGCCTCATCGATAAAGTTATTTACAGACGCTGAGTCGCATTATTGGGGGGGACGATCGTCCCCTCCCTTATTGCATTTTGCAGAATTACATTTTTTGGAGAAAACTATGGCAAAATCGGAAGGAAGAAGCATCCGTTGCTCTTTTTGCGGGAAACCGCAGTCTCTTGCAAACCGGATGATTGCCGGCAACGGAACCTTTATCTGTGATGAGTGTGTGCGTATGTGCATGAACATTGTGGAAGAGGAAGAGGAAAGTTCAAAATCAACCGGCATGGCGGAGGAGCTTCCGCTCGCATTCGAGCGTCTGCCGAAGCCAAAGCAGCTGAAAGCACATCTGGATCAATACATTGTTGGCCAGGAACGGGCGAAGGTTGCACTGTCTGTAGCGGTTTACAATCATTACAAACGAATTATGCACCTGGGCAGCGAAGACGTGGAGCTGCAGAAGAGTAACATTCTGCTGATTGGTCCTACCGGAAGCGGAAAAACTCTGTTTGCACAGACTCTTGCCCGTCAGCTGGACGTACCATTCGCAATTGCAGATGCGACGACTCTGACGGAAGCCGGCTATGTTGGCGAGGACGTGGAAAACGTCATCCTGAAACTACTTCAGGCGGCGGATTTTGACGTTGAACGTGCCCAGCGCGGTATCATTTATATCGACGAAATAGATAAAATTGCCCGCAAAAGCGAAAACACCTCGATTACCAGGGATGTTTCAGGCGAGGGTGTTCAGCAGGCATTGCTGAAAATGCTGGAGGGTACGGTTGCAAATGTTCCTCCCCACGGTGGGCGGAAGCACCCACAGCAGGAGTTCATCAAGGTGGACACGACCAATATTCTCTTTATCTGTGGTGGCGCATTTGATGGTTTGGATAAGATCATTGCTCGCAGAACGGACCGTAAGAGCATGGGCTTTGGGGCAGAAATCACCCGTGCGGCAGACAGAGATGTGGGAGAGCTCTTTCGAGAGGTTCAGCAGAAAGATCTGCTGAAATTCGGTATTATCCCCGAACTGATCGGTCGTATGCCGGTTGTCTGCTCACTGGATTCCCTGGGTAGAGATGACCTGGTTCGTATTCTTACAGAGCCGAAAAACGCTTTGACCCGTCAGTATAAAGCTTTGATGGGCCTGGATAATGTTGAGCTTGTCTTTGAACAGGGGGCGTTGGAAGCCGTGGCTGACCGGGCAATCGAGATGAAGATCGGTGCCAGAGGCCTGCGCAGCGTGATGGAAAGTATTCTGACCCCAGTTATGTACGATGTTCCGTCTGACAGCACAATTGATAAAGTTATTATAACCGGTGAGTGTGCAGCAAACGGCACAGCACCGGAAATACACCACAGATCCTGATTACAGGAGCCGCTTATTGCGGGAAATGCAAAGGAAATAGACCATGCAGCAGTTTTTTGAAAATGTTCATATGCCGATTCTGGCTCTCCGTGGAGTAAATGTCTTCCCAGAGACATTGATGACATTTGACGTGGAACGTTCTATGTCTCATGCCGCTATGGGAGACGCTCTCCGGCACAACAGTCTGATTTTTCTGTCCGCACAGAAGGATTTTAATGTGGAAGAACCGGACGGAAATGATATTTACCGTGTAGGTACCATCTGCCGAATCCGTCAGCAGATTCGGCAGCCAAAGGGAAATCTCTGCCGTGTGATGGTAGAAGGATTGAGCCGTGCGGAACTGATTGACTGGGAAAAACAGAAGTCCGGTGAGCTGACAGGATTTGTGACAAGTCTGCCGGATAAAACCGAACGTGTTTCCTCTGAAAAGATGGAAGCTCTTCTGCGAAATTGTGTTACCCTGTTTGAGGATTATCTGCAGGAGGTTCCCGATGCGGTCAACGATCAGATCCTGAATGTGCTGGCCAACCCTGAGCCTGGCTTTGTGACAAACTACATTTCCCAGAATCTTCGCATCGACGTTGAGCTGCGGCAAAAGGTTCTGGAGGAATTGCGTCCGTCCAAACGGCTGGAACTGCTGGCAAAGCTGTTGGTCCGTGAATTGCATGTGCTGGAGTATGAAAAGCAAATCAGCTCCAGGACACAGGAAGCAATGAACAAAGAGCAGCGGGAATACTACCTGCGAGAGGAAATGAAAGCCATCCGGGCAGAACTTGGCGAGGATGATGACACCGATGATGTCGAGTATTACCGAACGAAGATCAACGAGTCTGCCATCCCACAGGAAAGCAAAGAAAAACTGCAGAAAGAAGTAAAGCGCCTCAGCAAACAGCCGTTCGGATCCTCAGAAGCAGCAGTGATACGCACATATCTGGATACCTGCCTTGAACTTCCGTGGGGGATTCGTACAGAGGAAACGATCGACCTGGCAAAAGCAGAGCGAATCCTGGATGAAGACCATTTTGGCCTGCAGGAAGTAAAAGACCGTATTCTTGAATTCCTTGCCGTTCGCAAGCTGTCACCGGACATCAGGGGCGGTCTCATCTGCCTTGTCGGACCACCGGGTACAGGAAAGACCAGCATCGCAATGAGTGTGGCCCGTGCAGTGAACCGTAAACTGGTCCGCGTATCCCTTGGCGGTGTACACGATGAGGCCGAAATCCGCGGCCATCGGAAGACTTATGTGGGAGCAATGCCCGGACGAATTATCAACGGTATTGTTCAGGCAGGAAGCTGTAACCCGCTTATGGTTCTGGATGAGATCGATAAGCTTGGCTCCGATTATAAAGGAGACCCTTCGGCAGCGCTGCTGGAGGTCCTTGACGGAGAACAGAACGGGACATTCCGGGATCACTTCCTTGAGATTCCCTTTGACCTTTCTGAAGTCTTTTTTATCGCAACAGCCAACAATATGGATACGATACCCCGTCCTTTGCTTGACCGTATGGAAGTCATTTCACTCAGCAGTTATACGGATGAAGAAAAGCTGCAGATTACAAAACAGCACCTGCTCACAAAGCAGAAAAAGAAGCATGGGTTAAAACCGACGCAGGTTAAGATCAACGATGCCGCAATCCGTGGAATCATTACCGGTTACACGCGGGAGTCCGGTGTTCGCGGGCTGGAGCGGGAAATTGCAGCAGTCTGTCGTAAAGCGGCAACCGGAATTGCCAGGGAAGATTTCAAGGCACTGAATGTGACACCGGCAAAGCTCGAAAGTCTGCTGGGACCGGCTAAGTTCAAACCCGACGAAAAACGTAAGGCACCGGAAGTCGGCGTCGTGCGAGGTCTGGCCTATACATCCGTTGGCGGCGAGGTGCTCGATGTCGAGGTTGCTGTAGTCGACGGGACAGGAAAGCTCGAAGTAACCGGCAATCTTGGTGACGTGATGAAAGAGTCCGTTCGATATGCAATGACTTATATCCGCAGCCGTGCAGAACAGTTTGGCCTGAAAAAAGATTTTTACTCCACTAAAGACATCCACATTCATTTCCCGGAAGCAGCGGTACCGAAAGATGGCCCTTCAGCCGGTATTACCATCACGATGGCACTGATATCGGCACTTACCGGGATTCCCGTACGGCAGGATGTTTGCATGACAGGGGAGATTAATCTACGTGGAAATATTATGGCCATTGGCGGTTTGCGCGAGAAAACGATGGCGGCCCTGCGTACAGGTATGAAGGACGTTATCATTCCCAGGGAAAATGAACCGGACCTGGCAAAAATTGATCAGACCGTTCGCGGAGGGCTGCATTTCGTACCGGTTGGCCATCTTGACGAAGCGCTGGATACGGTTTTCGTCAGGAATCCTCTGAATTGTACGGTAATGCAGATGCCGTATTCAGAGGCAACGGAAGCAATCACAACTTCTATTCAGACGAACGGCAATAATTTCGCAGAGAACAGAGCGTGAAGCATGGCAGAGATTAATTTGAATAAGGCAGAGTTTATCCGGTCAGCGGCAGCAGCAAAACAGTTTATTCGTACATCTGCACCGAAGGTTGCATTTGCCGGAAAATCTAATGTTGGCAAATCCTCGGTAATCAACTGCATCCTGAATCGGAAGAACTTTGCGAAAGTAGGCGCACAGCCGGGAAAAACTGTGCATGTCAATTATTTCTGCATTGATGGCAGGCTTTATCTGATCGATTTGCCCGGATATGGCTATGCCAAAGTATCACAGTCGGAGAAGGAACGCTGGGGGCGTTTGATGGAAGAGTATTTCCAGACGCCGGACATGATGGATCTGGGTGTGTTCATTGTCGACGCAAGGCATAAACCAACGGCTGACGATGTCGTGATGGCCGAGTATTTTCTGAACTGCGGTCATGCTTTTGTTGTCGTGGCGAACAAAATTGATAAATGTAAAAAATCCGAGATCGAGAGCAATCTTGCTTTGATTCGGGAGACTTTAAAATTGCCGGAAAGCGTCGATATTATTCCGTTTTCTGCAGAAACTAGGTTTAATAAGGAAAAACTGATCTCGAGAATTTTGGCTAGTGTGTGACCTGCAACGGTTTTTTGAGAGGCAACGCCCTAAGGTTCATTGTTCAGAGATTTAAACTAATATGGAAAGAAGGATCTGGATGAAAAAAGTAGAATTCACTGAAACTGTTTTGCGTGATGCAAACCAGTCGCTGATCGCTACACGGCTGAGCTTTGAAAAGTTCGAGCCCATGCTGCAGACCATTGACCAGGCGGGATTTTACTCCGTGGAGTGCTGGGGCGGCGCAACGTTTGACGTTTGCCTCCGCTTTCTAAATGAAGATCCCTGGGAACGCCTGCGCAAGATTCGGGCTGCTATGCCCAATACAAAGCTGCAGATGCTGCTTCGCGGACAGAACATTTTGGGGTACAAGCATTATTCGGACGATGTGGTGCGCCGTTTTGTTCGGGCTTCTGTCCGAAACGGCATCGACATTATTCGCATATTTGACGCACTGAACGATACCAATAATCTGAAAGTCGCCATCGAAGAGACAGTAGCATCCGGAGCTCTGGCTTCTGCGGCCATTTCTTACACCACCAGCCCGGTTCATACGCTGAAAAAGTATGTTTCTATGGTTAAGGAATTGGCGGAAATGGGAGCGGGTACGATCTGCATCAAAGATATGGCCGGCATTCTGACCCCGCAGGCAGCATATGAACTGGTTTCCGCGATTAAGGATTCTGTAGATCTGCCGGTCGTTGTCCATACCCACAGCACGACAGGTACTGCGTTTATGACTTACCTCAAGGCCGTTGAAGCCGGTGCGGATGTTATCGATACAGCTATTTCTCCCTTCTCCGGCGGCACCTCTCAGCCGGCAACGGAAACCCTGAATGTGTGCCTGAAGGAGATGGGTTACGAAACCTCTCTGAACGAAGAGCTCCTTTACCGGATGGCTGACTATTTCAAGGGCGTTCGAGCGGAGTACATTGCCGATGGTACGCTTAACCCCATCTCGCTCACAACGGATACACAGTGCCTGAACTATCAGATTCCCGGCGGTATGCTCTCGAATCTTCTCAGCCAGCTGAAGATGCTAAAGGCAGAGGATAAGTTTGAGGAAGCTCTTCAGGAGACACCGCGTGTTCGCAAGGATATGGGCTATCCGCCGCTGGTAACTCCGACCAGCCAGCTTATCGGCACACAGGCCGTGCAGAACGTACTTGCCGGAGAGCGTTACAAAAACGTCGGTGCTGAGCTTAAGGCATACTGCAGAGGCGAGTATGGCAAAACTCCGGCCCCAATTGATCCCGAGGTACAGGCAAAGATACTGAAGGGTGAAGCACCGATTACCGGTCGCTATGCGGAAAGCCTTCCTTCAGACACGTATGAAAAAGCCGCTGAGTATCTGGGCGAAACAGCCCGTTGCGAAGAGGATGTACTGAGTTACATCGCTTTCCCACCGGTTGCTGAGGATTTCTTTGCAAAACGTAAGGCACGTGAGGAACGCAAGGTGCGCTACTCCATTACGGAGGCCTGACATATGGACACCGTAAATATTACTATTGCCAACGCTTCGATAACCGCTTTACTTGGGTATCTGGTCGTCTTCTTTGGCCTTGTGCTCCTGATGCTGGTTGTTATGTGTATGGGAAGGATCATGGTTCGCAATGCAGCCAGGTCTGCTTCTGCGACGCAAAGCGAGCCCGCGCCTGCGCCTGCAGCTGCGGCAGCTAAGGCTGAGCCCGCATCGGGAACGGCCGGTGAACTGAAGCTCTATGATACAGACCCGCGTGAGGCAGCAATGTGTATGGCTATTGTTGCCGACACTCTGGGTAAGCCGCTAAATGAACTGCGCTTTATTTCTATCAAGGAGATCAAATAATATGAAATATAAAGTGACTTTGAACAATCGTGTGTACGAGGTAGAGGTTGAGCAGGGCGAGGCTATGTTGATGGACGAGTATGAACTGAAGGCTCCTGCTGCAGCTCCTGTTGCCCAAGCTACCCAGGTTTCTGCAGCTCCCTCAGCATCCGCAGCACCTGCTGCAGCTGGCGCCGGAGATGCGGTAAAGAGTCCTATGCCCGGAAACATTCTGAAAATCAACGTTACTCAGGGCCAGAAGGTAAATGAGGGCGATGTGATTATGATCCTGGAAGCCATGAAGATGGAAAATGAGATCACTGCCTCCAAGTCCGGTACAATCTCTCAGATTGCAGTATCCAAGGGTCAGGTTGTGGAGACCGGTACGCCTCTTGTGTACATCGCATAAGGAGGCGGCAATGGATATACTGGGAACCCTGCAGAAACTGGCGCTCGAATCCGGTTTTGCGGCATTCTTTACCACCGTTGGTGGCTGGAAGAATATCGCAATGATTCTGATCGCTTTTGTTCTGCTTTACCTGGGCATCAAAAAAAAGTTCGAGCCCTTGCTGCTTTGCGGTATTGCTTTTGGCTGTCTGCTGACAAACCTGAGCTATTTTCTGGGCATGGGTGAAAATGCACTGTACCATCCGGAACTCTGGGAAGCTTTTTTGGATGCGTCAGGGCCGTATTATCATAGCTACGGACACATTATGTCACATGCCGGACTTTTGGATTTTTTCTACATTGGCGTAAAAGCCGGCATATATCCTTCTCTGATCTTTATGGGCGTTGGCGCAATGACGGACTTTGGCCCGCTTCTGGCTAACCCTAAAAGTCTTCTGCTCGGAGCAGCGGCACAGCTCGGCGTTTTCGTTGCTTTCTTTGGTGCGGTCTGTCTCGGGTTTACCGGCCCGCAGGCAGCCTCCATCGGCATCATCGGCGGTGCGGATGGCCCGACGGCAATTTACATTACGACGAAACTGGCGCCGGAGCTTCTTGGACCAATTGCGATAGCAGCATACTCATATATGGCATTGATTCCGCTGATTCAACCCCCGCTGATGAAGCTGCTGACGACAGAAGAGATGCGTAAGGTGAAGATGGTTCAGGCAAGAGAGGTATCCAAAACCGAAAAAATTGTTTTCCCCATTGTCGTTTCTACCTTTGTCATTCTACTTCTGCCCTCTACGGCTCCGCTGATCGGTTGCTTAATGCTGGGTAACCTTTTCCGCGAGAGTGGGGTAACGGACCGGCTGTCAGATACTGCACAGAACGCACTGATGAATATTATCACCATTTTCCTGGCGACTTCTGTCGGTGCAACAATGGTTGCGCAGAACTTCCTGAGTCTGAACACGATTAAAATTATTATTCTTGGTCTAATTGCATTTTCAATTTCGACGATTGGTGGTCTTCTTGGCGGGATTGCAATGTACTATGGTTCCGGGAAAAGAATTAACCCGCTGATTGGTTCTGCCGGTGTGTCTGCGGTACCTATGGCAGCCCGAGTTGCACAGGATGTTGGACGGAAGTATAACAAGTCTAATTATCTTCTGATGCATGCAATGGGCCCCAATGTGGCCGGTGTTATTGGTTCGGCAATCGCTGCAGGTTTCCTGCTTTCTGTCTTTGGTGGTTGAGTGTATAACGACACTCTGAACCGATACGACTTGCAATTGCCGGAAATGTTTGTTACAATTTAATTTATCGGAAACGAAGGGAGAAGTTATGAGCATTTTGCAGGAGATTTGGCAGGGCTTTGACTTCTCCTCTCTATTTCAACTTCTGGAGAGAATAGTTCCTGCGTTGTTCTGTATTACCCTGCATGAGGTGAGCCATGGTCTGTGTGCATATCTCCTGGGGGACACAACAGCAAAGGACAGGGGACGTTTGACATTGAACCCAATCCGGCACATCGATATTATGGGCCTGCTGATGATGGTTGTGTTTCGTGTTGGCTGGGCAAAGCCTGTGCCGATTAACATGTACCGCTTCAAAAATCCAAAACGCGGGATGGCCGTTACTGCTCTGGCAGGGCCTTTATGCAATCTGCTGATTACCATTGTTTTCCTTTTTTTGTACGGCGCACTGTATCTGCCGCTGTATAATACGACAGCAGGCAGTTTTGTGCTGGAAATGCTTATGCTGACGGCATATATGAGTCTTGGCCTCTGCCTGTTTAATCTGATTCCCTTTCCGCCCTTGGATGGGTCGAAGATCGTGTTCTCCTTGCTGGATAACCGAAGCTACGGAAAACTGATGCGCTATGAGCAGTACTTTGGCATTCTGTTTTTTGCACTTTTTGCTTCCGGGGTGCTGAGCGCCCCCTTATCCTCGGCAATCCGGTTTGCCTTTGACAAACTGATGGTGATTGCACAGAGTTCTTTTGAACTTGTTGGAATGATGTTTTACCGCTAAATGCGGAATGGATGACACCATATGGAAAACCCAAGCTATTTTCTGGAAAATGTAGTGAAGGAAAAGGACGAGCTGGTCAATTTTGAGGGGCCACTGAGTCTGATCCTGATGCTGTTGGCAAAAGATAAAATTGAAATCCGTGACCTGAAAATTGCGGAGATTCTGGACCAGTATCTGGCCTACATCGAGCAGATGAAGGAAATGGATCTGGAGATCGCCAGCGAATTCGTGCAGATGGCTTCCCATCTGCTGTATATAAAAACAAAGACCCTGCTTGCAGGCGACAAAGAAGTCAGCGAACTTGAAGCCCTCCTGGAGTCTCTGGAACAGCTGAAAGCAGGAGAGGTGAGCATCCAAATCAAGGGTGTTGTTCCGCAGCTGAAGACTGCGGCGGAAACCGGTATGTATTATTATGAAAAGCTGCCGGAGCCTTTGCCAAAGCAAGACACGGAATATACCTATGAGCATACCGCTTCGGAGCTACTGGCTGCACTTCTAAATATTTATTCTACACCCCACGCGGTGCCGGACCTTTCAGCTATGCAACTTGCGATTCCGCATAGGATCATCTACAGCATCCGGACAAAAAGTCAACAGCTACTTGAGTGCTTGAAGAAAGGTGCTGTTCCGCTGGAAAAACTATATAGCAGCTGCGGCTCGCGCTCTGAGCTTATTGCGACTTTTGTCTCTGTACTGGAATTGTGTTCCGGAGGCATTGTCAGTCTGATTAGCGACGGGGAGAACCTTCTGGTAAATCTGATGAACGCGGAAGCCGAAGAAGTACTGGAAAAAATCGATTATCAGTAAGAAATATGGATATTTTATCAGCTATTGAGGCAATTTTGTTTGCAGCAGGTGATAGTGTGCCAATGAAGCGCCTTTCCTTGGTACTGGATGCCTCAGAAAAAGAAATTGAACAGGCGGCAGAACAATTGATTTACCGCTATGAAGCAGAAAAACGCGGAATGCGCGTACTTAAGTTCAACGGGAAGCTTCAGATGTGTTCGGCCTCCGAATATGCATCGATCATCTCCAAAACCCTGGAGACTCGGAAGCCACCGATGCTTTCACAGGCTGCATTAGAAACGCTGGCTGTGGTCGCTTATTTTCAGCCGGTTACCCGGGCATATATTGATCGGGTACGTGGTGTTGACAGCGGATATACCGTCTCCCTTTTGACGGAAAAAAAATTAATTACCCCTTGCGGGAAGCTTGATGCACCCGGACGGCCGACGTTGTTCGCAACGACGGATGTTTTCCTACGAACCTTGGGGATTGGTTCCGTGGAAGAACTGCCGGAACTGCCTCCGCTGGATAGCAACGAGGGCATCGATAAGCTGAGGAAGACCATAGAAGCTTTGCAGAAAGCAGAGAAGGACGGCGGACAGATAGACATTGCGGAAGTGGAAGAACAAAGTGAGGGGTGATGTTGGTTGATTGCCTGGATTATACTGGGCGTCCTCGCATTAATCATTTTCCTGATAGCCTGTATTCCTGTTGGTGCGGATATTGCGTTTGAACAGGGCGAGCTCACCGTGTCGGCAAAGGCCTGCGGCGTTCTAATCAAGCTGTTTCCGAAGGCTCCGGCTCCGCCGGAAACGGAAGAGCAGCGTGAAAAGCGGCAGAAACGAGAGGAAAAAAGAAGGCAGAAGCAAGCCAAAAAGGATGCCAAAAAAGCGGAAAAGGCCGCCAGAAAGGCAGCGAGAACTGGAAATAAAGGAGATAAACAAGGCAAGAATTCTCCCGGCAAAAAGAAAGGACTTCCGCTGGACTTAACGCTGGAGGAATTACTTAGTATAGTAAAAAAGGTTTTCCACGGGCTGGGAAAATTTCACAGACTGCAGGTCGACCGTTTTAAGCTGGACCTGGTGGTTGGCGGTTCCGACCCCTATGTTACAGCAAAAACGTTCGGAACGGTCAATGCGTTCCTGTCGGCGCTCGGCCCGGTTTGTAATGAAAGCTTTCACGTAAAGGAATGCGAGGTCAGGACCGATGTAGACTTTATGTCCGAGGAGCTGCAGGTAGATTTCGGCCTTGCGTTGAGCATTCGCATCGGACAGATTTTCGGCGTTCTGAACTCAATCGTGTCTGGTGTATTAGGGGTACTGATTCGAAACAGGGTGCGTGTGATAAAGCACCGACTCTGGCTAAAATATACGGCAGCCGGAAAGGCCGAGGCGGCACAGATTGCCGCTGAAGAAGCAGAGGCAGCGCGCCTGGCAGCCGAAAAAGAGGCTGCTGAGATGGCCCCGATTACCAGAAGTTCGCTGGAAGAAGCGAAAACAAAGGCAGAAAAAGAATAATTATTGATAAGTTTTTCTTTTGAAAGGATAACAACTATGGAAAACAACAATCCAATCGGCGAACTGATGCAGACAACGATGGAAAATGTCAAAAATATCCTGAAGGTCGATACTGTCGTTGGTGACCCTATTGTTACTCCGGACGGGATCACATTGGTACCAATCTCCAAAATCAGTGTTGGTTTTGGCGGTGGCGGCATTGAACTGAATACCAAGAAAATCGGTGAACAACGTCCTTATGGCGGGGGTAATGCTACCGGCGTAAAAATTGAACCGATAGGATTTCTTGTCATCAAAGATGGAACAATTCGCATGGTAAATGTTACTCCTCCGGCCAATAACACGGTTGATCGTATTATCGACCTGGTTCCTCAGGTGATCGACCGCGTGGATGCCTTCATCGATAAGCAGAAAAAACAGGATTAATATACTTCAACGGTAAAAGGTTGAATTTTTACCGGGTTTCATATACAATAAGCACTGTCCGCTCGCGGATGGTGCTTATTGTATATGATGCCCATATTTGTCCGGAAACCGGTAAGCCCGCCGAAGAGCAAAAAAAAGCAGAGAACGGAGCAGCATGGAAGAACGCATTCAGAAAATACTGTCAGCGGCAGGGCTGATGTCCCGAAGAGCAGCAGAGGAAAAAATCCGTATGGGCTGCGTAAAGGTCAACGGGTCTGTCTGCGAGCTTGGTGCAAAGGCAGACCCGGAGCGGGATACAATAGAGGTAGACGGAAAACCAATCCATACAGGGACAAAAAAGGTTTATATAATGCTGAATAAGCCAGCAGGATATGTTACTACTCTTCAGGATGAAAAAGGCCGTAAAGATGTTACAGAGCTGACCGAAAGCCTGCAGACCCGCATATATCCCGTAGGACGCCTGGATATGTTTTCTGAGGGACTTTTACTGATGACGAACGATGGTGAGTTTGCCAATCTGGTAATGCATCCATCGCACGGGTTGAGCAAGGTATACGAAACGACAGTGAGTGGGAACGGTATACCGCATGCTGTACGGGTGCTGCAGTCTGTTGCAGAGCTAGACGGGCAGCCGATAAGACCTGCAAGGGTAGAGATTGTGGACAACTGCGGAACATCTGCCGTCTTGCATATTACGATCTCGGAAGGACGTAACCGTCAGGTAAGACGCCTGTGCGAGCTTGCAGGACTTCATGTTGACCGGCTGGTACGTATCCGCGAAGGCGGGCTGGAGCTGGGCAATTTGCCTAGCGGGCACTGGCGTCATCTGACAGAAGAGGAAATACAGGAATTATTGAGCCGATAAGGAAAAAATACAGTTATGAAGAAAAACTATGACCTGGCGGTAATCGGCGGTGGTGCTGCCGGAATGATGTGTGCACTGACAGCCGGACAGCGCGGATTAAATGTTGTGCTGTTGGAACCGAACTATCGCCTGGGCTGGAAACTGCGCCTGACAGGAAAAGGTCGCTGCAATGTTACGAACAATTGTCCGGTAAAAACAGTAATTGAAAACATTCCCGGTGACGGACGGTTTTTATATAGTGCACTCAGTCGTTTCACGCCGGAAGATGTTATGCATTTCTTTGAGGACAACGGGCTTCCCCTGAAAACAGAGCGGGGAAACCGAGTATTTCCGGTATCGGATAATGCGAATGATGTTGCTGTTTTGCTGGAGCGTCAGCTGAAAGAGTCAGGGGTTGAAATTGTCCATGAAAAGGCAATTGCCCTCACGGCAGAGAACGGAGCCGTAACCGGTCTGAAAACAGAGAATGGAAGTGTTCGGGCGTCATCTGTGGCTGTATGTACAGGCGGCCTTTCTTATCCGAAGACAGGCTCTACAGGCGACGGATACCGTTTTGCCAAAACCTATGGTCATTCCGTGATCCATCCGCGGGCATCGCTTGTCCCGTTGATCAGCCCCGACGGGTATTGTGCGGAAATGCAGGGACTCTCTCTGAAGAACGTGACACTTACCTTGTTTGAAGATAATAAAAAAATCTATTCGCAGCTTGGTGAAATGCTCTTCACGCACTTTGGGGTCAGTGGCCCCTTGGTGCTGTCCGCGAGTGCACATATTCGTAATCTGGGAAGGGCAGAATACAGGCTGGAGCTGGATTTGAAACCCGGGCTGGATGAGAAAAAGTTGGATGCCCGTCTTCTGCGAGATTTTCAAAAATATGCGAACCGAGAAATCAAAAATGCATTGGGAGACCTTCTCCTAAGCTCGATGGTCAGCCCGGTGCTGCAGGTTTCCGAGGTTCCTCCGGAAACGAATGTCAACTCCCTTACCCGGGAGCAACGGATGAGACTGCTGCATACACTGAAAGCATTTCCTATTCGTATTGATGGCTTCCGTCCCATTGATGAAGCAATCATCACGGCCGGCGGTGTGAACACAGCAGAGGTCAATCCGCGGACTATGGAATCGAAGCTATTGCAAGGACTGTATTTTGCCGGCGAGGTGTTAAACCTTGACGCTTATACGGGCGGATTTAATCTGCAGATTGCGTGGGCGACCGGCCGCCTGGCAGGTAATTCTGTGCCGGAAAGGATGGATCAGGATGAAGAATAAACCGTTTTCCATTGCAATCGACGGCCCGTCGGGGGCGGGAAAGAGCAGCATTGCCAGGGCAGTAGCTGCGCGTTTGGGTTTTATCTATGTAGAT
The DNA here is from genome assembly GCA_045599525.1 of Candidatus Limivicinus sp. Classification (GTDB taxonomy): domain Bacteria; phylum Bacillota; class Clostridia; order Oscillospirales; family Oscillospiraceae; genus Limivicinus. The sequence continues at coordinate 23,193 of JAZRWD010000032.1, read as the reverse complement.
ACCGGAGCCATTTATCGTACCGTTGGTCTTGCAGCATACCGGCAAGGAGTCGACCGCAAGGATGAAGCAGCAGTGAAGGCATTGCTACCGAATCTGGACATCCGGATGTGCTACAATGCGGCCGGAGAGCAGCGAATGCTCCTAAACGGTGAGGATGTATCAGAGCAGATTCGGTTTCCTGAGATTTCAATCTGCGCTTCTGATGTGGCAGCGCTTCCGGTAGTAAGGGAATTCCTTTTGCAGATGCAGAGAAAAATGGCAGAGGAGAACTCCGTCATCATGGATGGCCGGGATATTGGTACAGTCGTACTCCCTCAGGCAGACCTGAAGATTTTCCTCTCTGCCTCTGCAGAGGCGAGAGCTGAACGGAGACAGAAGGAACTGCAGGAAAAGGGCATTCAGGCTGACTATGATAACGTTCTGCGGGATATTCAGTATCGGGATAAACAGGATTCCGAGAGAGCTGCAGCACCTCTGCGTGCTGCTGAAGACGCTGTATCAGTAGACAACAGCATTTTATCCTTCGAAGATGAACTGGAGGTAATCCTGAAATTAACCGCTGAGCGGCAGGGGAGCAGAAAATGAAGAAAGTCATTCTTGCGGAGAGTGCAGGCTTTTGCTTTGGTGTTAGCCGCTCAGTGAAAATGGCCGAGGAGCTTCTGGAGAAGGAAGGCAGCTGCTGCAGCCTGGGAGAACTGATTCACAACCGCGATGTAGTTGATTTGCTCGGTGCAAAGGGAATGCGGGTCATTGATGCTCCGGCTGAAGCAAGGCCAGGGGAGCATGTTTTGATCCGTGCTCATGGAATCGGGCCCGCGGTCTATCAGGAGCTGGAGTCGAATAACGCGGTGGTTCTGGACGCAACCTGTCCGCGGGTGAAGGCAATCCACAAGATTGTCAGCAATGCTGCGAATGAAGGACGGTTTATCATTATTGTTGGTATGGCGAGCCATCCGGAGGTAATCGCAATCTGTGGATGGGCTGGGGAAAACCATAAAGTGGTCCAAAATCGGCAAGAACTGGAAGAGTTTGCTCTTGCGTATCCGCAATTGCGTGAAGTTCCTGTTACAGTTGTCGTTCAAACGACACAAACAGAAGCAAATTTTAAGCAATGTGCTGAATTCATAAAAAAATTATGTACAAATGCCAAAATATCTGATACAATATGTGACGCTACATCCATGCGCCAGCATGAGGCAGCCAGTATGGCTGCTAAGTGTGATGCAATGGTAGTGATCGGCGGAAAGCACAGTGCAAACAGTGTTCATCTTGCTCATATTTGTGCAGAGCATTGTGAAAATGTGCAGTTCATCGAGAGACCGGAGGAGCTTAACCTGACGGAACTCTCTGATGCGGCGGTCGTTGGTCTGACCGCCGGCGCGTCAACACCGGCATGGATAATTAAGGAGGTAAGAAACAAAATGAGTGACGAAATCAAAGTGGCAGAGACCACAGCAGAAGAAACCGAAATGTCTTTTGAGCAGATGCTCAACGAGACTCTTAAGACTATATATAACGGGGACAAAGTAACCGGCGTTGTAGTCGCTATCACCAACACTGAAGTCAGTGTTGACCTTGGCACCAAGTACTCCGGCTTCATCCCCACCACCGAGTTCACCGACGACGGCACCGCTCTGGCAGATGCAGTTAAGCTTGGCGACACCATCGAGGCAGTTGTTGTCCGCGTCAATGATGTTGAAGGCACCGCTCAGCTCTCTAAGAAGCGTCTCGATGCAGCAAAGGTTTGGAACGATGTTGAAGCAGCTGTTGAAAACGGCACAATCATGGAAGGCACCATCACCGAAGTTAACAAGGGCGGCGTTGTTGTCAATGTTAAGGGCCTGCGTGTATTCGTTCCCGCTTCCCAGACTGATCTGCCCCGTGAGGCTGACCTGAACACTCTGATCAAGACTGCTGCAAAGCTTAAGATCACCGAAGTCAATAAGGCTCGCAAGAGAATCGTTGGCTCTATCCGTGCTGTTGCCCGTGCAGAGCGCGCTGCACTGCGTGAGAACATCTGGAACGAGATCGAAGTTGGCAAGAAGTACGTTGGCACCGTCAAGTCCCTGACTTCCTATGGCGCATTTGTCGACATTGGTGGTATCGACGGCATGGTTCACGTTTCCGAACTGTCTTGGGGCCGCATCCATCAGCCCTCTGAGGTCGTTTCTGTTGGTGATTCCATTGAAGTCTATGTTATTGACTTCGATAAGGAAAAGCGCAGAATCTCCCTCGGTCACAAGGATCCTAACGGCAATCCCTGGTCCGTCTTTATGAACACCTACAAGGTCGGCGATGTTGCTTCCGTTAAGGTTGTAAAGTTCATGACCTTTGGTGCATTTGCAGAAATTCTGCCCGGTGTTGATGGTCTCATCCACATCTCCCAGATTGCTGACCACCGCGTTGCAAAGGCTGAAGACGAACTGACCGTTGGCCAGATTGTCGATGCAAAGATCACTGCTGTTGACGAAGAGAACCACAAGGTCTCTCTCTCCATCCGTGCTGTCGCAGAGCCTGCAGCTGAAGCTGAAGACGCAGAGTAATTCGCATAATTGAACTTTTCAGGGCCACCTCGTTCTGGGGTGGCCCTGTTCAGTCATCTACAAAGTTGTCGAGATCGCCCCCTGGGAATGAACAACTGTTCATTCCCAGGGGTCGATGTATCTTTGAATTGTTTTGGATTTGGGGGAATTATTTTACGCTGAAAAGAATGTCGCCATAAGAGGGATACGGCCAGTATTCTGCAGCGGTAATCGTTTCAATCTCGTCTACAGTAATGCGCAGATCATTCATAGCGGTAAGGACGGTATCCTTATAGAACAGAGCAAGCTCCAGACTGTCGGAAATATCTTTTACCTGCATGACAGCCTCTTCCAGTTTCTTTGCCTTGGAGACAGCCACGGCGGTCATAGCGCTGATCTTTTCCAGCAGATCCGTCTCAAAGCTGCAGTCGATAGCTTCACTGACAGCCTTCTTACTGAGAACAGTGTTGCTAAGTGTTGCGGTATAGGCACTGATTGCCGGAAGAATATCTTTCCAGATCATATCCAGCATAGTCAGGGCTTCAATGTGGATGACCTTGCTGTAGCCTTCCAGCTTGATTTCATAACGTGCACGAAGCTCGGGCTCGGTGTAAATCTTGTGAGAGGTGAACAGCGCAATGTTCTTGGGGTCGATATAGCACGGGACGCAGTCCGGAGTGGTCTTCATGTTCAGAAGTCCGCGGCTTTCTGCTTCGGCGATCCAGGCGTCATCATAACCGTTGCCGTTAAATACGATCCGCTTATGCTTGAGGATGACCTCTTTGATCAGTGCGTGCAGATCAGCTTCAAAGTTCGTGGAGCCTTCCAGACGGTCTGCATACTGACGGAGAGACTCTGCAACAGCGGTGTTCAGCACAACGTTTGCACCGGAAATCGATGCGGAGGAGCCCAGCATACGGAACTCGAACTTGTTGCCGGTAAATGCGAACGGAGAGGTACGGTTACGGTCGGTGGTATCCTTCGGGAACTTTGGAAGCACATGAACGCCAACACGGATCAGTTCCTTTTCCTTACCGCCGTACGGGCTGTCGTTCTCAATGGCATTGAGGATCTCGGTGAGCTCAGTGCCCAGATACATAGACATTACAGCGGGAGGAGCTTCATTTGCACCAAGACGATGGTCGTTCGCTGCAGAAGCGACGGATACGCGGAGCATATCCTGGTAATCGTCAACAGCCTGGATAACCGCGCAGAGGAACAGAAGGAACTGAGCATTTTCATAGGGAGTTTCACCCGGCTCCAGCAGGTTTGTTCCGGTGTTGGTGCTCATGGACCAGTTGTTGTGTTTGCCGCTACCGTTGACACCATCAAAGGGCTTTTCGTGCAGGAGGCAGAACATGCCATGTTTCTTAGCAATCTTCTGCATCAGTTCCATGGTCAGCTGGTTATGATCTGTTGCGATGTTGGTGGTGCTGAATATCGGAGCGAGCTCGTGCTGTGCAGGAGCGACTTCATTGTGCTCGGTCTTAGCAAGAACGCCTAGCTTCCAAAGCTCTTCGTTCAGGTCGTGCATGAAAGCGGCAACACGGTCTTTGATGACACCAAAATAATGGTCTTCCAGTTCCTGGCCTTTGGGGGGCTTGGCACCAAACAGTGTACGACCGGTAAAAATAAGGTCCTTGCGCTGCTCGTAAACGCTCTTATCAACCAGAAAGTATTCCTGCTCAGGACCGACAGTCGTTTTGACAGAGGTGACCTCAGCATTTCCAAAAAGCTTCAGGACGCGGAGTGCCTGCTTGTTGATGGCCTCCATGGAACGAAGCAACGGAGTCTTCTTGTCCAAAGCTTCACCACCGTAGGAGCAGAACGCAGTGGGAACACAGAGCACATTGTCCTTAATGAATGCGTATGAGGTGGGGTCCCAAGCGGTATAGCCTCTTGCTTCAAAAGTTGCACGGAGGCCGCCGGAGGGGAAGCTGGAAGCGTCCGGTTCGCCCTGAATCAGTTCTTTTCCGCTGAACTCCATAATTACTTTGCCGTTTCCGGTGGGGGAGATGAAGCTATCGTGCTTTTCTGCAGTGATACCGGTCATCGGCTGGAACCAGTGCGTGAAATGAGTAGCACCCTTTTCAATTGCCCAGTCCTTCATGGCGTTTGCAACAACAGTTGCCGCAGAGCTATCAAGACGCTTGCCATCGTTAATCGAACGCTGAACCTGCTTGAAGACGTCTTTCGGAAGACGTTCACGCATTACGGCGTCATTAAATACCATAGATCCAAAAATTTCTGTTACGTTACTCATTACGGAGTCCCCTTTGTTGTAGAATTGGGTCTGCTTTTTCACCCTGTTTAGGAAATGGATAATAAAAAAGAGCGACCGACATCATGCATATCTCCTGCACGACGCCATTGCCGCTTCAAAATATGTGTGGATTATAAAGCGTGCCAACCAAAATGTCAATACTTTTTTATGAGTAAAAAACAAATCAGACCTATATGCGATTTCTTGGAATAAAATGAGACAATATTAGAATAGAATCCTTGATAATAAGCTAAACTACTAAGAAAATGTTCTAAAACTAGCGAATGATGGCGGTAAGATAATGTACCGAAAAAAACGCTAATACTGAATAATACTGAAAAACAGCGCTAAATATAGAACAAAACGATCGCCCTCCACACCAAACAAGGTGTAGCGAGTTTCTGATGCAGGAGGAGAGGTAGATCCGGCAAAGAGAAGGAAAAACTTCCGATAGGAAGAAAGTGCTTTTTGCAAAACATCTTTTCGAGAAAAAGGCAAGAAAAACAGAATTATTCCATTTATTGAACAGAAATAGAGAAAACTTTGTTGACAGCAAAGAGAGCACGCGGTAAAATTTAATTTATTGAATTGATATAATGGTATTTTTGGCAGTTTCGGCTGTCATGTGCCACACTTTTATGGAGAAACCGCTTAGCATCGGTTTCGGATAAACTATGTTGCAGGAGCCTGATACAATGGCACAACATTTGAAACCAACTGACCAAAATAAAAAAACTGAATCCGGAAACGCACTTCGAAACCGTATTTCTTCATGGAAAGAAATTGTTGCGGGTGGAAAGCGATTCGGCAGTAAGAAGGCAGCTGTTTTGAAGGCACAAGCGGATGCTCCTTCTGCAGAAAGAGAATCGGAGCTTTCGGAAGGTTGGCCAGAGGAAACAACGGAAACAGAGTTCCTGTTTTCGGAAGCCGAGAGCTATGATCCGGATCTTGACGCGTGGCTGGCGGAGTCACTGGCAGATGAGGACTTTTCTGATGTTCTGTCAGGAGATGGTTTAGAAGTTGAATCGGATGCAGCGATTTCTGCTGAAACAGCTCAGGAGAAGATTACGGCAGCGACAATGCCGGAAATAAACCTGGACAGCTCCGTCCTGTATGAAGAGAACGCGACGGAAGCAGGAGCTGCAGATGACAGTTGGCTGGACGCTCTGCTTTCGGACGATAGTTTAACGGAGCCGGAGGAAGAGACCGATACACAGGAAGCGGGATACTCTGTTGCAACGAAAAGTGATGCAGCAGTGCCTAGGCATACAAAAAAAAAGGAACGGGTTAGCGGAAACAAGGCCTTGCAAGGGCTCGTACAGTCTGTTCGTAGTGCCGGCAGCTCTTTCACGGAAACAACCGAAAAATCAGAGACATTCCAAAAGCTGAAGCGTTCTCTGCGAAAGGGAAAGGCCGAGAAAGCGAACACGGCGAGTGCGGTTATGCGTGCTTCTGCCGCCTTTAACGGCGAAGAATATGTACCGCCTGCCGAACCGATTGCAGAGCATCAGAGAAGTTCGGTCGAGAATCGTACGGCAGAGCTTTTAGGCAGATTCAGCGGCGCGATACCTATCCAAAAGCTTAGCCGCCAGGAGCTGAATGAGGAAGCTGATGAAGCTGCGCCTGTTCTTGCGGAGAACGATGCGGAAACAGCCGCTTTGGCAGATAATCCCTTTACCGATGATCGTTCTTCCGGGCAAAGTGAAGATGAGAAGGATATTGAGATGTTTTCTGCGGAAACTTCCGTCAGCATTTCTCCGAGTAAAGAAGAGAAGAGTACTGTTGAACCTGAAGAACGCCAGTCAGTTGCTGCTGCAGACAGCCTGGATGATATACCGAAGAAAGAGGAAAAGTCTCTGACCGGGCAGCATACGGCAAGAGAAGAGAAAAAGACAGCAACTGATTCAAACACATGGCGAAAAAAGAAAGACGGAATAACGGCGTCCATACATCAGCTCCTCTCCGGCAGAGAAGCCAAGGGGAGGGCGGCTGTTCAAAATGCGTCTGCCGGTAGTGTGGATGTGCAGTCACTTACCGTCGATGTGGTATGCTGTGCAGTGGCGCTGTTGCTGATCGTGTTTACGGCTATTGTCCATCCTGTTCGACTGACGGAAAACATACTGTATTTGTTGGCTTTGGCATTGACCGGTTATGCAGTGATCCTGCAGGCTGTCAGAAATCTGCAAAACCGCCATTTCCTGTCCGATGCGGTACTGTGCTGTGCGGCGTCGCTGATTAGTTTGAGCATCGGAAATTTTGGCGCTGCTGCAGTAATCATGCTTTGCCGCCGTGTTGTGTCGATTGCAGCTAGTTACACAGCCTACAAAAACAGTGAAACACTGGCAGACATCACGGCGCTTCTTCCTACCGGAGCGACTCTGGAGGTGGGCGGGAGCTTGCGGTACGTCTCCTTGAAGACGTTGCATTGCGGCGATATGATCCGTGTTGAACCAGGCGAAACCATTGCCGCGGATGGCGTAGTAACGCAGGGAATAAGCGAAATTGATATTTCTCCTATTGCCGGGGAAGCGATGCCCGTTCGTGCTCGTGCGGGGACGAAAGTGTACGCGGGGACAATTAACCGTACTTCCCCTCTGCGTATTATGGTGATGGAAGAAGTAGGAACTTCTTTTGCCGACCGATTTATTGCGGCGGCTAAGGCATCCGCCGGCGGAAAAGCAGCGCTCCTGCGACGTGCGGAGGTCAGCGCAAAGTATTGTACACCGGCCTTTGTTGCACTTGGTTTGCTGCTGCTGTTGATCCGTGCGGTTGCACAGGAAAATATAACGGGCGGTTTTTCCGCAATGGCGATATGTCTCCTGCTGGCAGCTATGGGAGAAATGAGCACAACAGTTGCCCAGGCCTATGTTACGGGAATCTATGATAGTGCAAAGCGTGGAGTTCTGTTTCGGCAGAGCTTTCTGGTTTCGGCAATGTCCAAGGTAAAAACACTGGTGACAACGATGACCGGAGTTCTTACGGATGCGGAATTCAAGGTCACGGAGGTTCATCCAATCAGTGGCCTGAAGGAGGGACAGCTTCTTTCGATTGCGGCAGCAGCAGAGGCAAAATCCGGGCATCCTATTGCTAAGGCTATCCGCGCAGCGGATATCAGCGACAATGAAGCACTCATCAGCAATATTGAAATCTCAGAAAGCAGCGGTCGTGGTCTCACTGCTTTTGTGGGGAATCATCATGTCAGCGTCGGCAATGCGCTCCACATTGCGGTAGACAACCTCCACACTGCGGACGCCAGATTTGTCAATTACAACGGCAATCTGGTTCACGTTGCTGTGGATGGACGGTATTGCGGCGGCATCCTCATTCGGGATTCTATTCGACCGAAGGCCTTTGAAGCGTTGGATGATATGCGTCTGAATGGAATACGCAGTTTCGACCTGCTGACGGGCGCGGTACGCGGTGTCGCACGGTCGGTTGCCTCTGCACTCAATTTTGATATGGTTAAATCCGAACTGACGTCAGAAGAAAAGCAGGCAGCCTTTGCCTATCTGATGTCCGGAAAAGAAGATGGGGCAAAGCTGGCCTTTATCGGTGATTATTCAACGGATGCGGAAATGCTTGACCGGGCGGATGTTGGTATTGCGCACAATGTACTGGGCGATATTAAGGCCATGGAAAACGCCGATGTATGCATGCTGGGAACTGACCTGAGCAGCATTTCGGATGCATTTGGATATGCACTTCAGGCGGAGCGCTCCGCTCTTGTTGCGTTGACGACAAACCTTGGCGCAAGGGCAGTGGTGTTTCTGCTGCTTCTGCTGGACATTCTCCCAATCGGTCTGGCTGCAATCCTACTGTTCGGTGTTGAATTGCTTGCATGGATCAACAACGGTATTCGTATTAATCTGGCACCTGTGAAGGAAGTATTTACGCGCATCGGCAGCTGGCGTCGCCATAGAAGAAAATAAGAATGAACGTATACGATTTTGACAAGACGATTTTTTATCCGGACAGCTCATACTCCTTTGTGAGATTCTGTCTGAAGAAAAGGCCGGGGGCCGTTTTGTCCTCCGTGCCGAGAATGGCAGTGTATGGTTTGGGAAAAATGATGGGGCTGTGTCGCACCAAGGAACTGAAGCAGGCTGCATTTTCTTTTCTTAAGCGGATTCCGGACATCGAAGAACTGGTAGAGGAATTCTGGGCAGAAAACTGGACTGGAATCGGTGAGTGGTATCTGCAGCAAAAGAGGGAAGACGATGTTATTATTTCGGCGTCACCGGAATTTTTGCTGCGGCCAGTGGCGGAACGTTTGGGCGTGACCCTGTTGGGGACTCGGATGGATTCTGCTACCGGGCAGATTGAAGGGGAAAATTGCCACGATGAGGCGAAGGTCGTTCGGTTTCATGAAGCTTTCGGAGATGCTGAAATCGATGGCTTTTACTCCGACTCCAATGCAGATCTGCCCTTGGCCAGACTGGCGAAGCATGCTTTTAAGCTTAATCACTATGCTGTCAGCGAGTGGAAAATCGAGTAAATAAAGTTTTTTAACTTTTTTAAAAAAAGACTTGCAAAAGTATTTTGTCTGTGCTATTATAACAAAGCTGTAAGGCATCCGGGTGTAGCGCAGATGGTAGCGCGCTTGAATGGGGTTCAAGAGGCCGCTAGTTCAAATCTAGTCACTCGGACCAAGAAAAGGACGATTTCAACACGAAGTCGTCCTTTTTCTGCGTTTTCTGGTAATTTTTGTAGCATTTCGGTGAATATAGGCTCAAATTCCATTTTAAGGCAACAAACATCTATCCCGGAAAAGTAATTTTTGGAAATGGTTGATTTGCGCTTCTTCTCCATGCTATAATCCGTAGGGTAAAAAAAGCAAAAAATAAAAAGGAGAGAAAAAATGATCGACAGCATTGATGCCGTAGTAAATGCGATAAGTGGTTTCCTTTACAGTGGCCCTGCCTTCCTGCCCATCCCGTTTGTTATTGTTTTCCTGATGGTGGGTGGCCTCTACTTTACCGTGCGCACCAAGTTTGTACAGTTCCGTCTCTTTGGCGAATCAATTAAGGTAGTTACCGAAAAACCTGCGGATGAAAACAGCATCAGTTCCTTTGGTGCACTGATGGTGTCTACTGCCTCTCGTGTTGGTACGGGTAACATCGTTGGCGTATCTACCGCAATTTGTCTCGGCGGTGTCGGCGCAGTTTTCTGGATGTGGGTGATTGCTCTCATCGGCGGTGCCTCTGCCTTTGTAGAATCTGCCTTGGCACAGATCTATAAAAGGCGTGATAATGACGGCACAAGCTACGGCGGTCCGTCTTACTACATGGAAACGGCGCTCAAGCAGCGCTGGCTCGGCATTATCTTTGCGGTAATTGTTATTCTGACTTATGCGGTCGGCTATAATGCACTTGCGTCTTACAACCTGCAGTCGACCTTCGCCGCTTTCTCCTTCTATGGAAGCAGCACACCTGCTGTCATTGGCGTGATCCTTGCAGTGCTGTTTGCAATCTGCGTCCTCGGCGGCGGTAAGCGACTCATCAAGGTTACCGGATTCCTGGTGCCAATCATGGGTGTTATCTACATTCTTGTTGCTCTCCTGGTTATCGTATTGAACATCGGTAAATTTCCTGCAATGATTGCTGCTATTCTGAGCAATGCATTTGATTTTGCTTCAATTTTTGGCGGTTTCACCGGTTCCTGCATGATGTGGGGCATTAAGCGTGGTCTCTACTCCAACGAAGCAGGTATGGGCTCTGCGCCGAACGCAGCGGCAACTGCAGATGTGTCCCATCCCGCAAAGCAGGGTCTTGTCCAGATGCTTTCTGTTTTCATTGACACTCTGCTCATCTGCACGGCAACTGCCTTTATGTGCCTTCTTTCCGGTGTTGATCCGGATAGCGGCCTGGCCGGTGCTCCTTATGTTCAGGCAGCTCTGGCAAGTGAGTTTGGCGCCTTTGGCCCCATTTTCATTGCCGTGTCCATGTCTCTCTTTGCATTTACTACTCTGATTGGAAACTACTATTACTGCGAAGGTTGCCTGCGTTTCATCCTAAAGAGAAAGCCGAGTCAGTCTTTCCTTACAGTTTTCCGTCTTTGCGCATCTGCGATTGTATTTTTGGGTGCAATCGTCAGCATGGGCCTTGTCTGGGATACAGCAGACCTTCTGCAGGCTCTTATGGTTGTGATCAACGTTCCGGTTATCGTAATCCTGGCCAAACCTGCGGTTGTCTGCCTTGCGGACTATAGCGCACAGCGCAAAGCAGGAAAGGATCCTGTCTATAATGCAGCTGCGGCAGGAATCAAAGAAAAAACGGATTACTGGAACAAGTAATGAAAAAAAGTCTGCCTGAAACGAATAAATAAACTGGGAACGGGGCTTCTGCAATCTGCAGTTGCCCCGTTTTTAGGGTTCAGCTACAAAAGTCTTGAGGATAGTATCACTGACGTGTATAATACCAATGATTTTTGACTGAGGAGCAATCGGATGATCGGTGCTATTATTGGGGACATAGCAGGTTCCCGATTTGAATGGAATAACACAAAAAGCAAAGATTTTGACCTGCTTCACTTCCGTTGTGCATTTACCGATGACAGCGTAATGACAATGGCTGTTGCCCAGGCATTGCTGGACTGCGCAGGAGCAGAAGACGGATTACCTGCAGCAGTCGTTGTACGGATGCAGGAATTCGGCCGAAAGTATCCTTATGCGGGCTATGGAAGACGCTTTCGTGCATGGCTGGAGAGTGTCGATCCGCACCCCTATGAGAGCTTTGGGAACGGAGCAGCTATGCGAGTGAGTCCGGTGGCTTATGTTGCACATTCTCTCGAGGAGGCCCGATTCCTATCCGATCTTGTAACATCGGTGACCCATAACCATCCGGAGGGGATAAAGGGTGCCGAAGCAGTTACGGAGGCAATCTATCTGGCTCTGCATGGTAGTACAAAGGGACAGATCAGAAAGGCGATACGCGAGAGATACTATTTTGTGGATTTTACACTGGATGAGATACGGGACAGCTATGAGTTTGACGTCAGCTGTGCAGGGTCTGTTCCCCAGGCAATTGTGGCCTTCCTGGAAAGCGAGAGTTTCGAGGATACTCTGCGAAACGCCGTATCTATCGGCGGGGACAGTGACACTATCGCAGCTATAGCAGGCAGTATTGCTGAAGCTTACTACGGCGTACCGAACAGCCTGCGCAACAGTATGCACGGTTTCCTGGATTCGTTCCAGCTGGCGGTGATCAATGCTTTCGAGCGTGAGTATGGAATAATGACAGAACGGTCTAGGGCCGATGCTCCAATTGAGGCGGAGCGCTTTGTGCCGGCTGCAGTGTTGAGCGGAAATGCAATAGAGCAGACCGAGCGGCCGGTCTCCATTTTCGAGACTGTGCTTGGCTTGGATGACTTACCGGAAATGCCTGTTCCAAAACGCAAAACAAGTACGAAAAAAAGGAAAAAGAAGGATGCCGATGTTTCTCTTCAGGCTGATGGTATTCACGCGGGAAAAAGTAGGGAATCCGTGGCAACAGAGTCGGAACAAACAGAACAGAAGCCTACACATACAGACGAGCCGCTTTTGTGGGATACGGAGCTTCTGACCTCAGGGGAGCGAACGGAGAGTATGCCGGCTGTGGAAGATCTTTTCCTGTCAGAAGCAGAAACAGTGGAATCTTCGCTAGAAGAAAAAACAACTGAGGTAGAGTGCCGGCTGGAAGAAACAAAGCTGGCACGAGGCTCAGGTGCGATAAAAAAACGAAAAAAGAAACAGTGACATAAAAACCAACAGCCCACCGGTGCTTCCGCATTGAAGCGGTCCGGTGGGCTGTGCAGTTTCCTTTGCCAGTCGGAAATCATTCGTTGTTTTCTGTAGCGTTATAGGTGGTGGTTTCGGTTATTTCTGTTTTGGTGATCGTCTCTTCCGTTACCGTAGTGGTTTCATTATTGCTATTGGTTTGTTCGACGGAGTAGTAGGTAATGGTATTGTTTGTTGTTGTATTGGTAACATTTACATCGACATTAGAGTTATTCGCATTAATGATAATGCCGGTATCGGCTGAAGTACCCGTGCCGGGAACATGGCCGGAGGGATTGACCGGAACAGGCGTGACGACCGGCTTGCAAGGGCGATAATATACCTGATAAATGTTCAGATAGGCAACATTGGAATAAACAGGGCCGCCGGGGCCGTCAAACTTGGCCTGGACCTTCCAACCATTCATGGACAGAGGTACATTTTCCAGAACCAGCGTATCACTGTATGCACCGCGTACGGAGAGACCGTAGATGTAGTAGGGGGCATCGGCGGCAGTATAAATGATGGATGCATCGCTGTTGGCAATCAGCCAGGTGATACTGGTGGCATTGGAAGCATGAGCGATAAAATAGGCATCATTGTATACAGGCAGTGTTTCCGAGGTAGGGTGCTTGAGTATGTTGATGATACCGGAACGGGTGGGATCGGTTGTCGTACCAAAAGCGCCAACAGTGGGGCTTTCCGCCGCAGAATAGAGGGCAGGATTGGCGCTGGCCTGCTCAGCGATAGGAGTGTAGACCAGTGAACTTGCTGCAGTTGCCTGAGCGGGGAGCGGAGTAACAGTAGGAACTTCCTGAGCAGCGACCTGCTGAATCGCTGGCTCAGCAGCCTGCGGTACGGCAGCAGAGGAGGATGTTGCGGCACTCTGCGGAGCAGCAGCACTCTCCATAGCCTGAATCAGCGCATCGGCAACCTGCTGGCTTGCGTTGATCTGAATATCGCCGCATGCACAAAGACTAAGGCACAGGGCAGCGGATGATAAGGCAAGAATGACTTTCTTCATTTCAAATCACATCCTAAATAAAACAATTCGGTTACAGCTATTGTAACAGATAGTGACGGCATTCGTCAATCGAATTGTAAATTTTTTTCTTGCCACAGCAGAGTATACTGCGTATAGTAAAAAGAGATAATAACCTGTAACAGTGTTGGTTTCTCATTATGTCGGAGTCTCTGAAGATAATGTCAGATACATAAAAGGAAAGAACCGAACAGGCAATGGTTGGAAACCACACCCTTGCAGCTGAACCGTGGAGGATAGAATACGATGGTGGCTATTTACGGAACACTTGGGCCGGCCTGCGCAGACCGTGACACTCTGCGCGGAATGATTGCGGCAGGAATGACCGGGATACGGCTGAACATTTCTCATACTGATATCGACAAGGCAGCCGGACAGATTCAGGCTCTTCATGCGGCAGAAGAGGACTGCGGCACGAAGGTCGACCTCCTTATTGATATGCAGGGGCCGGAGCTGCGCATCGGGGAACTGTCTAATCCCCTGCAGCTGCAGAGTGGTTCAGAGGTTCAACTGGGCGAAGGAGGTATCCCTGTTCAGCGACAGGTACAGGAAGCCTGCGTTAAGGGACAGGCGGTCCTTCTGGATGACGGAAAAATCCTGCTGGAGATTCTGGACGCCGGAGAGAACATATGCCGCGCCAAGGTCATCCGCGGTGGGGTGTTGACCGGGAAAAAGAGCATTGCCCTGCCCGGTAGGAGCATTTTATTGCCGGTCCTTACCGAACGGGATAAATATAATCTGCAGCTGGCGGCAGCCTATGGCGTGACCGGTATCATGCAGCCGTTTGTGCGTAATAGAAAAGACCTGGAAGATCTGCGGCGGGAAGCAGACGCAGCCGGAGGAGAAAACCTGAGAATCTTTGCGAAAATCGAGAACCTGGATGGAGTATCTCATCTGGATGAACTGATCCCTGCGTGTGATGAGATCGTTATCGCACGGGGAGACCTTGGAAACGCTGTCCCCCTCTGGAAACTGCCCGCACTGCAAAAGAAGATTGCTGATGCGTGTCGGAGAGCAGAGAAACCCTTTATGGTGGTTACGCAGATGCTGACAAGCATGGAGACAAAACCGGTACCGACACGTGCGGAGGTCAGTGACATTTTTAATGCAGTCCTTGACGGGGCAGCTTCTGTGATGGTTACTGGAGAAACTGCTGCGGGCAGTTACCCGGTAGAGGTTATCCGTTATCTGGCGAATACCGTTCGGGAAGGGGAGTCTTTCCTGCAGAAACAATAAAACGGGGAGCGCGGGAGCAGAATGACGAAAACAGGCAGCGGACTCGCACAACTCCTGGAGAAAAACAGGGAAATGCTTCATATTCATCAATATGGCATTGTGCCTGTACAGGAGATCTCTTTTCATCCCCAGGTGCGTGAGCTTTGCGCACTCAACTATTGCGGTCACTATGGCCGCTGCTGGATGTGCCCGCCTGCGGTAGGCAATTATGAGGAATGCAGGGAGCGTATCCTGCAGTATGCGCAGGTATTCGTTTTTACCACCTTACACCCACTGAAGGATTCCTATGACATGGAAGGGATGCTGCAGGGGCGAAAGCGGCACGCAGCGATCAGCCGAGAAGTTACCGCTTTCATTGAGCGGGAGCTCCGCGGGGAAAAGCTGATTCTCTCCGGAGACGGCTGTACAGAATGTCGGTCTTGCACGTATCCGGACCGGCCATGCCGTTTTCCCACGCGTTGCTATCCTTCTGTGGAAAGCTATGGTGTGCAGGTCAACCGGCTGGCAGAGTCTGCCGGGGTGAACTATATTAACGGAGAAAACACGGTGACCTATTTTGGGTGTATCTGCTTTCACTGAGCAAAAAAGTCAACGATTCCGCGAAAGCATGGAAATCCCCTCCTTCGCCATTGTGTTGACAATAAGGGGAGAAAAGACTAAAATAATCGAAAAAGTGACCTGCCTAAAGCGGCAGAAAACACACGGAGGTATCCATATGAATCGCAGCAGCGGTATTCTGATGTCTATTACATCCCTGCCGTCTCCATACGGTATTGGCACGCTTGGCAAGAGCGCGTACAAATTTGTGGACTTTTTGAAGGCAGCCGGTCAGAGCTACTGGCAGGTCCTGCCTATGGGGCCGACCAGCTATGGTGACAGTCCCTACCAGTCCTTCTCCTCCTTTGCGGGCAATCCGTATATGATCGACCTGGAACTGCTGGTCAAGGACAAGCTGCTGAAAAAGCGTGAGATCGAAGCCTGCGAATGGGGAGAAGATCCTGCACGGGTGGATTACGGCAAAATATATGAGGGCCGTTTTCCGCTTCTGCGTACTGCCTTTTCACGCAGCGGAAAATTTGCAGAGGAGATTGCTGCCTTCCGTAAAGAGAACGCACGCTGGCTGGAAACCTATGCCCTATACATGAGTCTTAAGGCCTTTTTTGGTATGGCCGCATGGACAGAATGGACAGACGATGACATTCGCCTGCACCGCCGATGGGCCGTAGAACAGTATAGCCAGGAACTGAAGGATGACATTGACTTCTGGGTGTTTGTACAGTTCGAGTTCTATAAGCAGTGGAAGGCGCTGCGGGAATATGCCCATAAGAACGGCATCGAGTTTATTGGGGATATACCAATCTATGTGGCGATGGACTCTGCCGACGTGTGGAGCGAGCCGGAGTTTTTCCAGCTGGATGAAAAGAATCTGCCCAAAGCAGTCGCGGGAGTACCGCCTGATGCCTTTACTGCAGACGGCCAGCTGTGGGGCAACCCGCTGTATGACTGGGAGAAAATGCGTGAGGATGGCTTCGGCTGGTGGCTTCGCCGCATTGACGGAGCGCGCGCACTATACGATGTTATCCGTTTTGACCATTTCCGCGGTCTGGAAAGCTACTGGGCAGTGCCATATGGGGATACTACGGCAAGAAACGGCAAATGGGTCAAAGGTCCCGGCGAGTATTTCGTCTATATTATCAAATGCTGGTTTAAGGGGATCCGTATGATTGCTGAAGACCTTGGCGTGATCACGCCTGAGGTCCGTGCACTTCTGGATGAGTCCGGTTTCCCAGGGATGAAGGTGATGGAGTTTGCCTTCGGCGCAGGGGATAAGGGGGATTACCTTCCTCACAACTGTGACAAAAACAGTGTCTGTTATCTGGGAACCCATGATAATGATACTATCAGGGGCTGGCTCGCCACAACATCGAAGAAGGAACTGAAGCACGCACAGGAATATCTTCGCATTGCAGATGGTGCGAACTGGAACTGGGAACTGATGCGTGCCGGTATGGCTACCTGCTCTAACCTGTTTATCATGCAGATGCAGGATGTTCTGGAGCTGGATACAGGTGCCCGGATGAACTTCCCCGGAAAAGCGGCAGGCAACTGGCAGTGGCGTATGCTGCCGGATGCAATCGATAAGGATACTACGAAGAAAATCTATGCACTGACCAAGATGTTTGGCCGTCTGCCTGATCCTCCGGCAAAAAAGCCGTTGGAAAAGGACGCAACGGAGGAAACCGCAGAGCAAAAGGATACCGGGAAGGCTTCTTCCGAAGTAGAGCAGGAGCCGAAAACTGAAGATTAAAATCAGCAACGCGTTTTGCTGAGCGTCGTACTGCTAAAATGCCGCGCAGACACTCTGTATGAGCAGAACATCCACTGCCTTGAAAAACGATAAGGAAAAAGCCCTGACGAAGATTGTTCGGCAGGGCTTTTTCATGAAAATGTGGCTTGCTTGCAAATAAAGCGCTTTTTTGATATAATAAAATTAAAGAATATGCGCCCTTATTTATCCGGGCGCCGGACAAGCAAGGAAAACACTTTATGACGAAAACATCTGAGCAATACGGCAATGAGAGTATCACCCAACTGAAAGGGGCCGACCGGGTACGCAAGCGTCCCAGTGTTATTTTCGGGTCTGATGGGTTGGATGGCTGTGAACATGCCGTTTTTGAGATCCTTTCCAACGCCATTGACGAGGCAAAAGAGGGATATGGCGATCTGATCACCTTGACCTGCTACGAAGACAGGTCCATCGAGGTAGAGGACCTGGGCCGAGGCTGCCCGCTGGACTGGAACCCTGTGGAAAAGCGGTTTAACTGGGAGCTGGTCTTTTGCGAGCTGTACGCAGGCGGCAAATACAAAAACGCTGATGGCGGTGACTACGAGTATTCTCTGGGACTCAATGGCTTGGGGTCCTGTGCTACCCAGTATGCCTCTGAATATATGGACGTAACGGTCCGCCGTGACGGAAACAAATATTCCCTGCATTTCAAAAAAGGAAATGTTGTTGGCAAAAAGGGACAGGAATTGCTGGTTGAGCCGGCAGACCGGAAAAAGACCGGCACGACCATCCGCTGGCGTCCGGACACCGAGGTGTTTACCGATATCAATATCCCCGAGGACTATTTTCGTGATGTGCTGCATCGCCAGGCTGTAGTGAATGCCGGTGTTACCTTCCGCCTCCGTGTGGAAAAGAACGGTAAATTTGAAAACACGGACTATTATTACGAGAACGGTATTACCGAATATGTTAAGGAGCTGGCCGGCGAAGGCCCACTGACAGAGCCGCACTTCATCTCCTGTGAGCGCAAAGGGCGCGACAGAGACGATAAAGCCGATTACAAGGTGAAGATCACCGCAGCTTTTTGCTTCTCAAACAAAACAACGGCGCTGGAGTATTATCACAACTCTTCCTGGCTGGAAAACGGTGGGGCACCGGCCAATGCAACACAGCGAGCCTTTACTGCAGCAATCGATGCCTATATAAAGCAGTTGGGGAAATACCAGAAAAATGAAGATAGTATCAAATTTCAGGATGTACAGGATTGCCTGGTTCTGGTGACGAACTGCTTCTCAACGCAGACCTCCTACGCTAACCAGACGAAAAAGGCAATCAATAACACCTTCATTCAGCGTGCGATGACGGAGTTCTTCAAGGCGCAGTTGGAAGTATACTTCATTGAGAACAAGCCGGAAGCAGACCGTATTGCCGAGCAGGTGCTGATCAACAAACGAAGCCGCGAGCAGGCCGAGCGTACCCGTCAGGGTATGAAGAAAAAGCTGACAGGCACCATTGATATTGCCAACCGCGTGCAGAAATTTGTCGACTGCCGCAGCAAGGATGTTGACCGTCGCGAGATTTACATCGTGGAGGGTGACTCGGCATTGGGTTCCTGCAAGCTTTCCCGCGATGCGGAATTCCAGGGGATCATGCCGGTACGCGGAAAGATACTCAACTGCCTGAAGGCAGATTATGCCCGTATTTTCAAGAGTGATGTTATAACGGACCTGATGAAGGTATTGGGCTGTGGCGTTGAGGTAAAAGACAAAAGCAACAAGGACCTTTCCGGTTTTGATATCAATAACCTCCGCTGGAATAAGATCATCATCTGCACCGATGCAGACGTAGATGGCTACCAGATCCGCACACTGATTCTTACCATGCTGTACCGTCTTGTCCCTACGCTTTTGCGGGAGGGCTACGTGTACATCGCTGAGTCTCCGCTGTATGAGATCAACTATAAGGTTAAGAGTGAAGAAAAGACCCGCTTTGCCTATACCGACCGGGAAAAAGCAGAGATTCTGGAGGAACTGAAGGGAACAAAGGTCAGCATCAGCCGCAGCAAAGGTCTGGGCGAAAATGACCCGGACATGATGTGGATGACGACGATGAACCCGGAGACACGCCGCCTCATCCGGGTACTGCCCGAGGATGTTGAGGAGATGAGCCGGGTGTTTGACCTGCTTCTCGGCGATAATCTGGAGGGCAGAAAGCAGCATATTGCCGAGTGCGGCGCACAGTATCTGGATCTTGCAGATCTTTCCTGAGAATGGAGATAAAAGAAAATGAAATTTAGTGGTAACGATTTTCAATACGGCCAGGAGCGGGTGAAGCAACTGATGGGGGCGGCTGTGGTCAGCTGCCTGCTGGCGGTGCTGTGCAACTTCAGCCCCGCATTGCAGATAGGCCTTACCATGCTGACGCTGGCAGCTGCTGTGTGGGCCTTTGTTATTATTTTCCGTTATTGCAAATGCCCCAGCTGCGGCAAACAGATCGCCTTTGGCGTTTTAGCGCTGAAGACCTGCCCAAAATGCAAGCGCAGCCTGATTTCTGGCAACAAGATCAAAAAATCAAAGCGCTGAAAGAGATAGACCATGGCAAAGAAAAAGCAACAACAGGAAAAGAAAAAATTCGATAACCCGAATGTGCTCGGACTGAAGGGCGGTGTTCTTGAGCAGCCCATTACCGAAACGCTGGAAACGAACTACATGCCCTATGCCATGAGTGTAATTGTTTCCCGCGCCATTCCGGAAATTGACGGTTTCAAGCCTTCTCATCGCAAGCTTCTGTATACCATGTATAAGATGGGGCTGCTGAACGGAGCACGGACCAAGAGCGCGAATATTGTCGGCCAGACCATGAAGCTGAATCCCCATGGTGACGTGGCCATTTATGAGACTATGGTGCGACTGGCGGCAGGAAATGAATCTCTGCTGACACCCTTTGTAGACTCTAAGGGCAATTTCGGCAAGGTCTATTCCCGTGATACCTCCTATGCCGCACCGCGATACACAGAGGCAAAGCTTTCTGCCATCTGTAATGAGCTTTTTCGCGATATAGACAAGGATACGGTTGACTTCGTGGACAATTACGACGGCAGCATGAAGGAACCGGTCCTTCTGCCCACGACCTTTCCGAATGTCCTGGTGTCAGCAAACAACGGCATTGCGGTCGGTATGGCCAGTATGATCAGCGGCTTTAACCTCAACGAAGTGTGTGAAACGACAATTGCCTATCTTCGGGACCCTGAGCATGATATCCTTTCCACGCTGCCGGCCCCGGATTTTCCTACCGGCGGTGAGATCATCTATGATCGTACAGAGATGGAAAACATCTACAGGACCGGGCGCGGCAGCTTCAAGGTGCGGGCAAAATGGCGTCATGTGGCCGATGAGAACATCATCGAAATCTACGAGATTCCGTATACTACCACCTGTGAGGTCATTCTTGACAAGGTGGCTGACCTGATCAAAAACGGCAAGATTCGTGAGATCAACGATATGCGCGATGAAACGGACCTGAGTGGTCTTCGCCTGGCCATCGACCTCAAACGTGGTGTTGACCCGGAAAAGCTGATGCAGAAGCTGTTTAAGATGACCCCTCTGCAGGATACCTTCCCCTGTAACTTTAACATTCTGGTAGAAGGCAATCCACGTGTTATGGGGGTCGGTGAGATTTTAGAGGAGTGGACAGCCTGGCGTCTGCAGTGTGTCCGCCGCCGCGTCTACAATGACCTGACCCGTAAAAAGGAAAAGCTTCACCTGCTCAAGGGCCTGAAGGCCATCCTTCTGGACATTGACAAGGCCATTGAAATCATCCGCAATACCGAGCTGGAAGCGGACGTTGTGCCTAACCTGATGATGGGCTTCGGCATCGACCAGATTCAGGCGGAATATGTGGCAGAGATCAAGCTGCGCAATATCAACCGCGAGTATATCCTCAAGCGCACAGCGGAGACGAGCGACCTGGAAAATGAGATCGAACAGCTGGAAGAGATTCTCAACAGCAAGCGACGCCTCAAGGGAATCATTATCGACGAGCTGAAGCAGATCAATAAAAAGTATGTTCTTCCACGAAAGTCCACACTGGTGTATGCTGCGGAAATTGAAGAATATACAGAGGAACCTGCAGCAGATGATTATCCGGTAACGCTGTTCCTCTCGAAGGAAGGGTATTTCAAGAAGATCACTGCCCAGTCTCTGCGTATGAGCGGAGAGCAGAAGTTCAAAGAAGGGGACAGCCTCCGGCTTCGCATTGAGACAACGAACAACGCCGATCTGCTCTTCTTCACTGATAAACAGCAGGTGTATAAGGCCAAGGCGTCCGACTTTGAAGACACCAAGGCATCTGTTCTCGGCACATATATCGCAACAAAACTGAAGTTTGACGAAGGGGAGAATCTGGTGGAGATGATCCTGCCTGGCGATTATAAGGGCTCACTGCTCTTCGTTTATGACAATGGCAAGATTGGTCGTGTGGCGCTGTCCGGCTACGAGACCAAAACAAATCGCCGTAAGCTGACCGGGGCCTACTCGGAAAAGGGGAATCCGGTTGCCATTCTTCTGCTTAAGGAAGAAACGGATGTGGTGCTGACCAGCAGTGAAAACCGTGCGCTGATGTTCCACACCTCGCTGCTGCAGGAAAAATCCTCCCGTACGACACAGGGTGTCAATGTAATGACACTGAAGGTGAAGCGGACGGTTACCGGGGCGACTCTGGCTGCCGATTCTGCAATGAAAAACCCTGCACGCTATCGTGCGCGAACGATTCCGGCGACCGGTGCCATCCTGAAACCGGAAGATAAGGGAGAAGAGCAAACCACCCTTGAGCTGTAATAATACCAGGAGTCTGGTCTACGAAACTGCAGACCAGACTCCTAAATTCTGAAAATAAATCTTGACATCTGAAAAAATGATGCTATAATACAAAACGTTCCAGAGAAATGCGGCCTTAGCTCATCCGGTAGAGCGCCACCTTGCCAAGGTGGAGGTAGCGAGTTCGAGCCTCGTAGGCCGCTCCACAAAAAGCCTGTTGCTTTTAGCAATAGGCTTTTTCCATAACGTGCGGGTATGATGGAATTGGCAGACATGTGAGATTTAGGTTCTCATGCTGAGAGGCGTGCAGGTTCGACCCCTGTTACCCGCACCATTAAAGCACTGTGAAATGTTATGCATTTTGCAGTGCTTTTTGCTTTTCCGGTGCTTATTATGAAACTATAATGCAAACGATTCTTTGAAGTTGCCTATTTTTCATATAAATTACATATGTTTGAAAAAATCATGCCTCCGGTGTTTTTCGGAACGGTTTCAGATAGTTGTCCATCTCCCGAAGGAAGGTTTCTCCGACATCATCGAGAACAGTATCTCTGCGTTTGATATAGCCAATCTCCATTTGGGCATTCTGGTATTCTTTGTCTTCCTGATACGGAATTGCTGCATAATCGGAGCCGTTCAGTTCCTCACAGATAATGCCGGAACAGAGAGTATAGCCGTTCAGACCAATCATCAGGTTCAGCATGGTTGCCCGATCGGTAGCGTGGATGGATTTTGGATATTCCCGTTCGGAGAGAATCTCTTCCGCAAAAAAAGAGGAGCTCTGATCACCCTGCTCAAAGGAAAGGCAGGGGTAGTTTCGCAGCTGTTCCATGGTGATAGACCTCTCCTTTGCCAGTGGATGCCCTTTCCACAGGTACACAAAAGCGTGGCAATCAATGAGAGGGGTGAACTCCAGCCGGCTTTCTGCGAGAATCCGGGAAAGCACCTTCTTATTGTGGCGAGAACGAAACAGAATCCCCAGACTGCTGCGCTGATTGGCAACATCCCGGATAACATCCATTGTTCGCGTTTCACGGATGGCAAATTCAAATTTGCTGGTGTCGAACTGTTTCACTGTTTCGACAAATGCCTTGGTTACGAAGGAGTAATGCTGGGTGGAAACACCAAATACACGCTTGATCTCCTGAGATTGTCCATATTCCCGCTCCAGAATCTCATACTGCTGGTATACCTGGCGGGCATAGTGAAGGAACCGGGTGCCCTGGCTTGTCAGGCTAACACCGCGGTTAGTGCGAACGAAGATCTGCTGGCCAAT
>JAZRWD010000031.1:0-5115 GCA_045599525.1 Candidatus Limivicinus sp. | reverse complement strand
TGCCTCCCTCGATCCGGTCACGGGCCGCCAGATTCTGGACCTTCTGCGGGAGCTTCAGCAAAGCGAAGGCCTGACCGTGCTGATGAATTCCCACAACCCGACCTTATCTGCCGAGTTTTCCGACCGCATTCTCGGCCTCCGGGGTGGATGTATCGTCTTTGACGATAGCCCGGACAGACTCACCCCCACCGCTCTGGCGGAGATCTACCAATCCCCCGCTGTTCCGGAGGTATCCGTTCGATGAGGAAAAAGCGTCTTCGGCAGGGATTTCTCCTTTTCAGCACCCTTCTGGTGATCTATGCAGCCTTTCGCTTCACCGGCTGTGACTTTCGCTTCTTCTGGGCACGCCGTGCCCATCTGGGTGATCTGGTCACGCGGCTTTTCCCGCCCGACTGGGGCTATGCCTCCGCGATTCTGTCTCCGCTTCTCACCACGGTGCGGATGTCCGTTACCGGCACCGCTCTCGGTACCCTGCTTGCCCTTCTGGCTGCGCCCTTCTGCGCGGCAACGCTGGGGTTCAGCCCCGTTCTGCGGGCTGTGCTGCGGCCGATCGTACAGGTTCTCCGCAGCTTCCCTGCGCTGATCCTTGCGCTGGCAGCAACCTTTCTCTTCGGTCTGGGCGCCTTTTCCGGCACCGTCGCGCTCACGATCTTTACCTTTGCCGTTCTTACCCGCCTGACCTATGAGGACATCGAAGCAGCCCCGACCGGTGCCTATCGGGCTCTGACGGCAATCGGCTCCGGGAAGCTGTGCAGCTTCGTGCGGGCAGTTCTGCCGGAGATCCTGCCCTCCTACCTCACCAATGCCCTCTATCTGCTGGAGACCAATGTCCGCCACAGCGCTATCCTCGGCTATGTTGGGGCCGGCGGCATCGGCCTGCTGCTGAACGAGAAGATCTCCTGGCGGGAGTATGAAAAGGTCGGCACGATCCTCATTCTCCTGTTCATCGCCGTCTGCTCCATCGAGTGGCTCAGTACCTTTCTTGTGTCTGTTGTACGCGGCAGGCGGGCACTTTCTCCTCTTGCGCTGCGGCTCCTGCTCTCCGCCCTTGCCCTGCTCATTCTCTGGTGCACCCTCACCCTCGACGGGCCGGATTTCAGCCATACCGCTCCGCGTATCGTCCGTAACATTCTGCACGGCATAACGCACCCGGACCTCGGCTTTTTCTTCTCCACCGGTGAGACGGGCCTTCCCCGGCTTCTGTTTGAGACGGTCTGTATTTCCTTCCTTGGCACGCTGCTCGGCGTTCTGCCTGCACTGCTTCTGGCCATTCTCAACTGCCGCCGCTTTTTGCCCCGGCTTCCGGCGTTGTTCTTCCGCCTGGTCCTGATGGCGATCCGTTCGGTACCCTTCATAATCTACGGCCTGATCTTTATCCGAGTCACCGGCGCAGGTGCCTTTGCCGGCGTGCTGACGCTGGGCGTCTGCAGTATCGGCCTGCTGGCCAAACGCTTCACCCTGGCCATTGAGGCGCTGGATTTTCGCCCCTATACCGCACTGCGTGCCATCGGTGTCCGGTTTCTCCCGGCCCTGGTCCGCACGATCTGGCCGCAGCTCTGGCCGGTCATTGCCTCCACGGTACTCTATCGCTTTGACGTCAACCTCCGGGAGGCCTCGATTCTCGGGCTGGTCGGCGCAGGCGGCATTGGTGCAACACTGATCCTCTCCATGAACAAATATGCCTGGTCCACGACCGGTGCCATCTTTTTCGGCACGGTCCTGCTCGTCTGGGTCGTTGACCTTGTCTCCGGCCGGCTGCGGAAGCGCCTCTCCTGAAGCCCTTCCCGACCACTGCGCGGATCGTTTTCCGCAAAAATGACAGCTCAGCGCTTCCTGCCGGGCTAACAAACCGGTCCCGCTGCTTTGCCATCGGCAACGGGACCGGTTTTTGTCGTTTTCGGCAGTTTTGTTGATGATTTCAACATTCTGTTTTATTGACTTTGGCGCTTCTACCACTGTACATACCGCACAGGATGTGGTATACTTTTTATACATTCGAATTAACTTTGTCTAAAAAAGAGGTTGTATTATGAATTGGATGTGTGTTTCTGACTCCAGCTGCAATGTGTACCATGTCTGGGACCTGCCGGAGCATACGGCTTTCAGCACCGTCCCGCTGAAGGTCCTTGGCGGTTCCACCGAATTTACCGACACCGTTGAGCTGGACACGTCCGCAATGATGAAATTCATGGACGAATATAAGGGTGCCACCACCTCTTCCTGCCCCGGCCCCCAGGAATGGGCAGACCAGTTTGAAAAGGCTGACCAGATCATTGCCGTAACCATCAGCAGCAACCTGAGCGGAAGCTACAGCAGTGCCAGAGCTGCCGCAGACATGGTCCTGGAAGAACATCCCGAAAAGAAGATCCACGTTGTAGATTCCCTTTCCACCGCCGGTGAAATGCTTCTCATTATCCGTGAGGTCATGCAGGCGATCCGTGAAGGCAACACCTTCGAAGAAGTTGTTGCCCGGGCTGAGGCCGTAAAGGAGCGTTCTAACCTCCTTTTTGTTCTCTGCAGCTTTGAAAACCTGGTGAAAAACGGCAGAATGAGCCGCATCGCCGGTTTCGTTGCCGGCCGTCTGGGTCTTCGCGCCATCGGCCGTGCGTCCGATCAGGGCACAGTGGACATTTTTTCGAAAGCCCGCGGCGAGGTTCACGCCATCACTGCTGTTATGGAAGAGCTGGAAAACTCCGGCTACAAGGGTGGCCCCATCATCATTGACCATGTGCTGAATGAAAAGGGCGCTCTTCTGCTGTCTGTCGCAGTCCGCAAAAAGTGGCCGCATGCTCAGATCACCATGGGCACCTGCGGTGGCCTGTGCAGCTTTTACGCCCAGCGTCACGGCCTGATGATTGGCTATCTCACCTGAGGCTCTTCCGCCCCGGAAAAGCCAGACCAATAAACCAAATCCATAAATAGCATAAATAAAACGAAACGGTACCTACGGCACAGCAACGTTCTCACCGCGTTGCTCTCCATAGGTACCGCTTTTTTCGTCCTGTTCAGTCCCTTGCCGCAGGGCAGTCGACCACCTGCCCGTCAATCACGTTCGGGTCCGGCTGATAGCCCCAGGCATAATAGGTGCGGCGGTCCATCATAAACCAGTCCAGCACACCGGGATTTGCCCGTTCCTCCCTCGGGTCACAAATATATGCCCCGTCGGGCGTATGGATGACGACCCAGCCGTGGTTCTGGCAGCCGAAGTGATAGCCCCGAACCAGCTCCGCATCAGCCCCAAGCCCCCGTGCCAGAGCCCAGAAGCCGGCCGCATTCTGCACACAGTTGCCCGTACGGGAGGTAAAGAGCCGCAGAGCCTGGTCCTCGTCTGAGTTTCCTACCGGCTCGTCTCCACTGTGCTTCGAGTAGGCGTAATTTCCCACAATATAATCAAAGGCTGCCCGCAGCTGCTCCTCCAAAGAAAGCTTTGGGTCGTAGATGTCCTTAAGAATTCCGCTGACCTTCTCGTCCAGCTCCGCATTTCCGCTGGTATAGCAGCCATGGGGGCCGAAGGTCAGGCCGTCCGCATTGGTTCCGGTGATGAACAGCCCCTGCTCATCGGCATAGCGCAGGTGACCGTCGATCACAGCATACCCCACATAGCGCACCGGAAGCGGATCACTGTCTGTCCAGACTTCACTCTCGCCCGACAGATACTGATGGGCAACCACAGCCTCTGCCAGTTCACGGTAGTCCTCGTTGAAGGGGCCGCAGTCCGGCATCGGGCCGACAGCCTCCAGAGAAAGCTTCTCCGCCGCACGCCGTCCGGTCACGCGGTTAATCAGCCTCACAGCCTCCTGACGGGTCAGCACCGCATCCGGGTCGTACTCTTTTTCCGGGTCCAGCCAGCCCATAGCCACCGCCGTACAGAAGCTGCGGTAGGCATCGTGCTCCTCCGGAACCCAGCTGAGCACAAGGTCCTCGCCGCAGGCGGGGTAAAAGGCAGCCAGCAGCTGCACCAGATCAGCCAGGGTAATGCCGTCCTCGGGATAGAAACGGCTTCCCTGCACCACGCCCAGGGCCTTCAGCTGCGCTACCGCGGTATAATAGGGTGTGCCCTCCTCGACATCCGGGAAAGCATCCTTCGTCTGAATTTTTCCACACAGCAAGGAGTACACAGCCAGTGCAGCCTCCTGACGGGTCATCGGCGCATCCGCGTGGAACAGGCCATCCTCATCCGGGAAGAGATACGGCACGTGGTCCGTGGTGTTCAGCGCCGTGCGGTAACGGGCCGTGTACACCGTGTCCTCCCACACGTGAACTGTGCTGCGGGTCTCGATATTTCCGCGCTCATCCTCCCAACCTAAAAAGGTCAGGTTTTCCGGGGTGGCCCACTCCGGGAACGACAATTCCTCCGTTCCCAGCACCGTCCGGGTCAATGCGCCATCTGCTATAACAAAGGTAACGGTATGGCGGGAAAGCGTGATAAAGCTAAACCAGGCCGCCGCCCCCATGCACAGGACAGCCAGCAGCAGGAACAGCACCGTAAAGAGTACCGGATGTTTTTTCTTTTTTCCTGCGTTTTCGGCTTCTGCCGTAAAGCTCTCCAGATTGGCCACAAAGGCATCCGCAGAGTTCTGTCTGTTTTGCTCTTCCATATTCTTCATCGGTTCATCACTTTTCTGATTCTGCATCTCATTTCTGCGCACAGGCGCGGTAGCCTGCCCGGCTTGTCCGGCTTGCCTGGCTTGTCCGGCTGCTGTTCTGTTGCCGACAGGAAGCACGGTTTAGCCGTGGCGATATGTCCGCCCTGTTCTTTTCGTTTTCTATCGTATCACACCGGCGCAAGGAAGTCAAAACGAACCACCACCCACCACGTTCGACTGTACCATGCTCGACTGCACCACGCTTGACTCTGTCGCGCGACTCCGCCACTCGCCGCCGGGCGCGCAGGACTATAGAGGATTCCCTATTGTTTTTCAAAAAAAGGTCTTGACAAATCGGCATAAAGTCTGTATTATAAGCAAGTCGCTTGGGAGCATAGCTCAGCTGGTTAGAGCACCTGCCTTACAAGCAGGGGGTCACTGGTTCGAGTCCAGTTGTTCCCACCAAACACGCCTCTGTAGCTCAGTAGGTAGAGCAGCGGACTGAAAATCCGCGTGTCGTTGGTTCAAT
>JAZRWD010000030.1:0-5113 GCA_045599525.1 Candidatus Limivicinus sp. | reverse complement strand
GCCCCGAATAAGAGCAGCAGCTCGCGGTTGAACAGCAGCACGGCTGCGGTAAGCATAAGGGCGATGACGGCAAGCAGAGAAAAGCAGTTTCCGAGTATTTTTTCTGCCGTGTTGATGTCCTTTTTGCCCATGTAGATGGATGCACGCGGCGATCCGCCGGAGCTCACCAGTGCGGCAAACGCAGACACGAGCAGGATGATCGGCATGCATCCCCCGATCCCCGTCAGGGCCAGGGCACCATCTCGGGGCATATGCCCCATATAGATGCGGTCAACGATGTTATACAGCATATTGATCAGCTGTGCCGCAACCGTGGGGATAGACAGCCGGAGCAGCAGCTTCCCAACCGGTTCTGTCCCTAAAAATTCCTTATTGGTTTCCATGTTCACACTCCTGTCTGTACGGCATCGGTTTACGGGAAAGGGGAGGTATTCGCTTTTTCAGAAGCATTTGACCATATTTTTCGGCAAAAGTTCATATTCACCGCCACAGGGGGTGACAAGGATGGTGCTGGCAAAATTCTGGTATACCGCCTTGACCGTGGGATCGGGAATACGGATGACGGCATCCTCCGGCAGTTCCCCTGTGCCAATGCAGCTCACGCGCTGAAAGTGCGTGGCATCCAGCAGCGCACGAACGGTCATTTTCCCGGTGGGAACCGTCTTTTTTCCTTTGACTCTTCCGTCGTTGCCGGCAAGGCGCAGCCCGACAGCGGCAAGCGCGCCCACAATTCCCTGCCCGGTGCCGCCGTGTTCACTCAGGTGAACGCCGCACCTTTCGGCAAGTTCATATGCTCCTTCCTTGGTAACGACCTCACGCTTGGCCAGGTAACCCCAGTTGACAAGGCTTTCCGGCATGGTCATCCGTTTCGGGTCGGCAACACAGAGACCCGGATCGGCGCCGGTTGCCGGCTTAGCCTCCAGATAACGGGCAGCCAGGGAAATAAGCGCCTCATATTCGAGATTCGTATCCACGACAGTGCACATGGCGCTGTTGTGAGAAGTGTAGGGCACAGCAGCGCTGACGAAAAGCTGGTGCCGGGAAATAAAGCCGAAATCAATACCGTTGCTGTGGAGAAAATCCGACAGAAGATGCCCCGTGCCGGGGGACTGGAGATTATCCGTATCATCAAAAGAGAGGTAGAAGGTATTCATGTGCCCTCCCGTGTTGTACGCATGCCCTCGCCATTGAGGATCAGGGCCACGTCCTCATCGCTCAGTTCGATGGAAAACCAATGCTGATAAAAGTCATGAATCTCCTGTTCCATGTCGATATCCGCGAACCGTTCGGGATACAGGAGCTGTGCGATATACAATGCCGCCAGCGGGGACTCGATGGAGCCGGGATGCGCCCAGCGGGAGATCCCCACAGGGAGCTGATAAACCTGCCCCTCCTGCACGGCGCGCAGGCCGGAGAACTTCCCGTCCTGCAGAAAATATCTTGTAGCCTCGGGTTCGTTTGCCAGAACAACGTCCGGGTCCCAGGTATAGATCTGCTCTACGGTAGCCATTCCCTTGTCGCCGTCAAGGCGGAGCTCGTCGGCGGAACCGACGACATTCATGCACCCCGCAGCGTTCAGCACCTCATAGGAAAGGGTGCCGGGAATATCGGTTCGGACCACCTCATTCACGGAGTGGTAAACCGTTTTGCGCTCCTGCGGGGCAAGCGTTGCCAGTCGCTTTTCCACAAGCTCCACGGTAGCGCGGTAATCGTCCATATACTCCTCCGCCCGTTCTTCACGGCCGAGACACTTACCCATGAGGTCGATGGATGCCAGCTGGTCCTCCATCGTCACATAGTCAAAAAAGACATAGGGAATGCCCAGTTCTTCCAGCTTTTCCACTTCGCCGGAATCGGCCAGGGTTTCCACCCGCAGGAAGATCACATCCGGGGAAACGGTGGCCAGCTCTTCAATATTGATCGCCCCCGCGTAATAGGGGCTGGGCAGCTCTTCGAGATTCTCCAGCTTGCGCTCCATGAGAAGGTCGCGCTTAAGCCCCTTCACCACGGCATCGATCCTCTCTTCACAGCCGAGAAGCACCGTCAGATGCCCCGTGTAGGCATAGAGACAGGCGACCGAGCGGACCTCCGACGGGAGGGATACCACACGGCCGGAACAATCCGTAACGGTCCTGCCCGTTTCCGGCACGACCTCCGGCGTCGGCGCACCGCAGCCGGAAAGAAGGATTGCTGCCAGCAAAAGGATACTTACGATTGGATGGATTCTTTTCACGTTCATTCGCTCCATGCGGCAAGATAGTGCCGCTGTCTGTCTGCGGGTATTTCCAGAATACGGCTCTTTATGCCATAAATACGCTCCAGCATACCGGATGACAGAATATCCGTCGGTGTTCCGGCGGCTTCCATGCGGCCGTCATGCATGAGCGCCATGCGTACATCTGTTCCCTCATCCTGCAGCAGGAGAGGGTGGTTAAAATCATGGGTGGTCAGGATGATCGTCTTCCCCTGCTCCCGGACGATCTTTGCCAGAAGCAGCAGGATATCCTGTGTGCGTTTAATATCCAGATGGGCTGCGGGCTCGTCAAGAACGAGGATCTCGCTATCCTGGGTAAGGGCACGGGCCAGCAGCACCAGCTGCAGCTCACCGCCGCTCAGCGTGCTGTATTCCACCTGCGCAAGGTGGGCGATACCGAGAAGCTCCATAGATCGTATGGCGCTGTCCCGGTCATCCCCGCCGGGCTGCAGAAACCGGCGCTGCCGTGTGCGCCCCATGGTGACCACATCCACCGTTTGATAGGGAAAGGACCGGGTGTGGTTTTGCGGAACATAGGCGAGCTCCGCGGCCAACTGCACAGGGGAATAATCCGCGATCTTCCTTCCGCGGAGAAGGATCTCCCCGCTTTGGGGCTTCATATGCGTCAGGAGACAGTGCTCAACGGTGGTCTTTCCGCTGCCATTCGGCCCGACAAGGCAGAAGATCTGCCCCTTTTCCACGCGGAAGCTGACGTGGGAAAAAACCGGTTTTGTTCCATAAGAAAACGCGAGATCCTTTACCTCCAGAAGGCTCATTTCCAGCCACCTCCTTTATATCTTCGCAGAAGGTAGATGAAGAACGGGCCGCCGATGAGGGAGGTGAGTATCCCGAGGGGGATCTCGCCCCCGGTAATCGTGCGGGAGAGCATATCAATAAACATCATAAACGCGGCGCCAAGGAAAATGCTGAAGGGAATAAGCCTGCGGTTGTCGCTCCCGATGAGAAAACGGGTAATATGCGGGATGACAAGCCCCACCCAGCCAACGGTGCCCGCAATGCTGACAGCACCCGCCGTGGCAAGCGTTGCCCCCGCCACCACGATGACACGCGTGCCGGTCACGTGCAGGCCAAGGCTTTTTGCCTCCTGATCCCCCATGGAGAGAATATTCAGTGCCCACGCGGATAGCAGGAGCAAAGCCAGTCCTGCCAGCATAGCTGCGGCGGCAAAGGGGAAAACGGCAGATTCAATGGACGCCAGGCTGCCCATGTTCCAGAAGACGATGGACGCCAGCTGGTTGTTCGGGTCTGCCACATATTTCAGGAACGACAGGAGAGCCGAGAAAATAGACGAAATGATGGTGCCGCCCAGAACAAGCATGAGTGAGGTGACCTCACCGCACATTTTCGCGACAAGAAAGCTCATCCATACCGCCACAATGGCAAAAACAAAAGCAAAAACGGGCGCGAACCGGCTAACCGAAAAGAGAAGGATGGACAGTGCCGCGCCGAAGCTTGCGCCGGAGGAAACACCCAGAACGCCCTGGCTGACGAGGGGGTTCTGAAAAAGCCCCTGAAAAGCGCAGCCGCTGGCAGCCAGCGCAGCGCCCACCAGCGCGCCGGCCAATGCTCTGGGCAGGCGGTTGTTCATCACAATGGCAACGGCACTTCTCCCCATGCCAAAATCATGGCCCGTAACGCTCTGGACAATGGTCTTTACCACCTCCGGCGGGGTGAGGGGAAAACGGCCTACGCAGATGCTTACGATAAAAATTGCGGCAACCGAGACAATTGCCGCAATCCATTGAACTCCCGGACGAGTTTTCATTTACGCTTTGCAGCTGCAGCACGCGCAGCAGACGGAAGCACCGCCACAGAGGCCACCCTCTTCCCCGACCACCGCACACGGGTTAACCGTAAAGGTGAGTACAAAGTCCTCAGCGAGCTTGGCTCCGTTCTTTGCGGTAACACCGGCCTTGATCGTCAGCGTATATTCACCCGCGGCAAGGGGTTCTTCCGGGGTGATGACGATGTCATTCTTTTTGTCCGGCTCGATCTGGTCATCCGCCAGCTCGACTTTGATTGCAACCTCAGCCTTGTCCGCATCCGTCAGGGTGACGAGCTTTGCGTTCGCTTCACGGACGCCCGCGGCGCAGACATTCTTGGAAAACACGACGGTGACAGAGTCCTCTGCGCCGATGGCCTTGCCCTCCTCGACGCTGGTTTTCTCAACGGTGAGAGGGGAAGCGTTTCCACCGCCGTTACCACCGCCACCGCCATTACCGCCGCCGCTGCCGTTTCCCCCTGCAGCGTAAGCCACAGTCGACAGGGAGAATAAGACCATGACAGCCAAAAGAACCAATAGCCTTTTTTTCATTGTTTTTCCTCCATTCATCTTATACAGGCCGGATTCGTTCCGGTTACTGACGATATGTATATTATATCGATAATCGCCTCTGTTTACAAGTAGGGGCGGAGCTACTTGCGACGGAACCCTTGGGCTCCTGATCTCCTTGAGGGACTCTCCAAAAGTGTTTGCTTTATGGTTGAATACTTGCTATTATTCAACCATAAAGACTAAGGAGGGGTTATTCATGGCAAATCGAAGAGTAACTTGCATTCGTTGTGGAGCATCATTCAACAAGGGCAACTTTTATTGAAGAAGCGTCAGCGAATATATCGTAGGGACCTATGTTTCGGCAGACCGTACAGATACCCGGACAACGATTCCGTTTATGGAACAGCTGCGGTCAGCATACTCGGTGCGCAGAGTTGTATACGACTCCGGGTACGAAAGCGAAGAAAACTATCGTTATTTTGAATCACATCCGGAACTGGACCTTTATGTAAAACCGGCAAACTATGAACAGAGAAAGCAGAAAAAGTACCGGACAGATATAA
>JAZRWD010000029.1:0-2221 GCA_045599525.1 Candidatus Limivicinus sp. | reverse complement strand
CGTCAGCATTAAGCGCTGTGCGTCAGCCTCTGATTTGCGAAATACATCGATCAGGACCTGCACAACGAATTCCATCGTGGTGAAATCATCGTTAAGCATGATGACCTTGTATTTTTTCGGCTCCTCGAGCCGGATGCCGGTTCGCTCCTTTGTTGCACTTTGTGTTGCCATTTTTTCTCCCTTGGGTCCGCTTTGGATTCTCCACAGCTCACGGCTTACAGCGTCCGCAGGGCTTATACCCCGCGGAGATCAGCTCGTCTCGCGTCGAATCTGA
Source organism: Candidatus Limivicinus sp. (assembly GCA_045599525.1). Taxonomy (GTDB): domain Bacteria; phylum Bacillota; class Clostridia; order Oscillospirales; family Oscillospiraceae; genus Limivicinus. The sequence continues at coordinate 1,947 of JAZRWD010000029.1, read as the reverse complement.
AAAAGCCTTATTCTTTTCGCTCATCCCGGGTACACTGTTGCACCAGGAATAGTGGAATTTCATCGAATTGGTATTGAGTACATATGCGCAGTTTTCTTCCGTCAGCTTCTGCGAAATAGCCGCATCCGCGGAAACGGAAGCCGGTGCACTGCCCTCTTCAGCTATTGTCGGCATCTGCTCTTCCGATGCCCCGTTTTCTATAACGACAGGCATCATCGCCTCTACCGCAGCCTCCTGCGGTATGCCGGCTTCACCCTGCAGACATTTGCTCCACAGCTCCTCTTCGGTAATCTTGCCGGCCTTCCAGCGGGCAACCGTATCCCGGTCATATGCAAAACCGGGCGTCCAGTCCACGCAGGGCGCAGTGTCAAACAGGAAGCCGATGCCATCGGAATAGCAGGTCACCGTTCCCTGAAGGTCTGTCCGAAATAACGTGATTCCCCGTTCTTTCAGGATATTCAGCACCTGTTCTGCCGGCAGCCCGTATTCTGTAACTGCACCGCAGCTGATCAACGCTGCGACCGGGTGTACACTCTCGATAAACCGTTCTGTGCTCGAGCTTGCACTGCCATGGTGCCCTACAACAAGAAGGTCGGCCGACAGGTCCAGCTTCTGCTTTCGCATGTCATCCTCTGCTTCGGCTTCGGCATCACCGGTAATGACACAGCGAAACTTCCCATAGCGGATTCGCACCGCAATGGAATTATTGTTTTCGTTCCCGTATTCATACCATACCGGTGACAGCACCTCAATTTCCGCGCTACCCAGCATAAAGCTGTCTCCGGTCACCGGGTGAACCACCTCAGCACCACATGCAGCCAGCCGGCTCTGAAAGGATTGAAAGACCTGGGTATCTGCTTCGTACGCACCGCAGAGCACCTTCTGGACACGCCGTGTCGCCATTGCACCAATGAGTCCCGCAATATGGTCCTCGTCATAGTGCGAAGCAATAATATAGCTCAGGTCCGTTATCCCGGCCCGATCCAGATACGATACGACGGAAGCCGATGCGTCCTTTCCCCCGCCATCATATAATAGATACTCGCCATCCGCCTCAATCAGCAGCGCAAGACCGTGCCCCACATCCAACATCGTCAGCGAAAAGCCCTGGTTCACGCTTTCCGCCTGTCCCTCGTTTCGCTCTGCTGTGATGCCGTCCGCGAAGGCGCAGGCAACCTGAGTAAGTAGTAGACACACCAGGATAGAGATGGCCGTAATGCATCGAACTGTACGTTTTTTGCCCATATACTTTGCTTCCTTTCGGCGAATACTATTGAGCATCGATTACAGGCCCGATCTGCCCGGTTGATTGGAATTCAAAGAGGCAATCATTCTTTGCTAAACGAACGGTCAATAATCGTCTCCGACACATAATCTTCTTTAATGGCTGCCAGTGCGGCATAATGCGGGAAGGTCCGGTGCAGTGCGAGAGCCTCCTCATCCTTCCAGTGCTCCAGAAGGAACAGCTCGTCATCCGCGTTCATCGGAGCATAAAAGCGGTACATGCTATTTCCGTTTTCCGCACAGCTGGCCGCTTCGATTCCCGCTGCTGTAATCTTCTCATAAAACTCCTTTGCCGTGCCGGCCTTCTTCAGTTTATAGGTAACATTCAATACAAGCATTTCCTTCTCCTTATTTTGAACCATAGAATTTACAGAATCGTTCTCTTTTTCTGTTCTCCCTATTGTAACATACATTTTTCAGAATGCACGAAATATTCACATCACAAAAGTCCTGCTTTCCGGAAAGTTGCTCGCTCTCAGCATCCTATTTGCTCCATTCTATGCACAAAATTTCGATTTCTGCGTAACAGTTCAGATAGGCAGAAAAGTAGAAACGCCGATGAGGTCAGTTGAACAAGACTGACCTATCGGTGAACAAAGAAGCGATGCCTTCTAAAATATTCAATTTTCTGCGTTTGAGGGTCTCAACAACACTCAGGATGCT
>JAZRWD010000028.1:0-22375 GCA_045599525.1 Candidatus Limivicinus sp. | reverse complement strand
TGGCAGTCAGACCGTTTTCTTTTGCGGTATTCACCGCGTCGGTGGTGGTTGCTGCATCGATGGCTTTCTTGGCTGTCTCGGCGGCTGCCTTCACTGCATCGGAAGCATCCGTGGGAGCTGCGTCGTCAATGGCTTTCTTAGCAGCTTCCTTAGCAGCAGCAAGCTTGTCTGCTGCGATCTGATTCTCGATGGCAGCCAGACCGTTTTCCTTGGCGGTGTTCACCGCGTCGGTGGTGGTTGCCGCGTCAATGGCTTTCTTGGCGGTCTCGGCAGCGGCCTTTACTTCATCGGAAGCATCCGCGGGAACTGCGTCGTCAATGGTCTTCTTGGCGGCTTCCTTAGCTTCGGCAAGCTCTTCCGCCGCGAGCTGATCCGCAATGGCAGTCAGACCGTTTTCTTTTGCGGTATTCACCGCGTCGGTGGTGGTTGCTGCATCGATGGCTTTCTTGGCTGTCTCGGCGGCTGCCTTCACTGCATCGGAAGCATCCGTGGGAATGGCAGCGTCAATGGCCTTCTCGGCAGCTCCCTTAGCTTCGGCAAGCTCCGCGTCCGCCTTTGCCATGTTGGCAAGCGCCTGGGTCTTGATCGTGTTGATTTCATTCACGGACTGGGCGCTGCTGATTGCTGCAACGGCGGCTTCCGCAATGCTTGCGTTCGCATCGGTCTTGGCGGCGTTGATCTCGGCTGTTGCCGTAGCCTTTGCGGTTTCCAGATCCTGCGCGCCGCAGATGCACACATAGTCCGTATAGCTGTGGGCTTCCGGGCTGCCGTACTGATCACAGCCGGTGCACTTGCGGGAATGGGTACCGTCACCGTTGTCTACACAGTCACCGGTGAAGTCGTGGTCACTGATCGCACCGCAGACTGTGCATTCATGGTTCACATAGTTATGGTCGAGTTGCTTGTAGGTGAAATCTCCGTATCTGCCCATCATATCTGCCATTGTATCTTCATCAAGGTAGCAGGGGAAAGATACGGTTTTAAGGTAATTGGCGTCAAATGCTCCGTTGCCTAAGAATCTTGCACTTACCGTATTGGAAATCGTTATGTTCGAAAGAGATTCACATCCGGCAAATGCATTGGCACCAATCCTGATTATGGTTTCGGGGAGCACAACATTTGTCAGGTTCTTACAGTCCTTAAATGCGCTTGCACCGAGAACCATTACGTTTTCTCCATCGTAATACGGGAACTCTACACTTGTAATAGTATTGTTTCCTTCAAATACTCCATCATTAATTGCCAATATACCTGCAGGAAGAATAATGTCACCGCCCAATCCATTGTATTTTATGAGCGTGCCGTCTTCGGTAATCACGAATTCAGACGGATCTTCAGCTCCGCAAGCACATACTCCATTTTCGTAGATATGCTGAACATCCGGACCGTACACACCGCATACCGTGCATTTTTGAGAGTGTGTTTCACCGTTGTTTTTGTAATCACCACTGAAGTCATGAGCTTCTTCTTTACCGTATTCATCGCATTCCGTACATTTGGGGGAATGCGTGGTACCGTTATCTTTGTACTCACCGTTGTATTTGTGTATCAGTTCGCCATTTGTATAGAATACGGTAATATCGGTCATCTTGCAGCCGTTGTCACCGAGACCGGTAAACGAAAAAGTGGAAGCGTCAATGTTATTGACATGAACGGTCGTTCCGTTCGCCACGCCACCTTTTTCAAGTTTTACACCGCTACTGGGAATTATCGTGTTATAATGTGTGCCTGCCATATAAACAACAGCCTCAATCCGGTTTATGACGAGAGACGGATCGTTGCTTGTTATTGTCAGCTGAGATGTTCCGCCGACGTTCATACCATATCCAAACGGTGCCGGTGAGTTGTACAGTGTGAAATCGTTGCCTACATAAGTATATGTATTATCGTCGTTTATGTTATTCATATTAAACTGCAAAAGCTCACTCTTTTGAACAGTTTCCATTGCACCGCACACACACTTATGTTTAACAAATGTGTGTGCCTCTTCAGCACCGTATGCATCGCAGTACGCACATTTTCTCAAATGGGTATCACCATTATTCAGGTATTCTCCGGTGAAAGAGTGTTCACATGTGTTGGGAGTACCGACATAATATACGATAATATTACTGAACGAAGCCGTACCTTCACCGCCTACGAATGAGAATGAATCGGAATCAATATTATTGATGTGAACGGTGGTTCCATTCTCAACTTCGTCCAATTCCATCTTTTCGCCTTTGTCGATACCAACCAATTCATAGTCTTCACCGAAATAACTAACTACAGCTTCCACTCGGGTGATTATAACAGCGGGGTCATTCGATTTGACGGTTAATGGGTACCATTTATTACCAGCGACAACACCGCGTTCATCAACCAAGGAAGAACCCGTGATTGTAAAGTTGGTTCCCTCATAGTAATAGTGATTCATGTTGTCAGTTTCATCAAAAACGACATTATACTGACTGAACGGGAGAATCTCCTTTTGCTCTTCGGCAGGTGCGACTTTTCCTGTGCCGTTACAAGTAGTACAGATTATACAGGATCCGCATTCACCAGTGCCTGAGCAAAGAAAGCAGTCTTCTTCTCCGACACCGGAGCAGATGTGACATTTTACTTTTCCGGTACCAGCACAAGCTCCACATTTCGTCTTTCCACTACCTCCACAATCCTCACATGGTTCCCCCGACATATAATCCGTGCCGGAACCACCGCATGCATCACAGTCTGCGGTCCCGGCACCTGAGCATATGAAGCAGCCTTCTTTGCCAGTTCCGGAGCACAGCGAACACCTTGTTTTTCCGGTACCAGAGCAATTTAAACAATCTCCGGTACCGCCACAAGATTGGCAGATCTTCCCCGTACCGTGACAGTCAGGGCATCCATTTTCGTCTACCGCGAATGCGGTGATGTTCACGCATCCGAGTAGCATAACGACTGCAAGGATGAATGATAATGTTTTTTTCATTTTTGCTTTACCTCCTTTGTTAAATATTAGGGTTTCTGTTTTGTAAATTGCAGAGAGCTGAAACATCACAGCACGTTTTTTGTGGTGATCAGCATATTCCTGCTTGTTTTATGGCCTTTCGTTCTGCCGCTATCCACCAACCTTCTTCAAAACGTCACGAAGCTTTTCTGCTCTGACCGGGCGGAGAATAAGATAAGGGGTTCAAAATCTATTGCGCAAATAGAATAATCGGGTACTGCCAACGAGATGTTGCGAAACCGCGAAATAACGATGAAGTCAATCACTCAATGGAGTAGCTGACCTTTGTTTTACTCTCCTGCACAAGTTTCCGTTCTCCATTAAAGTGAAAGCAGGTTGTTCTCATACTCGCTTTTTTCTCTTGTATTTCAGCCAGTGCGGAATTTCCGATCCCTTTAATGCTTAGCAATTCGAAATCGGATTTATCCATCAAATCAGCTAAACTCACTATACCGTTAGCTTCTAATAGGTTTTGCAGCCTTGTTGAGAACCCGAGAGATTGAATGGGCACTTGCTGCTGTGTCCGATGTTCTCGTCTCTTTTTGTATTTTCCTCGCGCCATAACAATAGCACCTCTTCTCTTATCATTTTTTCTTTTTTTCTGACTATCTCAAGCGAGCCCACTGCAATCTTGCGTTTTCCTCTTCTTTTCGCCTTCCATGCAATTGCGTTTAATTTTAAGGTATTCTTTACCATACCTTTGCTCTGACCTCAGAGCCCAACTGCCTTCTGTATGATAATGGTGATATTGTGGTGTTCAGCTTCTCATTATCCTAATCCGAACAGGCCGCTCACTGTTCTTCTCATTTCACTTAATTGCCTTTTGTGGCAGCATTATTACCAATTCCTTACCACCGCAAATTATCCACACAATAACCCACTGTATGTGATACCTTGCTTTTTATTAGTTCTTGATATGTACATCAAGCTGATTGAAGGGAATTACAATACCTTCAGCATCAAAGGTTTGCTGGATACTGTCCAGCAAGGCGAAATATGTATCCCAATACTCAGCCGATTTGCACCACGCACGAAGCGTTACTTTCACACCGTTGCCGGCTCCGTAATCGGAAATACGTGCAAACGGAATAGGATCTTTCAACACAAGAGCTTCCTTCTCGCAGATGCTCAGAAGTAACTCACGAACCCTGGTCGGATCGTTGCCTGCGACCGAGAAATCGAAATCGACTCTTCTCAGCTCTTTCTCAGAATAGTTAACGATTGTGCCGGTTGACAGACTGCTATTCGGAAGATAGACAACTTTATTGTCCAAGGTGTTGATCTTTGTAGTGCAGATAAGTATATCCTCAACAACACCTTCCTGATCCTGAGCTTTGATATAATCGCCAACTTTGAAAGGGCGGGTCAGTAGAAGCATCACGCCACCGGCAAGGTTACTCAGCGTTCCGTTGACAGCCAAGCCGACGCAGACGCCCAAAGAAGCGATCACTGCGGAAATCCCACTCGTTTCGATGCCAAGATAACCAATCAGACAAACAACCACAAGAATCTTCAACGCAATCTTTCCTGCATTGCAAAGGGTTCTGGTCAGTGTTTGATCCAAATTCCTGGCGGAGACCAACTTCTGCCCCAGTTTCTTAAACACAGCATTGATAATTTTGAAAGAAACCAGCAGGATTACCAGTGCTATCACCACTTTTATGCCGGTGCTTGTCACCCAAGTAAGGATGGTATTCAAAAATTCCGTCATAGTAAAACCTCCGTTTAACTAAGCTTTCTCCTCATTTTTTTCATTTGTTTTGCTCGCGTGAATCATTTTGTACACATTCAGCTCTGTCGCAAGGTCATCCTTATCGAATTCCAAGCGCCTGATTCGATTCTCCAACTCCTTAATCGTCTTATCTTTTTCTTCAATTTGGTCTTTCGATTCTTGAATATAGGCTTCGACCTCAGAAACCTTCAGTCCCAATATTACCCTCTTAAAAAACATGTTCTATCAAATATTAACGCTGTCTTTAAGAGCTTTTCCGGCTTTGAACGAAGGCGCTTTTGTCGCCTGAATTTCTACCGTCTCACCGGTTCTGGGGTTCTTACCGGTTCTGGCGGCACGCTCCCGCACTTCAAAGATGCCAAAGCCGGGAATTTGTACCTTTCTGTTGGCAATGAGTTGTTCTCTGATGATCTCGCAGAATGTGTTCAAACCTTTTTCGGCCTCTTTCTGTGTCGTGCTGGTACGCTTGGCGATCTCTGTGATAAGCTCTTTCTTGTTCATGTCCATTTCCTTTCTCTGTTTCCAGTTTGGATTCTTTATGTAGAACGACTCTAAAAAGTCATCTATCATCTCTTCTCCGCGTTGTCTGGCGGCAATGGCATCGACTTTGTTCGAGAAGCTGCCCAGGTGATACGTCTTTCCCTTAAACTCAATCTGTGCGATCCATTTACTATTCTTTTTACCCCAATAAACACCGGTATACCCACTGGTGTTATGCGGTGACATGTGCGTCTTGTGATATTCCAACATGCTCACAGATGTACCTTCAGTAATGCCGATATTGCTGAGATAGCTCTTGCTTTGCATACAGCCGCAACTCTTTGTTTTCCCATTTTGAAGTCGTGTTTGTCCGATTATCGCTTCATTGCCGCAATCGCATTTACATTTCCACTGATGCATTCCCTTGGATTTTCCGGCATATTCTATAACGGTCAGCATTCCAAACTTTTTTCCAACAAAATCTTTCAGCGGGGGATGACTGAGACATCCGCAGCTTTTCCGGTAGCCGGCCTGTAATTGTTTAATGGAAACTTTGCATATATTACCGCAATCACATTTGCAGACCCATACCACACCGCCAGAATACTTACGCTCATCTGTCTGTTCAAGTGCGACCAACTTTCCAAATCTCATTCCGGTGATATCCGTCGTGCCCGGTTTCACTCTTGTGACACAGCCGCAATCTCTGACGGTTCCCCGCTGTAAGCAGCGTGTGTCCAGAGTGATTTCTCCTCTGCAGTCGCATCGGCAGAGCCAGACGGAGTATCCGTTCTTTTTCTCAGCAGTTCGTTTTTCGACGGTGAGCATACCGATGCGAAATCCTACTTCAATCGTCGGTCTTATTTCTGACATATCGGTACGCTCCTTTCGCTACTTTCTCGGCATGCTCAACTTTATTCATTTTTTGCTCAGCACCAGTTCCAGTTTTTCTGCGATATCCGCCATACCGTCTTTTGCCTGTTTCTCAAGCATTTCAGAAACACTTTCATAATAGAGGCGGCTTGTTAAGCTTATTTTTCCGTAGCAAACGGGGCAACGGGACATCTCCTTGCCTGCCCTTCTGTTAATTGGAGCTTTCCATATATGCCCGGCCTCACATTTCCACCATGCTCTCTGATTACTCCCGAAGGTGAACATTTGCGGCGTAAGTTTTCCGTTCAAAACCGGATGCCACTGTGCGGCGATTTTCGGATGTGTTGTTGCAAGATCGTTAAAACCTACGAGAACCTTTTTGTTCATGCATACCGGACAGGCGGCTTTTTTCACGGTTCTTCCGCTGACCTGAGCCATCCACTCATGTCCTTTTTCGCACTGCCACCACACTCTTTTATTGCTTCCAGCAGATACCTCGCTTGGTTTTAGCGATCCGTTTTTCGTTGGATGCCACTCTGCAGCAATCGTTGGAAAGAGCGCTTCCAAACTGTTATCTTCTGCAACGATGACCTTGTTGGCACAAACTGAGCACCCTGTGTGCTGTGAAGTTCTGGAGTAGATCGTAGCCTGGTATTCATGCCCCTTCGGGCATTTCCACCACGCTTTCTTTGATGAGCCGGATGTGACCTGCGTTGGAAGAATATCATTCTTTGTCGGGTGCCATTCTGCCGCAATGTCCGAATGGGTCGTTGTGAGATCATTGAATCCAACCAGTATTTTTCGGTTTGCACAATATGGACAGCCAGTCCCTCTTCCAGTACGCGAGGATACGACAGCTTTGTACTCATGTCCTTTGTCGCAGCGCCACCACACATACTTGTTGCTCTTTGCAGTTATTGCGTTGGGCAGCAAGCCGTTGTTTTTTACGGGGTGCCACTCTTTTGCAATATTCGGATACTCTGTTTCCAGATCATTTTCTCCTGCGATTATTCTTTTTCCAGAACATATAGGGCAACCAGTGCCACTGGATCTGCTGGCTATCGTAGCCTGCCATTCGTGTCCCTTTTCGCACTTCCACCAAACTTTCTTGCTTGATCCTGCTGTAACATTTGTGGGTGTCAGCGCTTCATTCCTTTCATCATTCCACTGCATAGCTAAATCTGGGTGTGTTGTCATGAGATCATTCACACCGCGCCGTACTGCTCTATTGGCACAATAGGGGCAACCAACTTTGCCTGTTCCGGTTCTCGACTTGACAACCGCCGTCCATTCTGCGCCACATGTACGACACTTCCACCAAACCTTACGGTGCGTATATGCGGAGATATCCTTCGGGCTGAGATTTTTATTTCTTTCTGCATCCCACTCTGCCGCTATTTCAGGAAACAATGTCGCCAAATCGTTTTCTCCTGGTATAATCCTCTTTCCGGCACAGACGGGACATCCCGACTTCTGGCCGATGCGTGAACATGGGGCAGCAGCCCAATGATGTCCGTTTTCACAGATCCACCATATTTTCCGGCTTGACCCTCGCGTAACATTCTTCGGTGTTAAGGGCAGGTTTTTCAGATCATCCCATTGCGCGAGTAAGTCATTTCTATTATTCTCTTTGCAATAATCAAAGAAGCTTTGTCGCATAATTGTTGTCCTTTTCTGTCGCAAGCTCTCCAACAATTTGATCGAAACGTGTAGAAATATCCCGAACCATTTCCGGAGTACCAGTTACAGCCCGTTTTTTAACATCAATGAAAACTATCTGTGGCTTTTTGTATTCTTTTTTCTTCTGTTCCATGGCAATACCGCTCTCTTTTTTGACCGTTGCATGTTTTTTTCTTCTCTGCGTTAGCAAAAGACGCCTGACACACCATCGTACCCTCATCAACAGACACTCTGCAGCATACGCAGATATCATTTATGAGACAGAGCGTTTTTCCCTCTGTCATATTCCGTTCTTTATATTTCTTTCCTTTATTCTTCGTGACCCTCTTTTCCTTCAGCTGATTCCCGATAGTATTTCTCCAAAAAAATCAAGTGCATTTACTCACCACGTTGGCGGGCTTCTATTGCTTCTTCCAGCGTCGGAAAGGTGCCGAGATAATATTTTTTTCCTTGAAAACCAATGTGCGCCTGATAATGATTTTCATTAATCTTCTGTATCCCGATATGTCCACTCTTATTATCTGATCGAGCTTTCTTGAGGTTGAGCCTTTCTATACAGGTACCGTCTATCCGATGCAGCGTATCGTTGATTTTCCCGCAAATCTCATTTTCCCGATAACATCCACAACTTTTTACTCCACCATGCAGAAGCATGTCTGCCGAATACAGAACATCGTTTCCGCAATCACAGTGGCACTGCCATAAAACAGAACCTTTATAATCTCGCTTGTCTGTCTTCCTTATAACAGTTAGAAAACCAATGCGCTGTCCGGTCAGATCGCGGTAATACGGAGCATCATAGGATTTGCAGCCGCAGCTCTTTGTGCTGCTCTTTCTCAAACTTTGTGTGGTCACAACTACTTCATTCCCACATTCACATTTACATAGCCATGCGGTACGGGAGCCTTTGTTTTCAGCGCGCTCCCAAACCGTTAGACTTCCAAATACTTTGCCTGTTAAATCCGCAGGAATAGTGCCACATCGACCCGTTGTTTTCGGAATGCAGCCGCAGTTGGTAATTGTACCGCGGGTGAGGCGTTTAGTGTTTACAATGATTTCACCGCCACAGTCACACTGGCAATTCCATGTGTAGTAACGATCCTCTAATTGAGAATTCCGAGATATTACTGTTAATTGTCCAAAGCGTCTCCCGGTAAGATCCTGCTTCATAACTTTTTATCCTGCAGTAAGCATCGGACGGTAACTCTTGACGCTCCGCCGACAGTGCAGGTAAACAAAGTCAAATCCCAATCATCGGAGATCATGTCTTCGATTGCGGTCGGCTGAAGCGTTTCAATCTCTACGACTTCATAACGGAACTCATTTCCATCCATATCTGTAAACTGGATTAGAGAGCCGATATCCAGATATTTGAGATTTCCAAAATGTGCCTCATAGTTGTGTGCACAAATAACGAGATCTTCTTTATAAGCTGTACCATTATAACGACAAGGAGATATTTTCAGATTCGGATAGCTCCAACTCTCCATAACAGGGAGGACAACATCTATACCCGGGATAGATATGATTCCTATATACTCGTTCCCATCGATCAACTCTGTTGGCATTTCCATATCCGGATTCAGAATGTAATCGGGAATGATAGTTTCTTGTTTTGCTATAATTTCATCAGATTGTTTGGGGGCATTCGTTTCCTCTGCTGCTTCAACGACCGGCAGCAAGTCTGCCAACACCGCTTGTGATGCGGCTTTGGCATTTGAAATATCCCATATATTTTTTCCTGTAAGAAAAAGGGCTGCTGCTATCAGCAGCAGCCCTACCATGATAAGTCCCGAACCAGATTTTCTTTTTTCGTTATTATTCTTCATCCTTACGCAGTCTCCGTTTAATGATTCCTATGATGCAGAAAAGAAGACCTGTACAAAACAGCATCGGAACCGGCCACCACAGCACACCAGTCTGCGGGAGAATAGGTTTTTCAGTGTATCTGTTTGTGAATACCGGTGAATCAACCTCTTTACCATTCGATTCGGTGATTTTCCTATTTACAAGAAGTTCTCCGTCTTTCTCGGTTATTGTATATGTAATCGTGTAGACTGTTTTATCATAGGTATATCCCGTGACTCCCGAGTCTTTTTCATATACTGTGTATGAATACACGCCAGGCTCAGTGAAGGTAATTTTCCCAATCTCCTTATATCCGGAACCGGTGATGGAGATTTCCTTTGTATTACCAGTGCTGCCCTCCGGCATTGGATTGGTATCCTTATTCGGTTGGAACACAAAGGTAAAAGTAGCAGGCGATTTAGGCGTGTCTCCGACAACCTTTTTCACAACAGGCGGATCATCTACAGCCAAAGGAACAATATATTTATTGGTAATAGTGAATGTAATTCCTTCCTGTGAGACCTTTATGTAGTAGCCGCTCAGTTCTTTTTCAACGACGAGCCATTCATGCTCCTCTGGTAGATCATACCATGTATAACGCCAGAGATTTTCTTCAGACAACTCCTGCGTATCGTACACCTTGCCGTCACAAAGAAGTTGCACAGTGACGGATTTTGGTCTTTGTGTTTCAAAGCCGTTATCATCCCAGATTTTAAGGACTTTTCTGGTAACGACCACAGGTGTAGGAGGATCAGGAGGTGTGGGGGGATTGGGGTTTCTTTCTTTCGTATATTTCACATCAGCCGCAACATTATAATCCCAGGTATTATCCGTAGTATTGCTGCCCGGAAGAAAGATCATAAATGGGGCAGGAGAATAAGTATAATTGCCAATCGTTTTTTTCTCGCCGATAACCAAATATAGTCCTGGCTGCAAGGTTACAGTAAATTCTCCGTTTTCGTCAGTAACCGCCGTTTTGGACACGGTCAGGTTATCTCTCTTTGCGTAGCCGTTCAAAGTGGTGGCAAGCTCCTGCCAGCCCTTCTGATCCAACCCATCGGTATCAATCGGATAAGACGAGAATTGACTGGTCAAGGTCATCTTCGCATGCTCATCCATGTCTGCGACTTTGTAAATATCAAAGTTTGTGCCGGCAATCGGTGTTGTACCATCCTTATAGGAGACCGTTAAAGAGATATCCCGATTGGGCTCAATCGGGCCAGCTGCAAAAACGGTTGATGGTGCAACAAGAGCAAAAACCATCATACACAGCAAAAGGCCCCTGATTAACTTGCGACTGATTCGTTTATTTCGTTCCATTTTCTTCATCCTCCATTGTGAGGTTTTTATGTTTTTTATCCAACGCCAATATAATGATAAACACGATAATCAGCATCGGAATTGCGACAAGCGGGGCGATGAGCAGAGGCTCTATTACAACGCCTTCCGATGTCACATGAACAGTAGCCGCATCGTCCTCATTATCTATTCTGTGTCCCCTTACCAATAACCGGTGAGTGTTGATTCCATAAGGGGTACATGTGACCAGTGTACAGTAGTCCTCGCCCTCTGTAATAGAAAGGGCTTCGGTCTCCTCCGGCTTAACAATCAGGATCTGATCTACCTTATAGGTAAGTACCTCGTCCAAAATGAAGAGCATAAATGTGTCACCAAGCTCAAGCTTATCCAAATCCGTAAAAAGCTTTGCGCTTGGCAATCCACGGTGGCTGGAGAGCACACAGTGAGTACTCTTTCCGCCGACCGGAAGGGAACTCCAATCCACATGTCCGACGCCTCTTTCCAAAACCTCGTCAGATGTGCCATGGGAAATAGGAAGCGTAACTTTGATGCTCGGGATTTCCATATATCCCATAACGCCATCCCCGCTGATATTCAAAAGATTCTCATAAGTATGCCTATCGCGATCCTTCAGAATGTGTTCTTGGCTGCCATAGCGGATGCCGTTATTGTAGTTCCAGGCTGTTTCCCATATATCCGTATACTCTTCCTCCGAGATTGCCGCCACCCTCTCGGAATAAACAGATATTGCATGGGTTGAATAAATACTATTCCAGTAATTCGATAGGCTCGGGTACAGCAGCAAGGACAGTCCCACAATAGCAACTAAGACAAGCAGTATGGAGCCAGATCGGCTTTTTATTTGTTCCTTCACAGTGGGATTCTCCTTCGTGTTGTACCACGGCAGCGGCGAGGCGGATGCCCCGCCGCTGTACGCAGTATAACTTTACTTAGTTTTGTTTAGTCATGAATACATCAAACTTGGTTTGTATGAATCACGCCTTGTTGCTCATGCGCTTCTTTGTGATAAGCAGGACGGCCGCACCAACGAGCAGGATAGAACCGGTAACATAGAAGATCGTTGTACCGATACCACCGGTAGAAGGCAGAGCCGGGATCTTCGTGTTTTCAATGGTCAGGGTGCTCTGCGTACCTTCCAACTGCGTGATGGTGGGAGTGGTGTCGTCATAGGTTGCCTCATAAGTGGAGGTCACCTTGCCGTCAATAGAGATCGAATAGGATGCCAAAGTACCGTTATCGTTGTATGTTGCAGAAATTTTCACGGTGTGTTTGGTTGTATCGGTAACATACCCTGCCGGGGCAGTGGTTTCAACCAATTCGTATTCGCCTGCATCAAGTCCGGTAAAGCCTGCCAGATAACCGTTACTGTCAGATGTAGCGGTATACACTTTAGTGGGATCGTCGGTTTTGGTCAGGGTAAATACAGCGTCGGCGAGGGGATTCTTTACCGTGATTTCATCGAGAAGTGCCGTATCTGCACTGATCACTTCAACATCTCCACCCTCATAAACCTTGATAACTTCGTGAGTCCGGTAGGTCTTTTCGGTCTGTGTGCCGCCCAGCATGCCGTCGATTGCAAAGGTGTATGTATAGGTCTCATCGTGCACTTCGCCATAGCTGGTGGAATCGGTGGGATCGTTGGAGAATTTGATCGTTGCGGTATTGGTGTTGGCATCGTAGTTGAGTCCGGCGCTCGAATTGACAGTTGCGGAGTAGGTCACAACAACATCCTTGCCGCCGTTTGCGCGGATATAAGCATCAGTGAAGCTTACCGTGAAAGTGCTGGTGTCGGTAGTCACACTGTAGGTGTCAGTGCCCGCGGCGACACTGCTTCCGTCCACCATAACAGCAATTTTGCTCGCCGCGTCAAAACCGACGCTTAGAGTATCGGTGATATCGAACTTAAGACTCGTATACTGGTTGCTGTAGGAAGGGATGGCGGTGTCGATTTCAAAATCAACGGTATCTCCGATTGCAACGTCGCCACCGTTAGAATTCGCGTACCTGTTGCTGTCAGTGCTTGTGATTTTCTTATCAATACCAGGAGTGCCGCTTTTTGCATACGCCGTTACGTTGTTCAGCACCCAGTTGGTCTGAGCATCAACCTCTCCACCTTCGGGAGCACTATCTTTATCATAATTCACGGAAACGATCATGGGGTTATAGACCGTAGCGCCGGAGCCTTCAACGAGAACGAGGTACATACCGGCACCGACGGTCGCAGTATACGTCGTTTTAACCGTCGCATCAGGTTTAGCGGTAATACCGTCTTTCCTGCTTGTTGCGGCTTTCGCGAGGTCTGCGATTTCATCTGTTGTAGGAGCTTCAATGTCATCGATAGTGTCAGCAACGACCAGCTCATATCCTTTCAGGCCAGCATCGTTATAAACGGGTGCTACGATCTGGTACAGGGTAACGGTTGCGCCCTCTTCGACATTCTTGATGGTGACAGTCGCCGTATCGGTGGCCTTCGGAACATTGGTTGCCGCGAACGCCGTGGTGCCCATTGCCAGTAACATAACAAAGGACAGCAGGACAGCTAACAGTTTCTTTGTTTTCATGATAGAAATCCTTTCTTCATTTAGAATTATATGTGTATATGACTTTGCCGGGCGCTTCGTATTTCGCCGCGTAGGAGGTGCTTATCTCGCCGCCCTCCTTTCACGCTTGCGCCTCGTGCAAAAACCAACCATTAAAGCGGTTCCAAGAAGGAGAATTCCGCTTAATGTGTAGATCAGTGTGCCGGATCCGCCGGCATTCGGAAGTTTATAAGTTGCCTGGTTTTGTATCGTTACCTCAAGTGTATATTTCGTGTTGTCTCCGGTTCCGGTCTCCTTCAGATTCAGCGATACCGTTCCTGCAAAATCCCCGCTGTTTATGAAAACAACCGTGTAGGTATCATCGCTGGTGTCCTCATCAACCCTGAACTGAATATTTGCTGGGAGACTGAAGTATCCACCCGGAGGTGAAACCTCCGACAATATGTAGGCAATGTTGGCGGTAAAGTTCGCGTCAAACAGGTATTTACCGTCGGTGTCGGTTTCGCCCGTCAATGTTTGACCGGCATTCACCGGATCTACAACAGAGAACCCTGCGCCGGGAAGCGGATTGCCCGATTCATCCACCTTGATGACTTCCACTGTGTAATAGAATGGTTTTCTGGGGTTCGTAATCCGCCACTGGCCGTTCGTATCATTGCCGGTGTAGCGCATATTGTGCTCATAGGGTGAAACATCCGGTTCCAACAATGCTCCCGCATCCGTATAGCACAGTCTTATCGTCCATGCGTTCTGTGTCGGGGTGGTATAATGAGCCGGAGCCTGCGTTTCCTTCAACACATAGTCACCATAGGGCAATCCGGGATTGTCACTCTGCGGCAACACCGGGAACCGACTGATGCCGGTTGCTGTGGTCGTCACGGTCATGGGGTTGCCGCTGCTGTCCAGAACCGGCGTTGTGCCGTCCGACTGATACAGGGCAAATACGGCATCGGCAAGCTGGCGGCCTTCCTCGTTAAGCTTGATGAATGTAATGTCATACAGAAGTCCCCGAACCTCCGGGATGGGGAAATACGCGGTATTGCCGCTGATCTGACCAACGTCATAATCCAGCGTCGTTGTGCCGTTCGTAGAAACAATGGAATCTGCAGGAGAGTTATTAAGCGGCGCAGCGCTGTGACTTACATCCAATGAGATACCATAACGTCCCTCCAGCACCCCTGTATAGTAAGCGGTAAGCTTGCCGTCTACCTCTGCAATTGTCACATTTTCCAAAACCGTCACTTCACCGGGGGTATTTGTTCCCGGGATCGTTCCTTCTTCGGTGTGGATGCTGAAGTACGGAGGATCAGGATATTCAGCAACTGGAAGCGTCCATACCAGGGTACCACCCTTACTGCCAACGGTCGGTTCGCTCAACGCGCCCTTATCAAAAGAGATCTCCCCCTGATAGATGATATCCTGCCCCATTGGGTCGGTGACCGTCTGCGGATAAACCGGATCCGTGGCAAAGGCAAACCTCTGTGCTACGCTGCTCATATCAACTGTGAGAGAAAGAGACTGACCGTCCTCATAAGCTTCTGTCAGACTTCTCCAGTTAATACCACTAACCAATCCGTAGGTACTGAATTTTTCGGCTGTCCATGCATAGGAGCCGTTGGGAACGTTTTGAATAGCCTCTTTCCCATCGCCGGTGAAATTGCCGTAGCGGACAACCGTAAAGGTTCTTCCGTCTCCAAGGTCATATGTTACACTGACCGGAGAGAAAAGGCCCTTGGTAGAAGCGGAAAGATTATCGTATTCTTCTTGAGACAACAGCCTTGAGACACCGGAGCTTGGGTTGAAGGTACTGGATTTGTTATGGGTCTGATAGTTGTCAAGGCTCTTGAAGAATTCCATCCAGGAGAGCCTCGGCTGCACGTTCAGATAAACCTGGAACTCGTTCTCTGTGTCCGTGGGGATTACTGCTTTCTGGAGTCGCACGGCGTTGTCAGAAGAATAAGAGTAGACCCCGTCGCCGGCCTTGACCGTTGCATAATTCTGGCTTACCACCTGCCAGTCATTTGCCGAGCTGGTGGGGAAATCTTCTGCAGAATCATATTCGTCTACATAATTGGTCTTCATTCCTGTGGAAGGTGTAACAATATCGCCGAGCGCGTCGGTAACGTGAATGCGGACAATGTCGCCGCTTGCAAGCGTTACCGTCAGCTCCTCATCGGTGTCGAACGCCTTCAGCGAGAACAGCCGCCAGTCAAACGAGCCGTCGTCATAGTTCAGCTTTTCCAGTCGGATCAGGGTCTCGTCACTGAACTCGACATCGACCACATCCGCCATACCCACATCGATTCCCAGTGCGTCAAACAGCTTAGACAACAGAATGCTGTCACCACCCTGAATGCTGTATGTAAAATCGCTGTAATGGAAATCAACCGTATATGTATAGATGATATACAGTGAGAAGCCGTCGGTGTCGAACAGAACGTCTCCCTCAGGGGTCATCTCCGCGTTCACATTTTCCGTGTTGCCCGCCGAATCCACATGGGCGACCTCGAAATTGTCCTTTTCATCGATTTGAATTGCCGGTCTGCTGATCGTTACAGATACTGTTTCATCCGGCTGCCATTCCTCACCGTTCACAAAGATGGTGATGTCATAGGCAACGTATTTCTGAACCGATATGCCCGAATCCGTTCCTAGATATCCGTTCAGCTCTGCTTCGGAGAGAACAACCGGAACAATCGTCACCTCCGCGCCTTCCGGAAGATTGCCGCTTACCAGAACCTCCGCGCCATCAGACGCGGCCGCATAAAGGGAAACACCGTCGGTGAACTCTGCTTCCTCTACCGATTCCGGGGTCTCCTCGGTGGGTTCGGTTTCCTCAGTTTCCTCCGAAATTTCCTCGGCGGGTTCGGTTTCCTCAGTCTCTTCCGGAATCTCCTCGGTGGGTTCCTCGACAGGCTCCACTTCCGCGGAGGGCTCCTCCGTCAGATGGAGATAGCCGATTAGCTGATCCTTATCATAGGACAGGCTTGCCACTGCACCGTCCACATCGCCCTGAATGACGGATACTTCCGTATCCGATACGGACTTAACGACAGCGGACACATCCGGCGATCCGTCACTGTTCACATCAACAAACACAATATCGCCTGCTGTGATCTGTTCCTCAGCTGTCTGATACCGCGAATTTCCGCCGGCGTAAGCGATCCATTCACTCACGCTGCCCGCAGTGGGGATGACACTTCCGGGAACGCCCGCGTAACAGACGCAGAAAGAGGCGAACATGCAGTTCCAATCACCATAGGGATCGCCGAACCACTCACCATAGCGGGTGTAACCGTTTTTTGTGGCTCCATCTGCCTGTACCAGATAATTTCTCGTGCTTTCCTCATAGCCAAGCTGTGATTTTGCAACTGCCAAAACATCGTCGCCGTATCTGCCTGTATTTTGGCTCAGGGTACGTTCCCAAATGCTGCTGTTTTCCACATCCGCATCGGGGTTAGAGAAGCACTGCAGGGTATGCTCATGAATGGGAAGCTCACATGTCAGCACGGTTGTTATTTCACGGCAGGAATCATCATGCTGGTGAGCACCTTCCCCCTCAGAAAGCCCACAAATATACTCGCCATCCTCATTCAGACAGGACTCGTCGTGTATGTGACCTTCTCCTTCTGGAAGGGTGCAAGTCAGTATTTCTTGGTTGGAATAGCACTCGTCGTTGTGCTCCACATGCTCCTCAAACCCGCAATAAGTAGGTTCTTCCATGGTAATGGCAGGCAGGATTAATGCGTAGGTGGTGCAAAACACCGTAACAGACGCTAATGCCGCAACGACTCTTTGCCACCTTTTTTTTCGCACATGGCTACTCCTGTATTTTTTTAGTCTTTCTTGAAGATTGTTCATATTTCTATCTCCCTTGCCGTGATACTTATTCAATCGAGCCGAAATCTGCCAAAGGCCACACTCGGTATACAATCCTTCCTACGATCTGTTCGTCCGCAACACAACCAACAGATGCGTTGCGGCTGTCAGACGAAGTGCTTCTATGGTCGCCCATAACGAAGTATTTGCCATCCGGCACCTGACAGGGCAACTGTACATTTACGTCGCCGTATGCTTTATCTATAAGATAGGGCTCATCCAAAAGCTCGCCATCTACGGATACATTTCCTTCCTTATCTATATCCACCCACTGCCCTGGTCCTGCTATAACTCGCTTAACCAGGAGCTTGTTGCCGTGATACAGTCCAACCACATCGCCGCATTCAAAGGAAGAACCCTTGATGGATATTACGATCTCTCCCTCATTAATTGTTGGTGACATGGAACTGCCGTAAATTCGCAATACCGGCATCCATATCGTTGACACCAAAACCGCAAGTGCTGCGACTACTACCAAAGCGGCTATGGTACTTTTTAATGTGCGGCTATATCTCGCCTTATATCTTAATCGATTCCGTTCTGTTTCTAGCTGTTCCAATGTTGGAACAGAAACCCTGTGCTTTGTCTTTCGTTTCATAAATCACTCTTGCCTCTGTTGTTTTATGAATAGAGGGCAGATTTCTGGATGCTCTCTTATATATTGATTAGCTCTGGCCACAAGCTGGTCGTATTTCTTCTTGCATTCACGATCTGCAGCCGCAAGCTTTTCTAACCGTTCTGTTTCGGCACCGCTTATTATCTTCTCGGCCTTAGCAGAAGCTTCCGCAAGCATCTGCGCACACTGTTGTTGTGCTTCCCGAATTTGTTTTTCTGTATTTTCATGTGCCGATTTCACGGAGAGCAAATATTGATCTGCAGCACGCTGCGCTGTGTCAAACACTCCGTTTAAGGCAAGTGCCGCCTCTGCAATAGATCCAGATTCTTTCAGCACTATTGCTTTCTCTTCCAAATGCTTGGAGGTTTCACTCAATCGCTGCTCCAGTTCATCGTTTTCCTGGCGAAGCTGATAGATAAGATCAATCAGCTCCAGACGGCTTAATTTTCTCAGTTCGCGGTCAGCCATTGCTTTGCCTCCATTCACCGCTGCGAGTAAATCAAAATGTTCAGCAAGAGCTTTCTGCGTGCTCTATTGCATTAGTCCTTTGCAAAGTCTCGGTTCCGCGAATCAAAAGGTTTCCGCTTCAATCCACGGCCTGAAAAATCGTTGGATCACACCCACTCTTGTACTGCCTTTTAATATACGCGATCCAATAGGAACAAAATAGGAACAAAAACAGCGATTTCAAGAAATAATAAAAAATTTGTTTTCGAAATCCCCGAAAAAGATCGGATAGTCAGTTGTATAACCCGCCCAGTGTTGCTTCCTCAAAGCTGAACAGCGTCATATATTCTGTCGGCGGCTGTTTTATTTTTCCGTCAAGGCAATCAAAATAGTCGCAGTACGCCTTGTCCTGCACAGTGCCAATGCCGTTTCGGTTCATCAAAAGGCAGTCGGAAAGTCATAATTCTTCAAAGCGTTTGATTATTGCAATGTGGACAAGCAAGCAAAAAACATCTTAGAGTTTTATTTTTGCCTCTTGCTTGCAACCATACGTCCACATCACTATTGTGTCTGAAAACAACAATAGGGCGGCTGTCAGAACATCTCGTTCATTCCGGCAGCCGCCCTGTTTTTTGTTGGACTATCTATTTTTCTTTGCAAAAGGGGCGGCAGATTTTTTTGAACGTCACCGCCCTGCGCGAGTGAATTGATTTTATTTTATTGCTGTTATTACAGCTGCCGTGGATCTACTTTACGATGTTCTCGCAGAACCGGTGCAGGATTGCGGCAACCTGTTCGCGGGTCGCTTTGCCCTGCGGGTTAAGCAGATTATTGCCGACACCGCTGATGATGTTCTTCATCACGCACCAGTGCATTGCCTCATCCGCCCAACCGCTGACGTCCGCTCTGTCTTCAAAGTCAAGCAGGAACATCCAGCTTCCGGTGAAGCCTTCACCCTTAGTCTGCGCGTAACGGTACAGGATTGCCGCCATCTGCTCACGGGTAATGGGATCGTTTGTGCCGAACTTCTCTGCGCTGTAACCGTTCACAATGCCGTTTGCCTGCGCCCAGCGGATCGCTTCGGTATACCATGCATCAGCTGCAACGTCAGTAAAGCTCATGGCATAATTGACAACTGGCTCACCCTCCAAACGCCACAGGATCGTGACGATCATGGCGCGGGAGGTGGAAAGCTGCGGGGCGAAGGTTGTCTCCGAAGTACCCTGCATCAGAACCTTTTCATAGACGTAAGCAATGTCCTCATAGCTCCAGTCCGTTTCCTTTACGTCGGTGAACGGAAGTTCAGCGCCCGTATTCGGATTCTTGGCAGTCCACTTTGCGTAAACGGTCTTGTTGCCGGTGAGCTTGATCTCGTCCACGGGAGTGGTCAGCGCACTGTCGCTGTACCAACCGCCGAAATCGAAGCCGTCCTTGGAGGGAACGTACTTATCAAGGTCGATGCCCTTGCCGTAGGTACCGGACACGCTGCTGATCACAGAGCCGCCGTTGGTGTTGAAGGTCAGCGTGTAGTAAGTCACATCGCCGCCACCGGAGGATTTGGTATAGCCGCAGTCCACACAGGTGTTGCCGACGAATTGATGTCCGGCCGTCTCAATGTGAGCAGGATCATTTTTGCAGATGCGCTGGTGCTTGGACGAGCCGATGGACTCCCATGCGCCCCAGTCGTGGCCGAGAGGATTACCTACGGCTACAGTCTTAGTGGTATCAACTTCGTCGCAGCGGTCGCACTGCACATAGTAATACGCAGGTTCAGTGCAGGTCGCGTCGGAGGCTTTCTGCTTGGACGCTTTGGCCGTAAAGCTGTGGAAACAGGCGACTTTATCCACAAATTCGGAGTTATAGGTCACGTTGGGATCTTCGCCGGTATCTTTGCCGAGTTCACTCTTGTAGTCGTCTACGCTGATGCAGGGGACGTAGATCGTGACATTTTCCGGCTTCAGCAGTCCGAACGTTTCACCAGCAAATGTGGGAACGGTCTGGGACTCAAAGCGGATCGTCATGACATTGTCCGCACTCGATAAATCGCCGGTCGAGGGGTCATAACTGCCAAACGTGTTTTTGCTGAGCACAGCGTCCTTTTTGAATACGACGCTTGTGAGTGCGGGGCAGTTTTTGAAAGCCAGATCCGAGATCGTTGCATTGCCTTCAAATACCACGGACTTCAGCGAAGTGCAATTCAGGAAATCGCTGCCGCCGAGCGTGATATCGCCTTCAAAGGCCACACTCTCCAGCGCGGTATAATCTTTAAAGAAGCTTATGGGCGGGAACGTGGAACCTGCCGGGAATACCAGTGTTTTCAGAACATTGTTACCGGAATTAACGCCAAAATTGCCGCTGCTGTTGATCGACGTTGCGCCGCCGAAGATCAGAGTCTCAATGGCAGGGCAGTTGAAAAAAGCACCGCTGGTCAACGAACTCGTTTTCTTGAAGATGACTGTTTTCAGTGCCGTGCAGTTTATGAACGGGCTCCCGGTCAGCGTTGCCGTTCCATTGAAGACTACTTCTTTCAGCGCCGTACAGCTGGCGAAATCACTGCCGCCGAGCTCGATATCGCCTTCAAAGATCACGCTCTCCAGCGCAGTGGAACCGGAAAAGAAGCTGCTGGCGCTATTCAGCACAGAACCTGCCGGGAACACCAGTTTTTTCACGGCTTTGGCCGAACCGCTGAACACACCGCCGCTGTTCCACGAGGTTGCTTTGCCGAAGGTCAGGGTCTCAATGGCAGGACAGCTGCCGAATGCACCGCTGTCCAGCGTACTCTTTCCCTTGAAGATTACAGATTTCAGCGCCGTACAGCCGCTGAAATTGCTGCCGCCGAGCTCGATATCACCTTCAAAAGTCACGCTTTCCAGTGCGGTCCAGTTCTTAAAGAAACTGTATGGAAGCATTGTAGAACCTGCCGGGAACACCAGTTTTTTCACGGCGCAGCCCGCCGTGCTGCTGAGTGCACCTTCTATGATCTCGGTCTTTCCGCCAAAGGTCAGAGTCTCAATATTAGGGCAGTTTACGAAAGAACTGCCTCTCAGCGTACTCGTTCCCTTGAAGACGACCGTCTTAAGAGCGGAACAATTCTGGAAACAGAGACCGCCAATCTCAATATTGCCCTCAAAGGTCACGCTTTCCAGTGCGGTGTAGTCTTTAAAGAAGCTGTTTGTGGCCATCGTAGAGCCTGCCGGGAACACCAGTTCTTTCAGTGTGCTGTTCCCACCAATGCTCGAAACGTCGAACGCAGATGCACCAATCGAGGTCTTCTTCCCAAATTTCACCGTTTCCAAAGCACCGCAGGAAGCAAATGCGCTGTCATTCACGGTACTTTCTCCGTTAAAGATGACCTTTTTCAGTGACGGACAGCTGTTGAAATTGCTGCCGCCGACCGTAACGTCGCCTTCAAAAGTCATACTTTCCAGATTGGCAAGGTTGTAATACGTGTTGCCGGTAACCGACGTCACAGCAGACGCGAACGTTACGGACTTGACAGCCGTGGGGTCTATGCCGTCTGTTTTCCACTTTGTCACTCCGTCAGCCGTGTTGACCGTCAGTGCGCCCGTGAGGTCGTCGAACGCGTAGTCTTCATCTGCCGCAAATGCCGTCACGGACAGCGCGGCGCACAGCAGCACGATGCAGAAAAGTAAACTAAGGATTCTCTTTTTCATGATTTTTCTCCTTTGCGTTTCTGTTTTATGAATTGCAGGAAGCCAATGTATCGCGGCCCCTTTTCGTGATGATCGACAAATTCCGGCAATTTTATAGTCTTTCATTTTGCCACTATACAATCACCTTTTTCAAATTGATTTTATTTTATTGCTGTTATTACAGCTGCCGTGGATTTACTTTACGATATTTTCGCAGAACCGGTGCAGGATCGCTGCGACCTGTTCTCTCGTTGCCTTGCCCTGCGGATCAAGCAGATTATTGCCGACACCGCCGATGATGTTCTTCATCACGCACCAGTGCAGCGCTTCGCTTGC
>JAZRWD010000027.1:0-2683 GCA_045599525.1 Candidatus Limivicinus sp. | reverse complement strand
ATGCTCCCCGTCGACGGACTTCTTTGCGAAGGCATTGAATCCATCACGTCTGCAGACGTTAAGGATTTCCAGTCCCGTAACCTAACTTGCCGGCTTCTGGCCAGCGGCGGCAAAAATCCGGATGGAAGCATTTATGCCTACGTTGAACCCGTTCTTTTTGGGCCCTCAGCCCCGGAGTGCTCGGTCCTGATGAACTTCAATATGGCCAAATACGACGGACAAAACGCAGGAAAGATCGTCCTAATTGGTCAGGGTGCCGGGCGTTATCCGACTGCATCTGCAGTATTGCGCGATCTTACAGACATTAAAAACGGACGTTCGTGTATGATGCGCACAAGCTGCAAACGATGTGCAGCAAATAATGCTGACGCGTTGCATTCTTATTATATCCGTGTTCCTGCAGAATTTGCAAATTGTTTCCCTTCGCAAACAGTATTCGAGGAAGACGGAATCTGCCGCATTATCAGTGAACCCATCTCGGTTCAGTTTATGCATAAAACTGCCGCCGAACTTCGCAGTAAAAACGTATCCATTTTCTTTGCGGCAATTGACGAGGAGTAAGAGTAATGCTTAAAACAGTCAAATTTGGCGGTTCTTCTGTAGCGGGTGCCGGCCAGTTTAAAAAGGTAAAGTCCATCATCGATTCAGACCCGGCACGTAAGCTGGTCGTTGTTTCTGCTGCCGGGAAACGTGGCAGCAATGATCACAAGCTTACTGACCTTCTTTATCTTTCCCATGCGCACTTGACTTACGGGGTTTCGTGTAGTGATATCATTCGCTCTATTGAAGAGCGTTTTATAGAGATTCGCGATGATTTGAATCTAAAATTCGATGTAGAGGGTGAATTCAAAACACTGAAATCACGCCTCAACCGTGACTTCCCCGTTGATGAATTAGTTTCCCGTGGTGAATACTTCACTGCACGCCTGATGGCTGAATACCTCGGTTATCAGTTTATCGATGCAGCAGACTCTATTTTCTTTTCCTATGACGGGAAAGTAGATAAAGAAAAAACCTATGCAGCGATTGCCGAAGCCTATAAGACCTATGACAAAATCCTGATTCCCGGTTTCTATGGCAGTATGCCAAATGGTCGTATCCGAGTTATGACACGTGGTGGCAGCGATATTACGGGCGCTCTGGTAGCGGCAGCGACCGGTTCGGATGTCTATGAAAACTGGACTGATGTCTCCGGTATCCTTATGGCTGACCCGAAAATTGTGGACTCTCCGAAGCCCATCGAAAAAATCACCTACGCAGAACTGCGCGAGCTGGCTTTTATGGGTGCTTCCGTTCTGCACGAAGAGTCCGTGATGCCTGTCAAGGAGTGTGGTATTGCTTTGAATATCCGTAATACCAACGCTCCTTCTGATCCGGGAACGATGATTCTCGATTCTGTTTCCGAAAGCCGTAACACGGAGGAGCGATTCATCACCGGTATTGCCGGCCGCCGCAATTTTGATATCATTACTGTCCGTAAACGGGATATGCAGATAAACTCTGATTTGTCCAAAGCATTGGAGATTTTAGACCGGTTTCATGTGAATGTTGAACATATTTCACTCGGGCTGGATACTTTCGCTTTGGTAGTTTCTTCTGCTTCCATTGGTGACTCGGTTTATGATATAATGTCCGACATTCGTAAAGAAAGCCAGCCTGACGATATTCAGCTTCAGGATAATATTGCACTGGTTGCAGCAGTCGGTCGTAAGATGTCCTTCCGTCCCGGTGTTTCGGGCCGCATCTTCAAAGCACTTGGCGAAAACGGCGTTAATATCCGCACGATTGCTCAGGGGGCGGATGAGCTCTCCATTATTGTTGGTGTTGATAATTCGCAGTTTGATACGGCAACCCGCATTCTTTACGACGGCTTTGCCGGCTAACCTTCCCTGATTACTTAATTAAAATAAGGAGATATAGAAATGAAAGCTATTAACGTTGCAATTCTTGGCGCTACCGGCGCTGTCGGCCAGGAAATGCTGAAGGTCCTGGAAGAGTACAATATTCCTGTTAACACTCTGCGTCCTCTGGCCAGCGCCAGAAGTGCCGGCGGCACTGTCAAGTTCCATGGCCAGGATGTTATTGTTGAAGAGGCAACGGAAAACAGTTTCGAAGGAATGGATTATGTTCTCGGTGCAGTTAAAAATGCTCAATCTAAAGCTTTTGCTCCTGCAATCGTAAAGAGCGGTGCAGTCTACATTGACAACAGCTCCGCTTTCCGTATGGATCCGAACGTTCCTCTGATCGTTCCCGAAATCAATGGCGAAGATGCTTTCTCTAACAAGGGCATCATTGCCAACCCGAACTGCTCTACCATCATCACCATGATGGCTATTGCAGGCATCGCAAAGCTCTCTACCATTGAGTCTGCCGTTGCATGCACCTACCAGGCTGTTTCCGGCGCCGGTGTTCCGGGGCTTACCGAGCTTGAGGATCAGGTCAAGGCTATGGCGAACGGTGATCCTATTGTCTGCAAGACCTTCCCCACCCAGATTGCCATGAATGTAATCCCCTTTATCGGTGCACTGACAGAAAACGATTATACCGACGAAGAAATGAAGATGCAGAATGAAGGCCGCCGTATTCTCCATCAGCCCGAACTGAAGGTCACCTGCACCTGTGTACGCGTTCCGGTTATGCGTTCTCACTCTATTGCTGTTACCGTCCGCACCAAGGAAAAGGT
>JAZRWD010000026.1:0-4321 GCA_045599525.1 Candidatus Limivicinus sp. | reverse complement strand
ATGTACTATTTTTCGTTTTTTATGAATTGTTGCATATTGCCCAAATCAGCGCTATAATTGTTAGTACAAGTCACTATTTTTTGGGCGATTTTTCACGGCATTCTATTAACAAAGCTGTTTTTTCGGAGAAAAATATGGAATTTATCTGCAATGACTGCCCCAGAGCCTGTAATGTGATGCGGACACCGTCTTCCTCATCCGGTGTATGCCGCAGTCCGTCTCTTCCTGTCGTTTCCCTGGCCGCTCCTCATTTTGGCGAAGAACCATGCATTAGCGGGAGTCGTGGCGCAGGAACGGTCTTTTTTAATGGCTGCAACCTAAAATGCGTGTTTTGTCAGAATATGGACATCAGCCGTTCGATGGCCTCAGGGCGGCAGCTTGACGCTGCTGCATTGCGGGATGTTTTTCTTGAGCTGCAAAGCGAGGGCGTGCACAATATCGATCTGGTTACACCCACCCATTTCACGAGAGTCATTCGCGACGCGCTGGGGCTGGCGCAGCTTTCTATTCCGGTTGTGTGGAACAGCTCCGGCTACGAATCCGTCGAAACGTTACGAACACTTGAAGGGCTTGTTCAGGTCTATATGCCCGATCTTAAGTATATGAGCGCTGAATCTGCACGCCGGTATTCTTCCGCCCCTGATTATCCGGAAGTTGTTACTGCGGCTTTGCAGGAGATGTATCGCCAGACCGGGCCGTTTCATCTTGATACGGACGGCCTTCTGCGTTCCGGTCTTCTGATTCGCCACCTCATCCTGCCGGAAAATATTTATGACTCGATGAGTGTTATCGACTATGTAGCAGAAAACTTTCCGCAAGGCAGCGTTCTTTTCTCACTGATGAGTCAATTCACCCCTATGCCCGGGACAGAAGCCTGGCCGGAACTGCAGAAAAGAATTGATCCGCAAACGGCCGAGCACCTCCAACGTTATATGCTGCGTTGCGGCATTACCACCGGATACTGCCAGGATATCCAGTCTGCTACAGAGGAAATGATTCCGTCTTTTGATCTTAGGGGCATACCGGAAAAGAATCAATGAGCTCGCTCCATCAAAGCAGTACGCCTTCGTGCCAAATTCTTGTGCAGTTCCGTTAAAACTCCGTTCTCGCTCAAACGGATCTTCAAAAAAACAAGAATCGCCCTGCTGCATCACCAAAACGCAGCAGGGCTTTATACAACCGAAAAGGGTATCTACCAAAACCGGTATCAGATCAGCTTTTCGTAGAGCCACACAAAGGCCGGCATAGTAACAATACAGCTTAGGGTAGTAACAATGTTTATGGAACTGGCATATACTGCATCCGCTCCGTAAACCTGTGAAACACTGGTTACCGTGTTTGCTACCGGTGCAATTGCAGCAAGATAGCTGATCAGCAGGATCGTTCTGGCTTCCGGAAGCCAGTATGCAGCGCCGGAAAGCTTAATCAGAAGTAATGCGACGACGGGGCAGAAAATCATGCGCATGAATGTTACGAGGTAAATCCGCGGATTGGCAAACACCTGCCGGAAAGAAGCAGAAGCTAAGAGCATGCCCGTCAGAATCATTCCACAGGGTCCGGCCAGGCTAAGTAAAGAAGACAGTGTTTCCCTTACCAGCAGCGGAAGGCGGACATCCAGCACCAGCAGTACCAAACCAACACATATGCCGATAATGTTCAGGTTCGTTAAAAGCTTTTTCCAGCTGAAGCCCTTACCTTTATTGAAAATGGACACATCGTAAGTCCAGGTGAATACGGACTGCACGGCAATAAAAAAGCTCGTATATACCACCCACTCTGCACCAAAAATGGATGTGGCCAGAGGGATAATCAGGTTACCGCAGTTCGACAGCTGTACAGAGGAAATCTCTACCGGGCCGCCATGCGTGATCCTGCCATAGCATTCGCCGATAATCACAAAGAGAAGATTAAGAGCGACCGCTGCACCGGCGGAGAGCAGCATACCCTGTTTTAACTCCGGTGTCAGCTCAATTTGAAATCCGACTACCATCATTGCCGGATACACCATGTACAGCATCAGGCGTGAAATGCCGTCGCTATACTCGCTCTTCAGCAGGCCACCTTTTACCAGAAAAAATGCTGCCAGCATAATCAAAAACAAGCCGGCAATCTTTTCAATCAACAATAAACTGATCATTTTCGTTTTCCTTCCTTAGTTCCCCCAAAGCCGGAAAAAGATCCGGCGCTTCTCCGTGCATACCCAAAACAGTATATCAAAAGTTGTATGCAGAGCGGCTCGCGTAAACCGCTACTCCCCTTCTCTTCGTTCACTGAATGCGTATTATAACACCGCTTTTGCAATAAGCAACAGCAAAATATCATTCAAGGATATTTTCTCCTCAAAATCAGAATTCACAAGATGTACTTGTACTTTTCCTGTTCATCCATTAAAATAGCAACACTCAAGCCGCACTACCGGATTGTACGCAAAAGCAATTTTACGTGAATACTCATTATTCAGGAACTAACCGAAAGCGATTTGAGCATAACATCATTCCCTTATAGGAGATTATTTACATGCGAAAGAAACGAAGAAGAGTCAGCTTTGGTACAGCTCTTGCTGTAACGTTCTTTGTCACTCTGGCTGCTGTTTTGCTGGCTTTCTTTCTGGCGGCAATCATTACTTTCCGTGGTCCGTCTGAATCCTTTGCTCTTGCAGCAAGAGAACAGCTATCCTACAGTCCTCTGACAGCCTGGATCCCGGATACCTTCAGCAAAAAAGAAGCAGACGAAGAAACAGACACCGCTGTTTCACTCATTGAAGAACCCTCCGTTACGGAAACACCGGTCATTGCCACCCCGGAACCAACTCCGGAACCTACTCCTACCCCCGTCCCCGGCCCTGTTCCCGATCCATATGGCCTTTTGGATGAGGACGGAGACGGCATTGTTTTCAACAAAACCAATTATAAGGGCTCCACAATTAATACGATCACCATCTACGACCCAGGGCGTGTCTTTGTCGGCACCTGCGTAGACAGTCCGGATTCCTATGGATATGGCGGTCTCACCTTAGACATTATGGTCGAAAAATATGATGCTCTGGGCGGCATCAATGGCGGCGGTTTCCTTGACGAAGGCGGCGGTGGCGGCGGTTGGCCTCCCGAAGGTATTGTGTATTCCAACGGAGACTGCTACTGGTCTGAGCAATATGGCCCCAGTGCTATCCTCACGTGGGACAACAAGCTTTATGTCGGTTATTATTCCTACGAGGAATGCCAAAGCCTGGGAGCCCGTGATGTCGTCAGCTTCGGTCCGGTCCTTGTGACAAATGGTGTCAAAGCGGATGAAAGCGAAATGTGGACAGGAATTAACCCCCGCACCGCAATTGGTCAACGCGCCGACGGTGCAATTGTCATGATGTGTGTTGACGGCCGTCAGGCCTACAGTATTGGCGTTGCCTATGCAGACTGTGTGGAGATCATGTATAACCTTGGCTGCCTTAATGCCGTATGTATGGACGGCGGCAATTCCTCTTGCATGTTCCTCAACGGCGAGCTGATTAATCACCCATCCAATCAGGCCGGCGGCACACGTTACCTGCCTACCGCATGGCTGATTCGAAAGTGAGGTGCTTATGACCAGATACGAATACGAACAAGCCGTAGCGCGTGGTGAATATCCAGTGCCTCAGCGCAGACGCAGAAGAAAATCCGCATTTCAGAAATTCATCAAGGGCTATATCCTGTTCCTGCTTTTTGCGCTGATCCTTGGCGCGGCAGCATTCTTTGTTTATACTCTCGTTTACGAAAAGGATCATCCGCGGATTGAGCCCGTTCCGGAGATCTCTGCAGTGATTACCATTGATGGTGAAGAAGCGGGAGGCATATCTGCTGAGGTATCCTCTGATTATCCCACAGAAGGGACACTACCGGCCGCCACTCCGGAACCTACTCCGGAGCCAACCCCTGAACCCACTCCGGAACCATTACGCAAAACACCCTGTACCCCGGAAATGGCAGACAGACTGGCCAATTTTGCCGAAACCTTTACCGATAATTATTACACCTTCTTCGGCACCAAGTATACCGGATACTATTATGAATTATACAATTATGTACAGCCCGGCAGCGACCTGATGTTCCGCATGGACCTTGCTCTGACTGACCGCGACTGGGTCAATGTCTGGGGCAATGAACTGCTCAATAAAGAACTCGTAGGCGCCTGGCAGTTGCCTGACGGAACGTATGAAATTGATTATTCACTCGAGATCATTGAACATTCCACCTACTGGACAGCAGATGAGTGGGTCGTCTTAAAGATCTTCTGCTATGAAGATACCGGCAGCTATTATGGCTTCCTGGTAACGGAAACGGAATAA
>JAZRWD010000025.1:0-7324 GCA_045599525.1 Candidatus Limivicinus sp. | reverse complement strand
TTTTGGTTTACCAACCTCTATCCCTTTGCTTATTATTATCTTGGTGTCTACCTGGCTGAGTACGGTGTACAGAAAAAGACAGGGGAGCTTCTGCGGGCGTTTGCCCTTGCTGTCCTGCTCTTTGCGTTTGTGAATTATGCGCTTACCGCAGGAAAGCCTTATTCCTGGCCGGGGTATACTTCATACGAAGGAGTAGAGACCTTCATCCTGACCGCTCTGTTGTTTGCGTTGGTCCTGCAGATTCGTCTGCCGTCCATTTCCGACCGGGCAAAGCGTTTGGTTGTGCGTCTGTCTAACGCCACATTTTCCGCTTACCTGATCTCCTGGTTGGTTGATGAGGCGGTTTACCGAAGCCTGCGGGAACTGGTGCCGGCAGTTAGTGGCCGTTACGTTTACATCCTTCTCACCGTTCCTGTCTGCCTTTGCGTGTCTCTTGCGCTGGGCTGCGTTATCGATGCATTGTGTGCACCGGTGATCCGTCGGATAACAGGCATGCTGCTGCATCATAAAAAAGCAGAAATATGAAATAACGCTTGACAGTGAAATAATATAGTACTATTATACTTGAGACACAAATCTAAAACAGATTGGAGAATCACTATGAAAAAACTGCTTGCCCTGCTTTGCGTAATCGCAATGCTCTGCTCCTGCTGCGTCGTTGCTTTCGCCGAAGAAAGCGATATCGATGAACACGGCTGCCAGGTCATCACCTATGAAGATGCATCCGAAGACCTTTACGATGGCGTTTGGGCCGTATTTGATGAACTCTTTGCTATGTACATGCCCAGCGAATGGCTCTGCATGGATATTACTGACATGGACGAAGAAGACGTCGAAGAAGGTTATGTGCTCTATGCCTATCCGGACGATGAAGACAGTGAAGCAATCATGATTATCTGCTATTATACTCCGGAAGAAATCGAAGTCTCCTCCCTGGAAGAGCTTTATGAAATCGTTGCCGAAGATAACGAAGCCTGCGAGATCGTGAATGTCAACGGCATCCATGTGATTTTCGCACTCGACGAGGAAGAAGATTACGCTGCCCTGTTTTGCCTGACTGAAAACGGCTATGTTTTCGAAATTGCCTACAGTGGCCTTGCGGAAGACGATTATGCAGCATGCTTCGAAAATATGCTGTGCACCTTCATCGCTGATCCGGACATGATCGAACAGGTCAACGATGATGAAGCTGCCGTTTTCCCGATTCTCGTGGAAGCAGAATAAAACACAGAATACACTCGAATTATAAATTGTGTCATTGATGAAGCCGTCTGCACTCAGCAGGCGGCTTTGTCCCGTTTCACGGTCATGTTATCAATATTTGCAATTATGGATAAACACAACCATGCACCGAATACGGACTCGTATTGTATTCTGATCTCTGCTTTGTTATAATACAGCCGATAAAAGAAATAATTCATCTAAGGAGAATAATATGAAAAGCTTTCTGCGGGTTGTTTCTCTTGGCCTTCTCTTCTGCCTGCTGCTGGGGACGGTGTCCTTTGCCGATGCAGGCCAACCGTATACGGACCCCTGGGGGTACACGGATGAGGATGGCGACGGCCTCATTTTGGTCGAGGTGCCGGGGGATGTGTTTACCGCCTATATGCTGATTGTGCTTGATCCGACCCGTGTTGTCCTGGGCACCCGGCCGGAGAAGATCTTCAACCGCGGTTATACAGTGGAAGAGTACGCACAGTACTTTGATGCAGTGGCAGCCATTAATGCCGGAGGCTTTGAAGATCCGAACGGAGAAGGTGACGGAAGCACACCGGATAACGCCATGGTCCATGAGGGTGAGGTCATCTGTGGCTTTTTTGGAATAGGTCGCGGCTTTGTTGGTCTTGACGCCGACAGTATTCTGCAGATTGGCTTTAACAGTGTCGGGGAGCTGACAGAGCGGAACATTCAGGAGGGCGCCGGCTTCGGTCCTGCGCTCATCCGCGACGGAGAGATTGCAGACCCGGAAAACCTCGTGCTGGATAATCTGAATCCGCGCACAGCGCTCGGCCAGCGTTCGGACGGCGCACTCCTTATGCTGGTTATTGATGGACGTCAGCCGAATTCCATTGGTGCCACTCAGCTGGATGCGGCAATGATCATGCAGGATTTCGGTGCGGTAACGGCCAGTAACCTGGACGGCGGAAATTCCACCCTGTTGTACTATGAAGGCGATTACGTAAATAATGCTGCCGGTGCAGTGAATATCCGTAATATGCCCTCCAGCTTTGTTGTTTTGAAAGAGGGAAAGGAACAGACAGAGACTTTTCTTACGCGTTTTGCCCAACCGGATACAACGGTCACTCATCATTACGTTGTAGAGGAAAGCGTGACCTATGAAGACAAATGCCCTGCGGATTTACGGGAAACAGTTGAGACGGCCGCTCTGCAGTACCTGAATGATTTCGTGTTTTTCAGCGCAAACGTTGATTGGACCGGTTATGCCTATTACGACAAGCTTTACTACGAGGTAGATCGAGAAAGCCCGCTCTGGGCAAGAATTAAGCAGGGATCGGCGACCTCCGGCTTTACCTGGACAAAGGCAATGAATATTGTTTGCGCAGAGGTTACGGAATGTTCTCTTCAGGCAGACGGAACCTATGTCGTGCAGATGGCTTATACGACGGAGACTACAGGCAGCCGTGCGACAGTACAGGAATCCCGTCAGATGCGCGTCTTTTTGGAAGAAAAGAATGGCGAGCTCCTGGTAGAAGCAATGGAGTTCTTCCGGAACTGATCGTGCAGCCATACGGTTCAGCCCTGTAATGGTGTGCAGAAGAACGTCGTCAGACTTGATTGAAAACCGATATCCGCTAAGCCTGCTCCCTCTATTGCCGGGAGCAGGCTTTTGCCGATTATAGGGGTATGATTACGGCATGGGCAGCAGCGGGCAGAGGGAAGCTTTTCTCCTATGCTCCCGGAAAAGAGAGGGGAAATGCATACAGGCTGGAGTGTCTGAGTATTGCAAATAGAGGATAATCCCTTTATAATAAAACAGAAAGAATTACGGGAGGAATCAAGATGTATAACTGGAACGAAACAAAAATCGTCCCTGAGTTTTCCGACCTTGGTGTCGACTGCTATAAACTGCAGGGAGATGGGCTGCTCAACGAGTATTATATCCTTTCTGAAGCGGAGACCCGTAAGCTTCTCAACCGTCCGGAGGTTGTCGGCTATGAGGTGTATAAAAGCCTGATTAATGCAACAGCGCAGATGATGTACCACTTAAAGGAACAGAAGAAGGTTACCAATGCCAATATTCTCTCCATCTTAAGGGGTGCATTAAACTATCCACTGGAAGAAAGCTGCTACATTGAGCATATTCGTGTGCACGATATCAGCTTTCTGTCGTCCGAGCGAGTATTTGACGCTAATGGCGAGGTCAGCGGGCTGGATGTAAAATACAGCAAGCTGGCAGTGGTTCCGAACAGCACGCTGATGATTGGCGATATCATTGCCAGCGGCGATACACTGCTGCATTGCTTTAAGTATGTGTTCAATTACTATCGTGAGCACAATGCAGAATTGCGGAATATTATCATGTTCACCATCGGCGGGAAAAAAGGAATCGAAATTGCGGAGCAGCTTACCCGTGAGATCCGTGAGTTTTGGCCAAACTTTGAAGGCTTCATTGTTGTGTATTATGAAGGCATCTTCAACTGCTATGAACCCGGGGATAAGGGTGTGGCCGGCATCAACCTGGCGAACATCGATTTTTATTGGAAGGGTGGTATTATTGCTCCTGCTTTCCGTCGGGAGACACTCTCCAAGCGCGATGCACTGTTTGAAAAGTGCACGAGCTACGATGGTGGCGCCCGACGCTACGAGATTTCCGAGCACATCCGGGAGGTACTGGATTTCTGGGAAGGCATCCTTGCCCGTGCAGGACAAATCGACTTCCATGCGCTTTTGGAGGAAAAACTCGGCCACAGCACTGAAATCGGTTTCGAGGAATGGGTACAGGACAACCATTATCAGCTTTTAGACCCGGCAATGTGCCGCTTCCTGTATAATCAGGAAAAGGGTTACATTCGCAGCCTGGAAGGCATTTCCCTGCAAGAAATCGCCCAGACGCGAATCCGCGAATTTAAAGCAGCTCTGAAGAAGTATATGCAGGGTTGAGAATATCCATAAAAAGAATAAGAAAAGAGGAACAACCATGAACAGTAAAACGGAAAGAAAAGACATTGATTATGCCTCCTCTCCAGTCCCAAAGAGCGAACGTCGTAGCCTGCTTACGATGTTTATGATCATGCTTGGCTTTACCTTCTTCTCTGCAAGCATGTGGGTTGGCCAACAGCTGGCAGACGGCCTTGACCTGAAAGGCTTTATTGAAGCATTGATTATCGGCGGCGCAATTCTGGGTATGTATACCGGTCTTCTTGGCTATGTTGGCGCAGAGTCCGGACTGAGCCTTGACCTGCTGGCACGCCGCGCTTTTGGCGTGAAGGGCTCCTGGCTGCCTTCGGCGATGATCAGCTTTACCCAGATTGGCTGGTTCGGTGTTGGTGTAGCCATGTTTGCGATTCCGGTAGCCAGCGAGCTGCTTGACGGCAGCGTAGCAGCAAAATGGGTTTTGATTATAGTCGGCGGCGTGTTAATGACGGCTTCTGCTTATTTTGGCATTAAATCCCTGACAATCGTCAGCTATATCGCTGTTCCGTTGGTTGCTGTGTTGGGTACAGTAGCCATGATTATGGCCGTACAGCGCGGTGACGGTACTCTTGCCGAGCAGTTTGCCAAGAGCAGCGGAGGCCTTACGGTAATCGGTGGTGCAGGTCTTGTTGTTGGTTCTTTTGTTTCCGGCGGCACGGCAACGCCCAATTTTACACGTTTTGCCAAAAACGGCAAAGTAGGCTTCTGGGTGACCATTGTAGCCTTTTTCCTTGGCAATTCTCTGATGTTCTTCTTTGGCGGTATTTCTGCGGCTTATGTGGGCGGTAATGACATTTTTGAGGTTATGATCAACCTGAACCTCTTCTATCTGGCAATTCTGGTTCTCGGCCTGAATATCTGGACGACAAATGACAATGCCCTGTATTCCAGCGGGCTTGGCCTCGCAAATATTTTTGGCTGCGGAAAGAAACCGATGGTACTGCTGGGCGGTATTTTCGGTACCATTGCGGCAGACTGGCTGTACTGGAATTTCTGTGGTTGGCTGAACATCCTCAACTGCACACTTCCGCCGGTCGGTATTATCCTTGTAATGGATTATTTTATTTACCGGAAGGATTACGAGCGTAACAATATTAAGGAACGTACGGTCAACTGGTTTGCCGTTGGCGGAGTAGTAGCAGGGGCAGTAGTGGCCAATCTTGTCAACTGGGGCTTTGCATCCATCAACGGAATGACCGTTGCCGCTCTCTGCTATCTTGCCGGTGCGGTGCTGGTAAAAAAAGACTGATTCCTTCATAAACACTGAAGGGTGAATTACAGAAATGAAGAGGCAATTCCGGAAAAGCGTACCGGAAAATGAAGGAAGATCTCAATGAAAATGATCGATAAGATCGCGCTACTGTATATACGTGATAAGCAGATCCTTTCAACCCGTTCGAAAGGGAAGGATACCTGGTATTTTCCCGGCGGCAAAAGGGAAAACAATGAAAGTGACCTGGAGACCTTGTGCCGTGAAATACGCGAAGAGCTGACAGTGGATATTCTTCCTCAGACAGCGAAGCTCTACGGTGTCTTTGAAGCACAGGCGCATGGAAAAGCAGAAGGCGTTGTGGTTCGGATGACCTGCTATACGGCTGACTTCACGGGTGAGCCTGTACCGGGAAACGAAATCGAGGAATGGGCCTGGTTTACATCGGCGGATGCGATACGTTCCTCACCTGTCGACAAACTGATTTTCGCCGATTTGATAGAGAAACAGCTGATTCTCTGACCGATAACATAATCTAATACAAAAAATCTGACACAAAAGATGGTGGTATACCTTCTGATGAGGAAGACAGCATAAGCAAATTGTTTTGACAGATCTTATGGTCGGTCGTGCTGTCTGCACGGCCGATCTTGTCGTATAAGGAGGTTTTATGGATAATCAGGAAAACCGAATTGCCGCGTTATCGATTATTGTGACAGATCCGGATTCGGTAGAAGCAATGAATGCGTTACTGCATGAGTTCAGCCCGTATATTATTGGTCGTATGGGAATTCCGTATAGGGAACGTAAACTGAGTATTATTTCTGTTGCGATCGATGCTCCGCTGAATCAGATCAATGCACTTACCGGCAAGCTTGGACGACTTACCGGGGTAAAAGCAAAAGCGGTCTATGTTTAAGAATGCATACACGGCGCCGCATGGTTATGAATCCGGCGGAGGTCCGTGTTATGTGCATCTGCATATAAGTCCCAGCGAGTCTGCTGGGATGATAAATAAGAAAGTGAGAATAAAATGAGCAAATTATTGAAGATTGTGATTGCGGCTATGTTGCTGGCGTCTTTGGTTATCGGAATTACCGCTTCGGCAGTGCAGGATTCTGCAGATCCGATACATGTCTATGTGCTTGCGGGACCGACCGGCATCGGTGCTTTGCATCTTTGGTCTGATTCAGACAACGGAAAAACCGAAAACAAGTACGCCTTTACGCTTACTTCTGCAAACGATGAAATTGTTGCCGCTATTTCTAATGGTGAAGCGGATATTGCTGCGGTAGCGACGAACATGGCCTCTGCGCTCTATAATAAGACAGCAGGACAGGTGAGTGTTCTTGCAGTGAATACCCTTGGCGTCCTGAGTATTCTTTCCTCTGACGAGGAACTTGCCTCTGTTTCTGAACTGGCGGGAAAAACGATCTACAGCCCCGGCCAGGGGGCAAATCCGGAATACATTCTGCGGTACGTGCTGCAGGGAAACGGAATTGACCCGGATAAAGATGTGGACCTCCGTTTTGTTGCGGAAGGCAGTGAACTTCTTTCGGTTTGGGCTGCAGAGCCTGATGCCGTTCTTCAGGCACCTCAGCCGGTTGCAACCACACTGCTGATGAAAAATGAGGGTGCGGTAAAGCTTTTTGATATGACTGAGGAATGGAATAATGTGTCCGGTGGTGAAAGCACCCTGATGATGGGATGCGTAATCGTGCGGAATGCTTTTCTTGAAGAGAACAGGGAAGCTGTGGAGCTGTTTTTAAAGGAATATGCCGCTTCGATCGAGGCAGCGAACGCAGACATTACAGGAACGGCTGAGCTCTGCGAAGAGTATGGCATTATCGCCAAGGCCGCTCTGGCACAGAAAGCCATTCCGCAATGCGGGCTGACCTTTGTATCCGGAGAGGTAATGAAGGAACAGCTCAGCGGCTATCTGAAAGTGATGTACGATGC
>JAZRWD010000024.1:0-3748 GCA_045599525.1 Candidatus Limivicinus sp. | reverse complement strand
CCTTGCATAAAGGCATTTCTCTGTACGCTGTGCCGGCTTACTCCTCCGGCATGAGGGCCCGGATACTGTCCCCCTGAATATGGAAGCCTGCTACATAAGGCGACGGCTTCTCCATTACACGGAGGATCCAGCCGTAATAATTGGGGCCTTCAGCAATGCGCAGAAAGCTGCCATAACCCGGTCCGTTCATCAGCGCCGCCGCATCCCAATACAGTCTGCCCTTCGTCGCAACGCGCTGAAACTGTGTGTAGAAATCCGCAGCCTGCTCAAACTCCTGAGGGTCGACCTCATGATTACCAACAATATCCGACACCGTTTTGCGGCAGCGTTCCGCGGACAGCTGTTCAGTTTCGACCGAGAACGCCAGATAGAAGGGATCCTCTATGCCATTCATTTCTGCCCATAGTGACACATCGATCGTTTTCGGCAGGTAGACCAGCTCGTCCGCCCCATAGCGGGAAAGCAGTGCATAGTTGCAGGGGTAAGAGATCGTCTGGTCTACGACCAGCTCCGTAAGCCCGTCAAGGCGGCTCACGTTCCGACCGTGCATGTGCCCGCAGATATACAGCTGCACGCCATACTCCTGCAGTAGGGCAGTCAAAGCCTCTTTTTCCGGGAACGCGCCTGCAGCTGTTGTCAGCAGCGGGTAATGGCCGATGACCAGCACGGGAAGCCCTGCAGACTTCGCATAATCCAGCTGCTCCCTGACCCAGGGTAGGGTCTCTTTGGGCATTTCTGCGCTCAGACCGTTCCGGTTGTAGCCCCCGGTATCCAGAAGAAGCAAAAACTGATCCGCCAGCTGAACACTGTAGCTGAGGGAGCTGCTGTCACGGCTGAAGGCGTCGTTAAACCCATAATCGGCATACAGACGGGCAAAATCTCTTGTACTGACCTCATCAATATCGTGATTCCCGGGGATAACCAGTATAGGAAGACCACTTTCCCGGAACGGCTCCAGCAGCGAAACAAGTCCCTCATGCTGGTACATTCTGCCGGCATTGGTGATATCCCCGCACAGGATCAGAGCGTCCGCACCGGAAAGCACCACATCGTTCAGCATGGCGGCCGTGATCCCGGTATTGTAGGGAAACAACGGATTGACTGCTCCTGTTTCTGCATCCGGAGCAATGTGCATGTCCGTCGCAAAGGCAAGGATGGATGTGGGCTCCCGATTAGCGAATTCCTCCGGTGTAAATAATTCGATTTTGTCGTTAACCGTCTCTTCTGCGGCAAAGGCGGGCAAAGCCCCTGCTCCAGGTGACAGGAGCATTACGGACAGAAGCAGGGTGATAATCGTCTTCTTTCTCATTTTTCTTACCTTATTCAATAAATCGTCGCGTTCATGCCGTTATAGATGGCAAACAGCTCCAGGCAGGGTTCCCGGTCCACTTCGATCAGATAATCGGCAAAGGCTTCTCTGCCACCGAATTTGTTGTCAAACTCCTCATCGCGGAAGCCGATCAGCGCATTGTCGGCAATCGTGCAGCCGTAATACACCGTCCCGATATTGGCCCACATGCAGGCCGCAAGGCACATCGGGCAGGGCTCCCCTGTCGTATACAGTACACAGCCGGAAAGGTCATAGGAGCCGATATTCTGCTCGGCATTGCGGATCGCAGAGACCTCTCCGTGAGCCGTAGAGTCGTTATTCAACAGCACACAGTTATGCCCGCGGCCGATCACCTCTCCGTCCCTGACGACCACACTGCCAAAGGGTCCGCCGTGACTGTTCGTAATGCCCTCCAGAGCTTCGTCGATGGCGAGCTGCATATAGGGATCACTCGCCTGAATGTGATTTTCCGTGTCGGCCTGTGCCCATGCTGCGGTACTCAGCAGGCACACGAGAAGCAACACAGACAGAATACGTTTTTTCATTTCTTTTCCTTTCCCACGTTTCCACGTGCGCGCGTGAAGTTTTCCTGCATTCCGGATACGCTGAACATGCATGCGTTCCGGCAAAGCCTGATCCTATACTGTATTATGCCTATTCTATGCCTATTTTTCAAGGAAAATACTTCCAGGAGTACAGGAAATCGACATAGCAAAGGGCTTCCCGGCTGAGCTCTCCTTTATGCAACAAACAGAGGCTGCCTCTGATGAGACAGCCTCTGTTTTGCTATAATCTATAATAATGAATAAATACGATTTGTCCTGCTTCAGCGGTAATTTGCCAGGAACGGGGTGGGTGCGAAGCAATAGACGGAAGCCAGGTTCGGGTCAATGAAGAACTCCTTGGCGGACGGCTCAAAGAAGCGGTCAATAAAGCCCCAGTGATACGGTGTCATGAGGTACTGGCCGAAATAGTCCATAATCTCCTCATAGTCGCACTCAAAGGCATAGTCCCAATGATTGGTGCCGCTTGTCTCCACAATTTTGCTGAGCTTGCAGTTGACCATCTTCGGCACGAAGGTCGGGAAGCGGACGATGTTCTCTACCAGCATCTTTTCCAGCTCTTCGGTGTGGAATTCGGGGAGCATGTGGAAGATGAGCACACGATGGCAGATACCCTGACGGTCGGTGAAGTTCTCTCTGTCGGAGCCGTAAGCGGCAAACTCATAGACGGAGAAGTTTGCGGTGTCATTTACGGCAGCCAGCAGGGCCTGGTAAGCATCGCCGGTCTTGGCCTCTTCATAAGCAGCCTGATCAGCAAAGCCGATCTCGACCATCAGATCATAGGCAGGCATACTGCCCTCCAGCAGAGCGGAGACAAGGCAAACGTCATTAACGGCAGAAGCCAGTTCCTGCATTTTTGCCTGCAGTTCTTCCTTCTGTGCGTCAGCCAGGTCAGCATACTTCAAGAGATGTAAAGAACTAAACATTATTCATTGCCTCCACTTCATCCACATTTGCGAAAAATCTTCTGTCCTGCGAAATGACTCTGGAACGGATATCCGCCCAGAACGGGATGGTGTTCGGGTCGAAACGGGTTGCTCTGTTATACACGCCCCAGAATCCGTTGCCTCCCTGCATCTCCCAGATTACCTGGATGGTGTTGGATGCCTCGGGCAGCCAGCACGGCGGGAAGACCAGCTTGGACTTCAGGGTCAGGCCGGCAGCCTCGGCAACAGGTGCATATGCCTCCAGATAATACTCGAGGAATTCCTTGCCTTCGCCGGGTTTGCAGACAAATTCGTCAATGACCAGTGCGGGGATGTCGCTGGGAGCAAGCTCCACAGCTGCTGCTTCTTCATCGGCAAATGCGCCGGCGGCCAGGCCGCTGCTTACCAGAAGAGCAGAACCGACAGCAGCTGCGCTGCCTTTCAGGAAGTCTCTGCGGGAGAGTTCGTTATCCATTTGGTATCATCCTTTCTGTTATTGTTTGGCGGGTTACCCCGCGTTATCGCTCAGATTAATATACGACGGGTTCATAGCCGCTGATATCGGCAGCAGCACTTTCTTCTGCGGTCGGGGCAGCAATGACCACTGCTGCTTCACCGGGAATCATGCGGCTTTCCTTGGCGCAGATGCTCTTGCAGGTGTAGGAGCCCATAGCCATGTTGTCACGAAGACCGAGAACGGTGACTTCGGTGAACTGGCCAACGTCACCGGCATGGTAAAGGCCGGGAATCGGTTCGCCGTTCCAGTCGAGGGTAGCACCGTCTTCTCCCCAGTGCAGACCACCGATGGTGTAGATGTAAGCCGGGGTAAGCTCGCAGGCATAGTACGGAGGATTGTTGACCGGTTCAAGAGTGGACGGTCCAAGCATTTCGATCTGATAAGAGGCGCGGTAGAATTCCATGTCCACACC
>JAZRWD010000023.1:0-19715 GCA_045599525.1 Candidatus Limivicinus sp. | reverse complement strand
ATGGCGTTGTGATAAAACTCCTTCGTCGAATATCGCACCTGCGGCTCTACATAAACGGAATACCACAGCCGCAGCCACTGCTCAAGGGTGTAACTGCCGGCCTTGACGGGATCCAGCTTCTTGCTTTCTTCGATAGCCGTGTGCAGTTTCTCCTTGACCTCGGCCTGCGTTTTGCCGAGGACATTCTTTGTGATGGCTTTTCCGTTTGCATCATAGCCTGCCGTGTAACGGCCTTCCCATCGTCCGTCCTTGCGTTTTCGGATGTTCCCTTCTCCATTTGCTCTTCTTTTGGGCATCGTGTCTACCTCCCTTTCAGTTTTCAGTACACACGACTACCACAAAGACAGTCAAATAGCCAGCATAATTTTTCCTTATGCGCATTTTTGTTCCTCGCTCTGCTCATTCAGCCATCCGAGAAAGCGTTCACGCGAGATCACGATGCGTCTGCCGATCTGAAAAGCGGGGAAATCTTTACTGTGTGCCAGTTTGTAGGCTCCGGCTCTGGAGATACCGAGGACGGCAGCGACGTCCGTCATGTTCAGCATCAGGGGTAATTCGTCTAGAGAGCGATATTGTTTTTGATTCATTCGGGTTCCTTTCTCCCATTCAAGGGTTGTAGCTTCAAAAGTGAATGGCCGAGAAGATTTACCCAATCATATTCTTTTTCCTGTCTGTACTTGCAAAAGCGCGGCAGCAGAGTTAACATCCGACAAACCGCTTTAGGAGGATGTGTCAATGCTTACCTGCTTTCTCGCTGCCGCATTTCGATTATTGCTTTTGCTGATTTGTATTGCGATAAAACTGCGGCTTTCCATTCCGCTGCTGTATCTGCTACTGATGCTCACGGCATTTAAGACATGGTATCGTGTACATACAGCCTTTGCGGATGGCATTTTTCTGGCACTGATCGGCTGTGTGATTTTGTCATGGATCATCTCCTTCGTCAGACTATTAAAGCGAGAGTCGGCTTAATGTCGGCCCTCGCTTTTTTCGCCGCCACGGTGGGCGGACGCGGCGTTTGTGTTACGCATTCCTCCCACGGATGCGAGGATGGGTCATAAACCCCCACACATCGCCGCCGTGCGCCTCACGGCGCAAAATGAATTACTGCATCGAATCGCAGTCCTCAAATTCTAGCTGATCCAACCGACCGCAGGCGGCATATTGGGGTCAGGGTTCTCCCTGCAAGTGCGTTTTGGTACCAAAACGCGATGCTTGCGTTCTCTTGCGGCGCAAGAAACGCCTCATCCTCCGTCCGGTTTGCATGTCGTTGGATATGAATTTCAATTTTCCATTTCAAATGCAGGCCGAGAATTTGAATATCTTGCAGGTTGATTTCCGTAGTCGCTAACATAGTCGCTATGGTCTGTAGGCTGCGCTGTGTTTTCAGTTTTTAGTCGCTAACATTGTCGCTATGTCTGTTCATTTGTACGGAGGATTTCTCTTTTGCACCGTATTTGCAGCTCGCACCCCGGTGCAGGGAACAGCGCGGACAGGATTCGGCATCCTCACAGCCTGTGGTTCTCGCTCACCGGCTGCGCTTCCTTCGCTCTGCGGTGTTATCCTCGTTGCTGATATTCACTTTTTCAAGGTTCAGCGAGAGGGGCTTATAAATCCCCTTACTATCCCTCCCGAAAAAGCAGGCATGTTGATAACAGAATTCACAAAAAATTTATAATTTTTTTGAAAAAACATCGTTTCGCTTCATTCGCTTCTGAAGAGCGGAAAAAGCTCTTTTCACCTACCTATTAGGAAAAAATCGAAAAAATAACCCCCTGAATTATCCGTAAATTGTGATCTGCTTTGTTTCGTAAACTGGCAATGGCCTGCGTTCGAGAAAAGAAAAAACCACCGGCAGGATAGACAATTTCTGTCTTTCCTGCCGGTGGTGTCTCAATACTGGTTTAACCAACCGGGAAATCGTACTTATTGCCGGATATGGATATATTGTCAAAGCCCTGTTTCAGTTGGACCATACCCGCTTGTATGCCACTTAAGAAATTGGTATGATGCCGTTTATGCGTTCGGGTTCAGCAGTGCCACGGCCACGTCGTTGACGTTAGTTCCCGTGGGGCCGGTAACAAGCAAACCGCCTGTTTTCTGCAGCGCATGGTAGGCATCGTTTTCCTGCAGAACGGCATAGAGATCCAGTCCCGCAGCACGGAGCGCCTGCATGGTCTCTCCGTCCACGTAACCTCCCGCTGCGTCTGTCGGGCCGTCTGTGCCGTCGCTGCCCACGCTGAACACCGCGGCGTTCTCCATGCCCTCCAGTCCTGCCGCCGCCGCCAGCGCCAACTCTTGATTGCGGCCGCCCTTTCCTTGGCCAGAAAGGTGAACCACGGTTTCGCCTCCGGCGAGAAATGCCAGTTGCTGTCCATCTTTCTGATGAGACTTCAATATTGAAGCCAGAAAACTGCCGGCTTCTCTCGCTTCACAGCAAAGAAGGTCTGTGAGAAAGATCGGCTCATAACCC
Source organism: Candidatus Limivicinus sp. (assembly GCA_045599525.1). Taxonomy (GTDB): domain Bacteria; phylum Bacillota; class Clostridia; order Oscillospirales; family Oscillospiraceae; genus Limivicinus. The sequence goes on along the minus strand of JAZRWD010000023.1, from coordinate 17,242 downwards.
AAGTTTCGGCAGGCTTCTTCTGCTGCTGCACACAATTCTCGAACACTGCCAGTGATCTGTGTCGTCACATTGTGTAAAAATTTCACGGTCTCCCGTCGCATCAGATCTTCTGCTTCCGGAGACAGATGAAGACCGTATTTTTTGACAATTGCAGCCGCCTGTTCGCTGGTGCTACTGTCCGGGCTGGCTGGGCCACTTGCAATCATATCCAGCGGGTCACCAAGTATATCACTCAGCACAATGCTAAACACCTGGGCAGGGCTGCAAATTTCTGCAAAGCGTCCGCCTTTAACCGCGCTGAGCCGCTTGCGTATTATGTTGATCTCTGTGATGTCTGCACCACAAGCAAGCAACTGATTGGTGATATTCTGAAGCTGCTCCCCGGGAATCAATGGTTTCTCAAAAAGTGCACTGCCGCCTCCGGACAGTAGAAACAACACCGTGTCCTCCTTCTTCAGCCCCGAAACAAGCTCGATTGCCCGCTGCGTTGCAGCAAAGGAGTTTTCGTCCGGTAGCGGATGGCCAGCCTCCCAAATGTCGAAATTTGCAATAGCACCCTTGCTGTGGTTATACTTGGTAATTACAATACCTGCATCGATCTGGCTTCCAAGGCAATCATCGGCTGCCACCGCCATCTGCCAGGCGGCCTTTCCTGCAGCCACCAGCACCACGCGTCCGGAAAAAGTATTGCCTCGCAACGCTCGCTGCACCGCCTCATTTGGCTGCACAGCGCGGATGGCCTGCCGGACGATCTGGTTTGCATGTTCAAAAAGAATCTGGTTCATGAATGCTCCTCTATCCTGCCGGTGAGAATATCTGCCTGCGACTGTCGTTTTACTTTTATTGCCGAATCCATATCTTCAGAAGGCGGAGCGACAAGTATATTATTGTGGATATGATACCACATGGTATTTTTTGCAGCCTGCGCGTCCCGTTGCTCTAGGCAATTGCAGATTTCTTTATGGAATCGGATGCCATCCTTAAATCCAGTCAGCTTGCCGGACTGATGCATTCCAAGCCACAGCAGATCCTGCAGCAGATCTAAAACTTTTACCATCAAGCCATTATGCATCCCACTGGCAATCAGATTGTGAAACCGCATATCCTCTTTCAGATAAGCATCCAAATCTTGGTCTTGCTCAGCTGCCTCCTGCCGCTCAATGCAGGCGTGAATTTCCTCCAGTTGGGAAGTTGTGATCTTCGATGCAGCGCAAAATGCAATATCTGGCTCAAGAAGAAGACGAAATTCCTGGATTTCCTGATAATCCACAGAATCCATCACTATCATTTGCAGAGCGTTACTCAGATAGTCACCCGGAAGTACTTCATTGACATAGGTGCCTCCGCCCTGTACCGCGCTGAGAATTCCCCGTCCCGCGAGCTGTGAAATTGCCTTGCGAACCGAAATTCTGCTGACACCGAAAATCTCAGTCAACTCATTTTCGCAAGGAAGTTTGCTGCCTACAGGCCAAACACCTGACGAAATATTCTCCAAGATGCCGTCGCATACATAATCGCTTTTTGTTTTCTTATTCTGTCTGGACTTCTCCTGCTGCCCGGTCTGTATCACATTGCTCAAATTCTCTGCCTCCCTATTGATTGTATGTCCATTCTACTCATCTTGCTTCCAATATGCAATCTGTACTACAACTTTTTGGGAGAAATATTTTAATCTTTCCGTCTTCACAGAAAACCCGCTGCAAGTATACTGATGCAGCGGGTTCTCTTCTTTAATTATTGTAATACTTATTTGCCTGCTTCACAGATCTTGGTGCCGGTAAGCATCTCATAATACTTGAGAATTGCGCTGTGGTCATCACTGCCGCTACCGTTATTATGCAGCCACTGCAGCATCTCCTGTACCTGAGCAGTCAGCAGCATGGGAGTGCCCAGACCGTGGCCGGTATCCAGCGCATTATTCAGATCCTTGATGTGGAGGTCAATGCGGAAACCGGGCTTGAAATTACCTTCCATCATCATGGGAACCTTCGCATTCATTACGGTGCTGCCCGCCAGACCGCCGCGAATTGCCTCAAAGACCTTCTCGGGGTCCACGCCTGCCATGGTGGACAGAGAATAGGCCTCTGCGCAGGCTGCGATGTTGACCGCCACAATGATTTGGTTGGCCAGCTTTACGGTGTTGCCTGCACCGTTGACATCGCCGCAATGTACTGCGGATGCGCCTATCACCTTCAGCAGATCATAATACTTGTCAAACAGCTGCTTGGGGCCGCCGCACATAATGGACAGGGTTCCGTCGATTGCCTTGGGTTCGCCGCCGGAAACGGGAGCATCCATCATGTTGACGCCGTTCTTTGCACATTCTTCTGCGATAGCCTTGGATTCCAGGGGCGCGATGGAGCTCATGTCGATGATGTCCAGCCCCTTCTTTGCGCCCTCCAGTACGCCCTGTGCGCCGAGAACGGCGGCACGGACATGGGGAGAGTTGGGAACCATGGTTATGACGACATCGCTCTTAGCAGCTACATCCGCGTTGCTCTCGCCGCGCTTTGCGCCGCAGGAAACCACATCGTCCAGCGCTTCCTTTGCGAAGGGATCGAAGGCGGTAACTTCATAGCCGGCCTTCAGAATGTTCTTGCACATGGGGCGACCCATGATGCCCAAGCCGATAAAACCTACACGATACATAATTATTTCTCCTATTCTATCAATATTTGTAGCTCAACAGCGGTGTCCAGCCATCATTGATGAACTGATCTGTGGTGCGGTTGGCGGAGCCAAACGTGATGAACTCCTCGCGGGTCATGCCATCCTCCAGATAAGCTTTCCGGAATTCAGGCATCGTCATCAGGCGGTCAATTACGTCCTGTGCAACGGGAATGTTGATCTTTTCCACGCAGGGGGTATCCGAGGGCAGCATCTTGACGATTTTCGGCGCAATGGAGAAGATCATTCTGGCGCCTGCCAGCTCGATGACCTGATTGGCACCGCGGCAGCCTGCAGGCATCAGGAACGTATCATAGCCGCGTTCATTGAAGATGCGGTATGCTTTCTTGAGGCAGGCAATACCGGCCTGGACGATGTCGCTCTCGCTGACGTTTGCGCCGGTGTCCTGTGCCACATCCCGCAGATAATCATCCAGTCTGCCAGCCATCAGAACCGCAATGGTCAGACCGGGCTTGATGCCGTTCTTGCGCGCCCGTTCCTTGCCTCTGGCAGCAGCAGCGCCAACCTCCAGAACCTGCGGAACGGTGAAGCTGACCGTTGCCGCCATATTGAAGCCAAGGGCAACGCCCTCTTCGTAAGCCTTGATGCCTGCGTTGGTTGCGGGAACCTTGATGACAATGTTGGGAGCCATGGCAGCCAGACGTTTCATCTGATCGATCATGTAAGCGGCGTCGCCGGTCTTGTTGGGGTTGGTCTGCGCGCAGACAAAGCCTTTGCCGGGGATACCCTTCTTATAAACTGGAAGAAACTGTTCCGCGTAGAACGAAGTAACCGTCCGAATCAGGGCTTCCGCCTTTGCGTCGCCGGACAGATCCTTGGGCAGCGCATCCAAGCGCTCCTGCCAGAAGTCTCTGTCTGCATTCAGGGTAGACTGCACCAGGAAGGGATTCGTCGTCATACCAACAGCACCGTTGCAGTAGGCTTCCTGCTCCTCGGCAAAGATTGCCGAATCGTGCCAATAGATCGACTGCGTTTCGCCTGACAACCATCTCAGATACTTATGTTCCATTTTTATACCTCCTGCTTATCGCGTGTTCTGCCCTCGTATGCGGGGGCCGGCCCAAAGTCGTCCGTATCGTCGAACGGGAATGTGGGTCTGGGGATTTTTTCAAAGCCAAGCGAGATCAGATTACTGGTCGTTGAGCCCGGCGTATCAATATTGTAAAGCTGACTCGTCAAATAACGGCAACTTTCCTTATAGTGGAGGGCAGACTTCACAAGGATCATATCATAATCCTTCATGTCCAGTCCGAAGCCAGTGAACTGTCTGGGGCTGGTATTCCACTGGGGATAGACACAGATAACCACATCCGTGTTTCTGGTACGCACGATGGCCACCTTGCCAAAGGAAACCTTGGTTCCCTTGGATGCTTCCCGGTCGCCCTCCACAACAGGGTCGGGGATGCTGATGACAGTGCCGGTAAAGGTCACAGGCTTTTGTCTGGCTGGATCCAGTTTGCCACCAACCGTAAACTCAGCCGTAGCGCCAACGCCCAAAGAAATGGCGTATTCCACCGCTTCCGGGTCAGCTACCACACAGGCCGCCCGGATGTCCAGTTTTCGCTCCAGAATCCGCCGCAGCACCACAACGCTGTCGCCGGTAGCGCCGCCGGAAGTGTTGTCTGCCGCATCGGATAGGACGATGATCTCGCCGTCCTTGGGACGGGTCACCGCCAGATCAAGGCCCTCGTCCAAAGACATAGGCTTGTACTGGAGGATGTGCCGCAGAGCGTAGAACCTCGCTGCCAGATCATCTGCAACGGACTTCGCCTGTTCCGCCGTCTTTGCAATCACGACAACGGAAGCGCCTGCCTCCTTGCAATCCAGCCAGGGCTGGAGGTGGTAGATGGAATAGTCCATGCACTTGCCGGCTCTCTGCAGGCCGTCGGCATATTCAATGAGTTCCTTCAGGGGGCCGGACTTGGTGGTGCAGGCTTCTGCCTGCAGGATCATGGGAATCTTGACGCAGGCCATGTGAGGCCGTTCACCCGAACGCATCATCGCCAAGCCAAGCTCGGAGGCGCGCCAGCCGGTTTCCCATTTGTCCGTATGGGGATATTCATGGAAGCCGGTCAGAATGTCCAGATTCTCCATCACCTTATGGGTGATATTGGCGTGAAGGTCTGTGCAGGCAACGATGGGCTTATCCGGGCCAAGCTCCTTGCGGATCTCTTCCAGGATCAGACCGATGCCGTCATCCTCTTCTGTCAGGCACATACCGCCGTGCAGGCCGAGAAATACCGCGTCCACCGGCTGATTGTTCCGGATGGTCTGGATCATGTCCAAAATGAACTCCTCGCAGACGGCCTGATCTACTCTTCCATAGGAGGCCGCATGGAAATCCGAGCCGGGAATCACTTCCACATCCGGAGCTTCCAGCAGAACATGGAGCATGGAAGCGGGGTGGTCATTGTGCATCCTGAGAACGGAAATAACCTCGTCACCCTTGGTTATGCCGCCGGCAATGAAGTTCTCCCGCTTGCAGATCAGCGGAGAAAAGGTATTGGTTTCCTGCCGAAAACCGCCGTAAACAATTCGGAACATTTTTTCCTCCCCTTATGCCTCTCTGCCGGGTCTTGCCGGAGTCGGGCCAAAATCATCGGTATCGTCAAACGGATACATGGGTCTGGGAATCCGCACGAAGTCCAGAGACAGCAGATTGCTGGTCGTGGAGCCCGGCGTATCCACATTGTAAAGCTGGCTTGTCAGGACAGCGCAGTTGTTCTTGTACGCAAGAGAGGACTTGACCAGGAACATATCATAGTCCTCGGGCTTCAGGCCGAAGCCCGTAAACTGGGTGGGAGTGAAATTCAGCTGTGGATAGACGCACAGCACCACATCGGTATTCCGCACCCGCACAATGGCGACCTTGCCAAAAGAAATCTTTCTGCCGGTGGCAATACCGTTGACCTCCTGCACCACAGGGTCGGGAATGCTGATGACCTTGCCGGTAAAAGTGACGGATTTCTGGCGGGCTGGGTCGAGTTTGCCGCCGATGGTAAACTCTGCTTCCGCGCCCACACCCAGGGCGATGGCCTGATCGACGGCTTCCGGATCCGCAACCACGCAGGCAGCCTTGATGTCCAGCTTCCGCTCCAGAATCCGCCGCAGCACTACAACGCTGTCGCCGGTGGCGCCGCCGGAGGTATTATCCGCCGCGTCGGACAGGACGATCATTTCGCCGGTGGGGCGGTTGACGGCCAGATCCAGACCCTCATCCACGCTGATAGGGTGATACTGCAGCACATGGCGTAGACTGAAGAAACGGTTTGCAAGGTCGGAAGCATACGTCTCGGCTTTCTCCTGCGTGTCGGCATAGACTACTGCAGAAGCGCCTGCCTCCAGGCAGTCCAGCCAGGGCTGCATATGATAGATGGAGAAGTCGATCAGCTCGCCCTTTTTCTGCAGATCGTCACCGTAATCGATGAGTTCCTTCAGAGGGCCGGATTTGGTGGTGCAGGCTTCTGCCTGCAGGATCATGGGAATCTTTACCCACGCGCTGGGGATGCGCCTGCCGGTGCGAAGCATCTGCAAACCCAGCACCGCTGCGCGTTCGCCGGTCTCAAAGTGGTCGGTATGGGGATATTCATGGAATCCCGTCAGAATGTCCACGTTCTCCATGACCAGCCTGGTAATGTTGGCGTGCAGGTCGGTGGAAGCGGCAATGACGACCTTGTTGCCCGTTGCCTTCCGCAAAGCCTTCAGAATATAGCCAATGCCGTCGTCTTCTTCGGTCAGGCACATTCCGCCATGCAGGCGCAGGAAAAGTCCGTCAAACGGCTTACTCTTTTCGATGAGGTCCACCATGTAAGTGATGAACTCATCAGCCACGGACTGCTCCACTCGGCCGTAGGAACCGGCGCTGAAATGTGCGCCGTAGATGAGTTCCACATCCTCTGCCTTGGTCAGTACCTGCAGCATTCCTGCCGCACTGTCATGGCCGGGGGTCAGTGCCTTGATCTCCTCGCCAAAGCGAATACTGCTGGCTACAAAATTTTCTCTTGTGCAGATCTTCGGCGAAAACGTGTTGGTTTCCTGTGCAAAGCCGCCATAGATAATTCGGTACATTTTCTCTTCCGCCTTTCTTAATCCGTCCTGCCGGCGCTTGCCGGAGTCGGGCCGAAGTCATCGGTATCGTCAAAGGGATACATGGGTCTGGGAATGCGCGTAAAGGGCAGCGAGCGCAGATTGCTGGTTGTGGAACCCGGGGTATCCACGTTGTAAAGCTGGCTCGTCAGCACCGAGCAGTTAAACTTGTAGGCCAGAGAAGACTTCACGAGGAACATATCATAGTCAACAGGATTCAGCCCGAACCCGGTAAACTGGGTGGGCGAATAGTTGAGCTGGGGATACGTGACAAGGATCACATCAGTATTGCGGACCCGGACAATTACCGCTCGACCGAAATTGACAACCTTTCCCTTGTTGTTTCCACTGGTTTCCGTCACAATGGGATTGCAGATTTTCTGCACGGTCCCCGTAAAGGTCACCGGCTTCTGAAGTTTCGGAGTCAGCTTACCGCCAACGGTAAATTCCGCAGTCGCGCCCACGCCCAGCTTTTCTGCCTGCTCGGCAGCGGGAGGATCGACCACGACACAAGCGGCACGGATGTCGAGCTGCCGCTCCAGAATCCGCCGCAGCACCACCACGCTGTCACCGGCAGCACCGCCGGAGGTGTTGTCCGCCGCATCGGACAGGACAATCATCTCGCCGGTGGGACGCTTGACGGCCAGATCTAGACCCTCGTCCACAGACAGAGGCTTGTACTGCAATTCTCTTCTCAGAGAGAAGCAGCGAGCTGCGAACTCGTCTGCATACTTCTTTGCCTGCTCCATATCGTCTGCCATGACGACCACAGACGCGCCTGCGTTCTCGCAGTCTAGCCACGGCTGCATATGATAAATGGAAAAATCGCGGATTTTACCGGACTGTTCCATCTCAGTTGCATATTGATTCAATTCGTACAGCGGCCCTTCCTTGGTCGAACAGGCTTCTGCCTGCAGGATCGCAGGAATCTTTGCCCATGCAATCGCAGGACGAACGCCGGTCCGCAGCCACTGCATACCGATCTTTGCCGCCCTCATCCCGGTTTCATAGGTATCTGTATGGGGATACTCATGGAATCCGCAGATAATATCTACATTTTTCATGACCTTCGGCGTAATATTGGCATGAAGGTCAGAGCAAACCACAATGGGTATTTCATTGCCTGCGGCGGCACGTATTTTTTCCAGGATGTAGCCGATTCCGTCATCCTCTTCCGTCAGGCACATACCGCCATGCAGAACCAGGAAAATCCCATCCAGCTTTCCGCTTTTGATGATGCGGCTGTTGATCTCTGAAAGGAATTCATTGCAAACGCTCTGCTCAACCCGGCCATAGGACATGGCGCCATAGTAGGCAGTCGGAATGAGCTCCACGTCCTCCGCATCCATCAGATAGTTCAGCATACCGCCTGCCGTTGTTTTCATGCCGTACATTACTTTGGTGATCTGTTCGTCAAAATAGATTCCGCCCGCCTCAAAATACTCTCGCTTACAGATCAGAGGGGAAAAGGTGTTTGTTTCCTGCCAAAATCCACCGTAAACGATTCGATACATGGATATTACTCCCTTTCTGTTCATTCAGAGGCGGGGCTATTCAGCCCCGTCTCTGAATCATGCATTGATCTTATTTATTTGCATTTTCCTCGGACTGGCCGGGATAGAAGCAAGATACATAATGCTCGGCAGAAATCTGCTTCAGTTCGGGTGCGTTCTCAAAGCACTCCGGCCTTGCAAAACGGCAGCGGGGCGCAAAGCGGCAGCCGGGCTTGGGGTTGATGGGAGACGGCACATCGCCCTGAAGCACGATATGCTCCTTGTTATTGTTTACGTTGATGTTCAGAATTGCAGAAAGAAGCGCCGTGGTGTACGGATGCTGCGGATTCTCAAAAATCTCGTCCGTGGGCGCCAGCTCCACGATCTGGCCGAGATACATGACCGCCACGCGGTTGGAAATGTGCCGCACAACGGAAAGATCATGGGAGACAAAGAGATAGGTCAGCCCCATCTTCTTCTGCAGGTCAATAAGCAGGTTGATAATCTTGGCCTGAATGGAAACGTCCAGCGCGGAAACGGGCTCATCGCAGACGATGAACTTGGGGCCAAGCGCCAGCGCACGGGCAATGCCGACCACCTGCCGCTTGCCGCCGTCCAGCTCATGGGGATACTTGTTCAGCAGCTCCGGTTCCAGACCGACCTCTTCGCACAGAGTCTTGACTTTCTGTTCAATCTCTTTGCTGCTGCCCTGTTTATGGATCTTGAAGGGCTCAGAAAGGATCTGGCGGATAGATTTTCTGGGGTTCAGGGAAGAGTACGGATCCTGGAACACAATTTGCATCTTGGTGCAGTACTTTTTCCGTTCTTTTCTGCTCAGGCCGACGATGTTTTCCCCATCCAGAAGGATCTCGCCCTCCGTAGCGGAAAGCAGTCCCATCAGGACGTTGCCGACGGTGGATTTGCCGCAGCCGGATTCGCCGACAAGGCCCAGCGTCTCACCCTCCATGATGGAGAAGTTGACGTCATCCACCGCATGAAGAAGTCCCTTACCCTTAACGTCAAAGTATTTTTTCAGATGCTTGACTTCGATCAGAGTTTTAGCCATCAGACTTCACCTCCGGGTTGGAATACAAATGGCAGGCCACGCTTCGCCCGTCATCCAGCTGAACCATCTCGGGCATCTGCGTCTTGCAGCGCTCAGTGCAGTGCTCGCAGCGAACATGGAACGGACAACCGGCGGGCAACTTGTTCGCAGAAGCGGCACTGCCAGGAATGGCAACCAGTCTGTCCCGCTCGCCGACCAGCTTCGGCATGGAGCCAATCAGGCCAACAGTGTAGGGATGCTTGGGCTGAAGGAATACCTTGTCCACCGGGCCAACCTCAATGATGCTGCCGGCATACATGACAGCAACCTTGGAGCACAGCTCGGAGATGATGCCCAGATTGTGGGTGATCATCAACAGGGAAGTCTTATATTCCCGCTGCAGTTTCTTGATCAGCTCAATGACCTGAAGCTGAATGGTCACGTCCAGCGCCGTGGTGGGCTCGTCCGCAATCAGCAGAGAGGGGTTGCAGGCCAGACCGGCCGCAATACCGACACGCTGACGCATGCCGCCGGAGAACTGATGGGGATACTCATAGAGACGCTCTCTGGAAATGCCGACCAGTTCCAGCATGTCGCCAGCCTTTTCATAGACTTCCTTCTTGCTGCACTTCTGGTGCTTCATGATGACCATTGCGATCTGCTCGCCAACGGTGAAAACGGGGTTCAGGGAGGTCAGCGGGTTCTGGAAGATCATGGACACCGCGTTGCCTCGCATATCCTGCATTTTCCGCTCGGAGAGCTTTTCTAGATTTTGACCACGAAGCTTGATCTCACCGCCGGTCTTAAAGCCAACATTGTTGGGAAGCAGGCGGAGAATGGACAATGCGGTGGTGGTTTTGCCGGAGCCGGATTCACCTACAAGGCCAAAGGCTTCGCCCTCTTCCAGTTCCAGATTCAAATGATTGACTGCTTTTGCAACACCATAGTCGGTACGGTACTCGACCGAGAGGTCTTTGATCTCAAACAGTTTGGATTCTTTCTCACTCATCTGCTAATCCCTCCCGATCAGTGTTTCATCTTCGGGTCAAGCACATCGCGGATGCCGTCGCCGAGGAAGTTCGCCGCAAGGACGGTCAGCATCAGGGCAATGCCCGGTGCGATGACGACCCACGGAGAGGTGGAAATATAGTCTCTGCCATCCGAGATCATCGTGCCCCAAGAGGGCATGGGCAGCGGAACGCCGCAGCCCAGGAAGCTCAATGCAGCTTCCAGCAGGATGATATGTCCGAACTGCTGGCTGATCTTGACGATCAGAGAAGTGGAGACGTTGGGCAGGATCTCGCTGAACATGATCCGCCAGTCTGAAGAGCCCAGCACACGGGAAGCGGAGATGAATTCCCGCTTACTGACCTGAAGTACGCCGCTGCGGACGATTCGAGCAAATCCGAGCCATGAGGTTATCATCATAACGATAATCAGATTCACGACGCTCTTGCCCAGCACGGAGACCACAACGATGGCCAGCAGCGTGGAGTTGATGCCATTCTGAATGTCACCGACTCGCATAATAATTGTGTCTGCAGTTCTGCCCATGTAGCCTGCCATGACACCCAGTACCGTGCCGACCACAGCGCCAAACAGGACTGCAACGATTGCAATGATGAACGACGTTCTGCCGCCAACGCAAAGACGGACGAAAATATCCTGGCCAAGTGCGTCTGTACCCAGGACATGCCCCTGCAGGCCCTTGGACAGACCCTCCGGCGCCACCAGACGCTCTTTCAGGTTCATCACATCGGGCTCATAGGGAGAAAGCTCCGGAACCAGGACAATGCACAGCACCATAAAAAGGACAATTGCAAATCCGATTACAAAATACTTTGACCGACGGATTCTGCGGAATAATTCTTTTTTACTCATTCTGCTATCACCCCATCTGATCATAGTCCAGCCGCGGATCCACGAACACATACAGCACGTCCACCAGCAGGTTGACGATGACCAGTATCGCCGAGGTAATCAGCAGCACGCTTTGTACCAATGTAAAGTCACGCACATTGATGGCCGTGACAACCAACTGGCCGAGGCCGGGCCAGTTGAAGATTTTTTCTGTTGTAACAGCGCCACCCAGGAAGCCGGCAAACTGAGCGCCGGAAACCGTAATGACAGGGATGGCTGCGTTGCGGAGCGCATAACGGGTATAGACGCGGAAGGGAGAAGCGCCCTTGGCTCTGGTTGCGGCAACATGATCCTCGGAAAGAACATCAATCATATTGGAGCGGAGTAGTCTTGTTACCAGAGCAGCCATGGGAAGGCCCAACGTAATAGACGGCAGAATGATATTTTGGAACGATCCGTAGCCAAATGCCGGCAACGCGCCCATATGGACACAGACCAGCAATATCAGAACCAAGCCTATCCATACCGGGCTCAGCGCCTGCCCGAGCAGGGCGAACAGCATGGCAACTACATCCACGAATGTCCCTTTTTTTACGCCCGCGATCAACCCCAATGGTATGGAAACCAGAAGGGACAAGATCAGCGCAGAGGTTGCAAGTTCAAAGGTGGCCGGCATTCTGGCCTTAATCAAAGACCAGTTGGTCGCGTGGAAGTAGATGGAATCTCCCAGATCGCCGCGCAGGACTCTGCCCAGCCAGACAACATATTGAACAGCCAGCGGTTTATCCAGGCCATACTTGGCCTCGATCACAGCCTTCTGTTCCGGGGTCGCGTTATCTCCGAGAATCAGATCGACGGGGTCGCCGGGTGCAAGGTGAACCAGCAGAAAAATCACGATGGATACACCAAGCAAAACGAAGATCGCATGGAACAGTCTTCGACCGATATACCGGAATACCGGTGCATTTTTCTTCAAAGGAATATCCCTCCTTTATGAGGCTCAGAGTGGAAGCCGCGGAGCCGGCAATGCCGGCTCCGCGGCAATTCGTTTGCGGAAGGTTAGAAGATTGAGGAACGATTACTCGTTAACCCAGATGGTGGACAGGTCGATGGTCTTACCACCATTGGCATCAACGCTCTTAATACGATTGTTGAAAACATAGTTGAACTGGTACTGAACAATGAAGTCCATGGGAGCGCAGTCATCCATGATCTTGGTGTAAACACCCTTCAAAGCTTCGCAGCGTGCTGCGTCGTCCATGATGCCGTTGGTAGCAAGGATCATTTCGTTGAGTTCTTCGTTGCCGTAGTGGCTTGCCAGAGAGTCGCCGACAATACGCTGGTTGATGAAGCCGTAGCCATCACCACCGCCGAAGCTGGCACCAACGATGTAGCAGTCATATTCGCCTGCCTTACGGGCATCGGAGAATGCAGCGTTCTCGAGCTGTTCCATGTCGACATTGAAGCCAACAGCAGTCAGGTAGTAGTAAATAGCTGTCATAGTCTCGGTGATCTTTTCGTAGTTCGCGGTCGGGCCGATAACACGGATAGTCTCACCGTTGTAGCTGGAGTTTGCGAGCAGTTCCTTGGCCTTTTCCGGATCATAAGTACGGCCAGGATAGTTGGCATCGAAGCCCTTGCCGCCTTCGCCAACGGGGAAGGTTGCTGCACGGCCGGAGCCGAGAATTTCGTTAGCAATTGCTTCTCTGTCGATAGCCATGGAGAATGCCAGACGGACATCCTTGTCAGCCATTACGCCGGTGGATTTTTCACCAGCCTGGAACTGGTAGCCAATGTACAGCTGGTCACAGGTCATGGTTTTCAGGACATTCAGGCCTTCAGCTTCCAGGGTGGGAACCTGATCGGTCGGAATGGAGTCAACCATATCGCAGTCGCCGGTACGGACGGAGGAGGTTCTGGTGGTGTCTTCCATCAGAGGAATGTAGAAAACGCGGTCAACATTGGAGGTTTCGCCCTGCCAGTAGTCTTCGTTCTTCACATATTCGATAGAAACGCCGGGTTTCCATTCAACGTACTTATACGGGCCCGTGCCGATGTTCAGCTCGAAGCAATCCTCGCCCATTTCCTCGAACAGTCTGCCGTTAATGATGGGCTTGCAGAGCAGGGTGAACAAGTAAGCGTTGGGGGTGTTCAGCTGGAACTCGATGGTGTAGTCGTCGATTTCCTTCAGACCTTCGAGGCAGGCGAAGTTGGACTTCTGAGTCAGAGCACAGTCCGGTTCAAGCAGACGGTTGTAAGTTACGAAAACGTCATGAGCGGTGAGATCATCGCCGTTGTGGAACTTAACGCCCTTGACAATGTGGAAGGTGATGGTCAGGTTGTCATCGGAAACTTCGTAGGACTCTGCCAGGCAGGGGAGGATGTTGTAGTTGACATCCTGCTGGAACAAGCCATCGTAAACCATGTTGTTATGGATGCCGTTGACGATAGCGTTGTTGTTCAGGGGGTCCCAGGTTGCAATTTCTTCAGGTCTTGCAAACTTCACAACGATTTCATCGCCGGATGCTTCCACTGCGGCAGGGGTTTCAGTCTTCTCAGCTGCGGGAGCTTCCGTCTTTCCTTCGCTTGAGGAAGCTGCTGCGGGGGTCTCGGTCTTTGCGCAGCCGGCAAATACTCCAGCAAACAGAAGCAGTGCCAGCATCAGGGCAAGAGTTCTTTTGATCTTCATGTCATTTTCTCCTTTAATTTTATTTATCAACATCCCGTGGGATCCTGATGTCCTTGAATGACGCGCCCTGCAGCTCAGCAGAGTCCGTCAGCGTGCATGCCAAGCAGCACTTCTTTTACAATATCAAGCACCTTTTCCAGGTCTTCCTTGGTATGAGCAATAGAGAAGCCATGATGAGAGGGGCCGCCGCCGTAATCGTGGAAGTAAACGCCGTGCTCAAAGCAGTCCTTGCAGAATCTCCACATGACATTCTTATCATGCGTGAAGGAATCCTCATAGCGCACGGGAACCGTCTTTCTGCCGAAGGTGATATTGAACTGTGGGCCATGATAGCCGATCACCATATTGAGGTCGTTTTCCTTAATGAAGGATTCCAGACCGCCATAGAAGAAGTCTCCCAGATCCTTGATCTTCTTATAGAAATAGTCCTGCCTTGCTTCATTCAGGAAAGCCAGTCCGCAGAGTACATTGGGCAGCGGTGCGTTGAAGGTACCGCTGTGCTGGCAGTTTCCCACGGGTTTGAAGCACTCCATGATCTCACGCTTGCCGCACATGCCGCTCAAAGGAAGGCCGCCGCCAACGGATTTGCCGAAACTGCAAACATCGGGGATAACGCCGAAGAAGCCCTGTGCACCGGCCAGATTGGTCTTAAAGGAGGTCTGTACCTCGTCGAAGAACAGCACGATGCCTTTCTCGCGGGTCACTTCACGCAGATGCTCCAGGTAACCGGGCAGAGGCATGATGCAGCTTGTATTGTAAACGATAGGCTCCAGAATGACCATTGCCACGTCGTCGCCATACTGTTCAACAGCTTCATCAAACGCCTTGATGTCATTGTAGGGAACAGGGATAATCAAAGATGCGAATTCTTCGGGGATGCCCGCGCTTTCGGGTACAGGATGCTCCCGGTTGCCTGCCAACTGATCCGGGCCGACCTGACCACCGATATAGATGCTCTCATGATATCCGTGGAACGTACCCTCCATACGGATGATCTTCTTCCTGCCGGTATAGGCGCGGCAGAGACGAATCAGATGCATCGTTGCTTCAGAACCGGCATTTACAAAGCGAACTTCTTCCGCGCAGGGTATGCATTCACAGATCTCTCTGGCTAGTTGTTCATGATAAACAGTTTCCAAAGAGTTGCACATGCCCAGTTCAATCGCTTTCTTCAGCGCCGATTCAATTGCGGGGTGTGAATTGCCCAACAAACCAGCACCATGTGCACAGCACATATCAATGTATTCGTTTCCGTCCAGATCGAACAACTTGTCTCCACTGGCATGAGAGACGTACAAAGGAAGTCCGATACCTTTGTTGTACCGGGTGGAAGAGTTTACGCCACCCGGAAGCACCTGCCTGGCGCGCTCAAAGTGCTCTTTCATTTTAACTAGATTTTCCATGTTTTGCACCTCGCTGTGAAAAATTATCTCTGTTTTTTCACAAGTCATAATACAACTTGTGGCAATTTCAGTTTATTCCGGTTCAATTCATCTGTCAATAGCTTTTCTTCATCTTTTTTGACGGAGCATGTCGTTTTTTGTGTAATATTTGTTTATTATAATTACTTCATCATTGATTTTTTGTGCTATTTGCACGTTAAATTTGCGTGTCGATGCAAAACATCACTTATTTTTGTGCAAGTGTTCAAAATCATTTTTCTTATATCCTTCACTTTTGCTTCTATTATTGTAATACAATACGCTTGACAGTCTATTCGTTCTGCGATACAATATTGACACCATTTATAGGGAGGGCTTTCCAATGTTGAGTTGTCTTCCGGTTTCTCTTTTTTCTGAAATCAACTCTGGTCGTATGGCGCCGGAAGCGTGGGCCTGCTATGCTGCCCAACTTGGTTTGGATGCCTATGACATCAGTATCCTCTTTGTTCGCGACCGCACTCCCAGCGGGCTGAAAAAGCTGCGTAATGCGCTTGAAACCAGCGGTCTTCCTCTGGCAATGGTTGCCACCTATCCAGATTTCTCCAATCCTGATCCCGTTGTATTTGAAAGGGAACTAATACGAAGCCTGTCCGATATTTCAGTTGCTGCTGAACTGGGCGGGCACTATGTTCGAATCACAGCTGGACAAGAATATCCCGGAGCCGATCTCAATCGGCAGCTTGACCGCATCTGTCTTGCCTTCTCGGTCTGCGCCGAATATGCTGTAAAGTGGAACATTCAGCTTCTGTGGGAGAATCATTCCAAGCCGGGAGCTTGGGAACAGCCTGATTTCAACTATGATCCGATCAAACTGGATGCCATGCTCCAGCGTTTGCGCGGCGGCCCAGTGAAGATGAACTATGACATTGCCAACGCCATGCTGCTGGGCCGCGGTCTTGACTTTCTGGAAGCCTGTTTTCCGGAGATCGCTTCTGTTCATATCAATGATGTTGCCAGCGTCAATCCCATTCGCTTTGCCGGGATCGGAGATGGGACAGCCCCCATCTCGGAAACAATAGGTTGGCTTGCTTCCAATGGATATCACGGCCTGTTTAGTATTGAAGAAGCCTCCGGACATGGTCTGGAGGGTATTAAGAAGTATGTTCTGGAGACCAAGCGTCTACTGTCTTCAGCCAAGTGCGCCCAATAGAGAACCGTTTTGGGATCTTTCATAATTCCACGGCAGCCTTGCCGTCCAATTATTAAAGGAGGATTTTCCTGTCATGAATGCATATGTTGCAAGCGTTATCGAGAATGTAAAGGCCAAGCACGGCTGCGAGCCCGAATTCATTCAGACTGTTGAAGAAGTTCTTTCTTCCATCTCCCCCATCATGGACGCACATCCCGAATACGAAAAAGCTGACCTGCTGAACCGCATGGTCGAGCCCGAGCGTATGTTCACCTTCCGCGTTGTATGGATGGACGACAACGGCAATTACCACACCAACCGCGGCTGGCGCTGCCAGTTCAACGGCGCCATCGGCCCGTACAAGGGCGGCCTGCGTTTCCAGAAGAACGTTTATGAAGGCATCATCAAGTTCCTCGGCTTCGAGCAGATCTTCAAGAACTCCCTGACCGGCCTGCCCATCGGCGGCGCCAAGGGCGGTTCTGACTTCGATCCCGCCGGCAAGTCCGACGCGGAAGTTATGCGTTTCTGCCAGAGCTTCATGACCGCTCTGTATCGCTACATCGGACCGGACATCGACGTTCCCGCAGGCGATATGGGTGTCGGCGGCCGCGAAATCGGCTACCTGTACGGTCAGTACCGCAGACTCAAGGGCGTTTGGGAAAACGGCGTTCTCACCGGCAAGGGTCTGAGCTACGGCGGCTCCCTCATCCGTCCGGAAGCTACCGGCTACGGTGCAGTTTATTATCTGCAGGAAGTTCTCGCCCATGAGAACGACACCATCGAAGGCAAGAAGATTGCAATCTCCGGCTA
>JAZRWD010000022.1:0-7007 GCA_045599525.1 Candidatus Limivicinus sp. | reverse complement strand
CAACGATCAGGGTAGCCATGTTATGGCCATTGTCCAGGGCCTCGCGGATGGCCTTGTAGTGGTTGACGGAGATAGCGACGGTGGGCAGGAGGTCCAGCTGGCAGACGTCCTGCACGTTGATCTGGTCGTCGTTGAAGGCGCCGTAGCCGCCGATGTCGTAGCTGACAACAGCTGCTGCACCGTGAGCGTAGGCCTCAGCCATATAACCGGAGATCCAGGACTCGTTCCACTGGTCAACACCGACGAGAACGATCTTGCCCTCGACATCAGCGTCAGCATAATCCTCGGCGAAGCCGGTGCCCAGGTCGACGATCTCAGCAGTGATGCCGTCCTCGTCTGTGCCGGAAACCTGATAACTGGCAGGGAAAATGTCGATATCGGTGCCCTCAATGGTGAGAGACGCACCGTTAAACTGGAAAAGGTCTACCTTTACCGGAATCTTTTAAATCTCGACGAGACCGATGGCGGCCATTTCCTCAGCGATCCAGTCTGCAGTGGCATGCTCGGCTTCGGAGCCGGCAGTGCGGTAACCGTAGGCATTGGTCAGCAGGCTTTCGTCATAAGCAATCGTGCGGGAGACCGCAAAGGCATATTCCTCGGCGTTTGCGGCAGCATAGGCCTGAACGATGCTTTCCAGGTCGGTGTCTGCATTTTCCGCTGCGGCCCCAACACCGCAGGAGAGCAGGCCGACGATCATTGCTGTGCACAGCAGTGCGGAGAGTAATCTTTTCATTCTCTTCCTCCTAAAAAATAAAAAATGACAGGCGGATAATAAACGCCTGCCATAAAACTCAGTTTAAGCACTCTTCTGTAACAGAAAATCGCTCTTATTGATGTTTCATGCAGTTTGTTTACTATCCAAACGCAATAAAACTGAGCTTTACGCTCATCAATAAGGGTGAACCCCTTCCGTATCCCACTAGACACGGTTCTTGTCGCCTTGACAAGTTTCGGTTGGTGACCCGGCATTCCGCAGCCTTTGAGCAATTCTTTGCGGTCATTTCTGTACTAAAGAGTACTGCGCGATTATATCTGAATGTTTTGAAAAATGCAAATACTTTTTGCGAAAAAGAAGAAAAAGTCTTTACAGACGCTTAACAAGCGTCATATGTAACCGGGGGGATCATTCTTCGATTGTTTTGTGCTTTTCGAGGCACGACCTTACAGGGCAGTAAGTGCCAGAAACATTACCAGACTGATGACAATGGAAAGGGAACTGACGGCACCGTATACTCTTGCGTCACAGCCGCAAAGGCTGGCGTAGGCCGGGGAGATGCTTGTGGCGGGGGCACAGACGCAATAGCAGAGTGCCTTGGCTTCTACCGCATTCAGAAAGGGGAGACTGCGCAGCACCAGGACCAAAAGCAGGGCAGTACCATAGCGGAGCAGCAGGATCCGAAGAACGTGATAGAGGTCTTTACTGCCGACCTCCGGCTCAAATGCAATACCGATCATGATCATGGTAATGATAATGGACGGGGCGCCCAGAAGCTGGGCAGTATCACTGACCACAGAGGGAAGGCGGATCCCGGCCAAGGAAATCAGCAGCATGAACAGATAGGTGTCGAAGGGAACATTGGTAAACAGTTTTTTCAGAATAAAGACGAGCTGCTCCCTCCGGCTGCTGTCCTCCTGCATAACCTCACGTTTGGCCAGCGGGTAGACCAGACCAATCGACACAATACTGTGACCGATATCGTAAATGCTGGTGACTACGGTACCATATGGGTCCATCACACTGCCTACGAAGGGAGTAGTAAAGGCACCGATGTTCTGACCGGATATCTGCAGCATGTATTCAGCACGATCCTCTGGCGTGCCGCGCTTTGCGGCGTGCTTGCCCAGCCAGACCAATGCTGCGTTTAGCAACAGACCGAACAGGAAGAAAAGGATCAGAGCATAGCTCATATGGAAATTGCGAAAATTTGCGACAAAGGCACAGGGCAGCGTGATATACATGAGGATGATGCCCAGGGCATCCTTGTCCTGCAGGCGGAGCTTACCGACCCTTTTCAGGCAATAACCCATCACAATCAGAAAGAGATAGGCGAGAGCTTTGAGAATTACAGCGGTCATAACATTTTGCAGGCTGCCACACATTTCGGTGGCATTTCCTTTCCTTCGTTTTCCTTGCGCCGGAGATTATCCCACAATCGGAGGAAATGGGCAAGAGAAAAGGTGAAAATGCCCCCTCCTTTTCGGGAGGGGGCACAGTTTATGCGATTATTCTACGCAGGGAGAGCGGAAGATCAGATCTCCTTGCCCTTTGCAACGTAGACGGGGAAGCTCTGAGAACCGGAAACCTTGGTGCCGGCAGAAACGGTAACGTTCTTGTCGGTGACGAGGTATTCGATCTCGGCGCCTTCGCCAACAACGGTATCCTGGAGCAGGATGCAGTTCTTGACCTTTGCGCCCTTGGCGATCTTGACGCCGCGGAAGAGGACGGAGTTCTCAACGTCGCCTTCGATGACGCAGCCGTCAGCAGCCATGATGTTGACAGCCTTGGAACCTGCGGTGTAGCGGGTCGGGTTATCGTCACGGATCTTGGTGTAAACAGGAGCCGGTCCGAACAGTGCGTCAACATTTGCATCGTCCAGCAGCTTCATGGTCTCGGTAAAGTAGCTGTTGAGATCGCTGATGCGGGCGGTATAGCCTTCATACTTGTAAGCCTGAATGTTCAGGGTATCCACGTTGTGGAGGAGAACGTCACGCTCGAAGTATTCGTTGCCGCGGACATAAGCGGTGTTGATGAGGTCGATGAAGAGTTCACGCTTCAGAACATAGATGTTCATGCTGAAGTTGTGAACGCCGGGAGTGCGAACATTGACAAAGATGTCGTTTACACGGCCGTCAGCGATAGAAAGGGTGTAGTAGAAGCCCTTGGAGTTGTCAGTGGAGCTGATCGCGGAAGCGGGGAGCTCGGACTGCGTGTAGGCGACGGTAACGTCTGCACCGGTGGCCTGATGGGCAGCGATGAGTGCGCTGTAGTCAACATTGGCAGCAATGTTGGAGTCAGTGATGATGACATACTCTTCCTTCTGGGAGCGGAAGAAATCCATCACGCCTGCCAGAGCGTCGACACGGCCGGTGTACGGCTTGTTGTCGCCGGAGACAAACGGTGGGAAGATGTGGAGGCCGCCGCTCTTGCGGACTAGGTCCCATTCACGGCCTGCGCCGAGGTGGTCCATCAGGGAGTGATAGGTGCGGTTGACCAGGATGGCAATGTTGTCAATGCCGCTGTTGGTCATGGAAGAAAGCGTGAAGTCGATCAGGCGATAACGGGAAGCGAAGGGGACGGAGGCCATCATACGGTCTCTGGTCAGCTCCGGAAGGAGTGCGTCGTAGCTATTCGGGAAAATGACGCCGATAGCGCTGCTGTTGGAATTAATCATTTTACTTCACCCTCCTGAACATCTTCGCGGATCATGCCGTTCGGGCCGATCTTAGCACCTGCGCCGACCTTAACGCCGGAGCCGATGGTAGCAACGCCCTTTTCGTCTGCTGTGGGCATGGCGCCGACAACAGCCTTTTCACCGACAACAACGTTCTCGGCAATGATGCAGTGCTTGCACTCTGCGCCGGCCTTGATGACAGAGCCGCCCATAATGACAGCGTCTTCTACAACGGCACCGGCTTCAACGGTGACACCTGCATATAGAATGGAATGCTTAACGGTACCGCTGATGCGGCAACCGTCGGTGATCATGGAGTTCTCCACAACTGCGCCTGCGTTGATCTTGTGGCCGGTCATGCCGCTGTTACGGCTGTAGACCTTCCAGCTCTCGTCGAACAGGTCAATACCGGAGTGCTCGGGATCCATAACTTCCATGTTGGCTTCCCACAGGGAGGAGATGGTTCCGACGTCTTTCCAGTAGCCGGAGAAGTGATAAGCATACATGCGGCGCTGGTCACGCAGCAGGTTGGGGATGATATTGTTGCCGAAGTCGTTCTCGGAGTTGGGGTCGGCTTCGTCGTCTTCCAGATACTTCTTCAGGATATCCCAGTTGAAGATATAGATACCCATGGAAGCAAGGTTGGATTTCGGATTTTTCGGCTTCTCCTGGAATTCAGTGATGCGGTCATCGCCGTCAGCGACCATCAGGCCGAAACGGGAAGCTTCTTCCCAGGGGACTTCCATAACAGCGACAGAGAACTCAGCGTTCTTTTCCTTGTGGAAACGCAGGAAGTCTGCATAGTCCTGCTTGCAGATCTGGTCACCGGACAGGATGATAACGTACTGAGGATCATAGCGCTCGATGAAGGAAATGTTCTGGTAAATGGCGTTTGCAGTGCCCTTGTACCAGTCAGAGCCCTTTGCCTTCTGATAAGGAGGCAGAACGTGAACGCCGCCGTACAGTCTGTCAAGATCCCAGGGCTGGCCGTTGCCGATGTACTCATTGAGCACCAGGGGCTGATACTGGGTCAGGATACCGACGGTGTCGATACCGGAATTGACACAGTTGGACAGGGGGAAGTCGATGATGCGGTACTTACCGCCAAAGGGAACAGCAGGTTTGGCCAGCTTCTCCGTCAGTGCGTACAGTCTGGAACCCTGTCCGCCGGCAAGAAGCATGGCTATCATTTCTTTTGCCATAAAATACTCTCCTTATTATTGGGCCATCGGCCCTGCTTTCCATTGCATGGTATCGTTAGAATACCTTGGTTTATTTTATCACCAGAGCGGGATTCGTTCAACGATTTTAAGCTTGTCGTATTGTTGAAAAATGGAAAGGAAAAAATGTGCATTATTACCAATTTGCTGAACAGACGGACTCTGCCGGAACCAATGTTGGAGCAGGGAAAAATGGAAAGTATTAACGTGGTAATCCCCATAAAATCATGTTATAATAAAGAAAAAACGAACAGGAGAAAAACAATGAAAATTGCGATGATCGGTTCTGGCGCGGCAGGAAGTGTGTTTGCCTGCTACCTGAACAAGGGCGGCGCTGAGCTCTGGCTGGTGGACCGCTATGCTGCCCATATGCAGGCCGTGGCGGAAAAGGGCATGAGCTTTGTGACCCCGGAAGGCGAGGAATGCCTGACCGGCTTCCACACCGCAGCGACGGCAGAAAATATCGGCAAAATGGACATGGTCATCCTCATGGTCAAGGCGACGCAGACGGCGGACGTTATGCCCTCCGTGCTACCCTGCATCGGTGAAGACACGGTGGTAGTCTCCCTGCAGAACGGGCTGGGCAATGAAGACGTGCTGTCTGCCTGGGTCCCGCGGGAGCGTATCCTTTACGGCTTTGGCACCATCGGCACGGAGCTTCCCGCACCCGGGCGCTGTGTCTCCAAGCCGGAGAGCGGCGTGATCATGCGCTTTGGTGCGGCGGCGAGCAGTGCGGAGAACGAGGCGGCAGGCCGTGCGCTGGAGGATTGCTTCAACCGGGGCGGCTGCGAGACCCGCTTTGAGGCGGACATCCGTCCCTTCGTCTGGAAAAAGGCTATTTCCAACAGTGGCTATAACACAGTATCTGCTCTGTGCCGCCTGAAGGTGGGCTTTACTCTGGGCTGCGAGGAGGGCAGGGAACTGGTGCTGTCGGTGTGGAAGGAAGGCTGTGCCGTGGCACAGGCGGTCACAGGTGTGGACCTGTGGCCCGAGATGCTGGAGGAGCTGCCCCGTCTGCAGGCCGGCTTTGCTACCTATTACCCTTCCATGGCCCAGGATGCCGTCCTGCATCAGCGCCAGACGGAGATCGAATGGCTCAACGGGGCCATTGCCCGCTACGGAAAGCAGTATGGCATTCCCGTACCGGTGAACACTACGCTGACTCTGCTGATGAAGACCATACAGCAGAACTACGAGGCACAGTACCGCGCCTGAAAGGCAAAGGCCTGAAAATGTCTGAAAAGGCCTGAAAAGCAACGAAAGAGAAAACCCGGGTCCGAAGGAGTGGTTCATTCCTTCGGACCCGGTCCTGTTTTTGTGCTGTTGAGCGAAACCTTATTTCTCTTCCGGCGTGGATCCGGTCTGTGCGGATCCTGCGCCCGGTACGGTGTTGGCGGCTGCGCTGTCCTTCCTGCGCAGGAAGGGGAGCTTCTTCTGCTTCGGTGCTTCTCCGCGTGCGGCACGACGGGCAACGCTCTTGCGGTGAAGGCTGCGGATGACCCGGATAATGCCCCAGAGGAAGAGGCCAAGAATGATCAGTGTGGGCAGGCTCTCGAGAAGCCAGAGCAGCAGACTTTCCAGAAAATCGCCGGCAGAGGCAAAGCCGTAGAAGAAAGCTTCGCTGATGCGTTCACCGAAGGTGGGGGAGGCGATCGGCGTATAGACGGTGACCTCCTGCACACTGAGGTTAATGGTGCTGTAGGAGACGCGGCGGTCCCAGTTGTTCAGCGAACTCTGCAGACTCTCGATGGTATAGCGGACCTCCGTCAGCCGGGCCTGAATGGTCAGAATATCCTCCACGGACTCGGCCTTTTCCATGAGCTCGAGAAGGGTGTTTTCCTGGACGGTGTAGGCGTTCAGGCGGGCCTGAACGTCATAATACTGGGAGGTCACGTTCTCTGTATAGGTGTAGCTGTGCGGAATGTTGCCCAGTGTGGAGAAACTGCTCATGATCTCGTTGAAATGGACACTGGGAACGCGGAGAGTAAAGCTGGAGCTGCGGTTATACCGGTTGCCCCGGGAGATGGTGGAATAGTTTCCGTTGCTGGAGCTGCTGGACTCAATGTATCCGCCGAACTGCGCAAGCAGTGCGTTGACGCCGTCGATGGCGGCATCATAGTCGGTGCTTTCCAGTGTGACGTCAGAAGAGTAAATGATCTTCTCCGGGTTGGCATCGGGGACATCCGTTTGTTCGCCGGATCCGGCAACCGTATTCTTCATCGATGTGGCGGAGAAGCCAACGGACGCATCTTCGGCGTAGTAATCGGCCATGACGGACTCGTTCGCCGCGTAATAGCTGTTGCCGGCGGCATAGGTGCCCGGTGCAGCAGGTTCATAATAGTAGCTTGCGGTCTCCCGTTTGCCGCAGGCACATAGGCTCAGCAGCATGAGCAGC
>JAZRWD010000021.1:0-4575 GCA_045599525.1 Candidatus Limivicinus sp. | reverse complement strand
AATAGAAAGAGGTGCTGAAATTGGCACAGAAAGTTGTTGGATACGTCAGATTCCAGGTTCCCGCCGGTAAAGCTACTCCGGCTCCCCCTGTTGGCCCGGCACTCGGCCAGTATGGTGTAAATATCGGTCAGTTCACTAAGGACTTTAACGAGCGCACTAAGGGCGATATGGGTCTTATGATTCCGGTCGTCATCACTGTTTACTCCGACCGCAGCTTCACCTTTATTACCAAGACTCCTCCTGCAGCCCTTCTCATCAAGAAGGCCTGCGGAATTGATACCGCTTCCGGCGTTCCCCAGAGAGACAAGGTTGCAACCATCAGCAAGGAAGACGTCCGCAAGATCGCTGAGCAGAAGCTCCCCGACCTCAACTGCACGGATATCGACTCCGCTATCAGCATGATCGCAGGCACCTGCCGCTCCATGGGCGTTGTAGTTGGCGACTAATAGGAGGAATGCAGAATGTTTAGAGGTAAGAATTATAAAGAGAGCGTTAAGCTCATTGACAAGGCTAACCTGTACGAGCCGCAGGAAGCTCTGGCACTCGTTTGCAGTGCCAGCAAGGCAAAGTTCGACGAGACCGTCGAGCTGCATGTAAAGCTTGGTGTTGACGGTCGTCACGCAGACCAGCAGGTCCGTGGTGCTATCGTTCTTCCCAACGGCACCGGCAAGACCGTTCGCGTTCTTTGCTTCTGCCCCCCCGAGCTGGTTGACGAAGCAATTGCTGCCGGCGCAGACTATGCAGGCGGCATGGAATATGTAGAAAAGATCCAGAAGGAAAACTGGTTCGAGTTCGACACGGTTATTGCACACCAGAAGATGATGGGCACTGTCGGTCGTCTCGGTAAGATCCTCGGACCGAAGGGCCTCATGCCCTCCCCCAAGGCCGGCACCGTCACCATGAACGTTGCTCAGGCTATCAACGAAGCTAAGGCTGGTAAGGTCGAGTACCGTCTGGACAAGACCAACATCATCCACTGCCCCATCGGCAAGGTCAGCTTCGGTGCAGAAAAGCTCTTCGAGAACTATGTTGCTCTCATCGGCGCTATCAACAAGGCAAAGCCGGCTACCGCAAAGGGCCAGTACATCCGCTCCTGCGTTACCGCTTCCACCATGGGCCCTGGCGTCAAGATCAACGCTCAGAAGCAGATCTGATCTTCGCCTGAATCTTCCATAAGAAGCTTAAAATGCCTCCGGATATTCCGGGGGCATTTTTGTTTTTTTGACGGCCGGCAGTTGGAACAATCTGTGAAATCTGCGCAATCCGGTTTGACAAGGTCCTGCAATTTGGGTATGATAGAATAGATAGGAAAGGGCTTCCGGAGCAACAAAAGGAACGGTACAGCCCTGTGAAACAGGTAAAAAAATACAGCCGAAAGGGTGACTATAGTATGGAATTTGCGAAGCGCATGGACCGCTTTGCGGTCAGTGTGTTTTCTACACTGGCAGAGCTGAAACGCAAGAGAATCGCGGAGGGGCTGCCCGTGGTAGACCTGAGTATCGGTTCACCGAACATCCCCCCAGCCGACCACATTATTGAAGCAATTGTCCGAGAGGCTTCGGATAAAAAGAACTATGTTTACGCCATCAACGACCTGCAGGAGCTGCACACCACGGTGGCAGACTGGTATCTCCGCCGCTATGGTGTTGCGCTGGATCCTGTGACGCAGGTCACATCCCTCCTGGGCTCGCAGGATGGTCTGCTGCATATTACCCTGTCCATTGCGGATGAGGGGGACGTGGTTCTGGTGCCGGATCCCTGCTATCCTGCTTTTGCCGACGGCCCGAAGCTCGCAGGAGCGGACATTCATTATATGAAGATGCGCCCGGAAAAGAACTACCTCATTGATTTCGGTGAGATTCCGGAGGAAGTTGCCGACCGGGCAAAACTGATGATCGTTTCGTACCCCAATAACCCGACTACAGCACTGGCACCGGACAGCTGGTACGAAGAACTGATCGCCTTTGCGAAAAAGCACAACATCATTGTGCTCCACGATAATGCTTACAGCGAGCTGGTGTTTGACGGAGTACAGTGTGGAAGCTTTCTCCGTTTTCCCGGTGCAATGGATGTGGGGGTGGAATTCAATTCCCTTTCCAAGACCTACGGCCTGGCCGGTGCACGCATCGGCTTCTGCGTTGGTAACCCGCAGGTGGTAGGCATGCTGGCACGTCTGAAATCCAACATTGATTATGGTATGTTCCTGCCGGTGCAGAAAGGCGCCATTGCAGCCCTGACCGGGGACCAGACCTGCGTGAAGGAAAACTGTCTTGCTTACCAGCGCCGGAGAGATTGCCTGTGCGATGGCCTGACTGCCATCGGCTGGCCGGTGCAGCGCAGTGTATCCACCATGTTCGTCTGGGCAAAGATCCCGGCAAACTACAGCTCCAGTATCGACTTTACCATGGACCTGCTGAACAAGGCCGGTGTAGTCGTGACTCCCGGCTCGGCAATGGGGCCTTCGGGCGAGGGCTATGTCCGTATGGCACTGGTAGAAAATGAAGATAAGATTCGTCAGGGTATCCGCGCTATTCAGGAGAGCGGCATCCTTGGCTGATTCGCGGTACCGAATACAGAACGTTCGAAAGGAGAAACCTGATGAACAGAGGAAAACTGAAAGCGACTTTGTTTATTGTTGTATTTCTGCTGGTCGTTGCTGTCATTTGCAGTTGGCTGGTCAGCAAAGATGAGGAAGGCGGCAGCAATGTCCCCGTTGTGCAGGTCACGCCTGTGCCCGCTATTATGACCCAGTCTACCCCGACTCCATCGCCTGCCTCCTCCACGGCGGCAGCAATGACGCCGCCTCCTTCAAGCGGCGGCAATGCGGGAACGCCCAGACCCACACCAACACCGACACCGAAGCCCACCCCAACGCCGACGCCGACGCCGAAACCGACACCGACACCTACTCCCGTGCCGAACCAGGGGGGAACTACAGAGGCCTTCGTGGGCAGAAGCCTGGGTTCCGGGAACTTTGTTTCTGACACCAGCCTGATGCTCTACACTACGGCAGAGTGGGCGGCACGTACCATCAGCCCGACAGAGATCCAGGTGACCGTGACTGTGCGCCTGACCTCCCTGTCTCTGCAGTCCGCAGAGACCTACGGCGGCCTTCATATCAGCGTGGGCAGCCAGTACCAGACCCTGGGCACACCGGGCATCAACTATACCAGCAACGAAAACCACGTGACTACTCTGGGGTCGGCAACCTTTACCTTCGGTATGTCCGATGGTCAGTCTGCAGTCCTTCCGGTGAATGTGATGTGGGAATTTAACGGCAGCTATCACGATATGCCGATCGACAACATTGAATGCGGCGGCAGCATCACGCTGGCCCGCTGAGGTGTCATGAGAACCAAAGAACAGATTCAGGAGATCGTGCGCCTGCTGCTGGCAGAATATCCTCAGGCGGACTGCACGTTGGATTACAAAAAGGCCTATGAGCTGCTGTTTTCCGTGCGGCTGGCAGCCCAGTGCACGGATGAACGGGTCAATCAGGTAACACCGGCGCTGTTTGCCCGTTTCCCCACACTGGAGGCCTTTGCGGAGGCCGATGTGGCAGAAGTGGAGCAATATGTGCATTCCTGCGGCTTTTTCCGGGCCAAGGCGAGAGATATTGTGGCGTGTGCACAGGTTCTGCTGGAGCGGCACAATGGGGTCGTACCGGATACGATGGAAGAACTGGTAAAGCTCCCCGGGGTTGGCCGAAAAACAGCAAACCTGATTCTGGGCGATGTGTACCGCGTGCCCGGTTCGACTGTGGTAGATACCCACTGCATCCGCATCTCCAACCGTCTCGGACTGGTGGACGGCCTGAAGGAGCCGGAAAAAATCGAGAGGGAGCTGCGTAAGGTCCTGCCGCCCGAATCTTCCTCGGATTTTTGCCACTGTATTGTGCTGCACGGACGGGCAGTCTGTGATGCGCGCAAGCCCCTTTGTGAACAGTGCTGCCTGAAGGAACTGTGCCAGCAATATGAGAATCAGAACCGGGAGTAAGCCTGAATGACCAATACAGAGAAATTATCGAAGCTTTTTGCCTTCCTAGAGGAGGTAGAGGCATACCGCCGCAGCATCAGCAAGCTGCAGTTTGACATGGAATGCTGCGCCCCGCCGGACGGCATGGAACAGGCCGGCAGGGATATGGCTATCCTGGGCAAACAGTTGCATCGGCTCACCCACGACCAGGAATATATTTCCCTGCTGGAGGAGCTCCATAAGGACCCGACAGGGCTTACCGAGGTGCAGCGGGAAGGTGTCCGGCATCTTTGGCTGGACGTTGAGAAAACAAAAAATCAGTCTCCGGACTTTGCTTATGCCCTGGACTGTGCTCACAATCAGGCTTACGGCGACTGGCTGGAGGCCAAAAAGGCCTCGGATTTCGGGCGTTTCCGCGAGACACTGGCAAGGGTGATCGAGTTGGAACGCCAGGCTGTCCTGCTTCGGGACAGAAACTATCCTAGCGTCTATGATGCCTGCCTGGACGATTATGAAGAAGGCGGCAGTTCAGCACAGCTGGATGTGTTCTTTGCCCGGCTGCGGGAGCGTATCGTTCCGCTGGTGCAGCGCATCCAACGG
>JAZRWD010000020.1:0-6774 GCA_045599525.1 Candidatus Limivicinus sp. | reverse complement strand
TAATCCGAGAAAAAACAGACAAAAATTGACAAAAAGGGAGAAAACAGCATGATTTACGATACCAAAGAAAACATTGAACTGTACAAGAGCGTTCATCCGAATCTCTACCGCGGCCTGCAGCTTATGCGGGATACGGATTTTTCTCAGTATGAGCTCGGCCGTTATGAAGTCGATGGCGAAGACCTCTTCTTCCTCGTTCAGGAGTACAACACCAAGGCAGTGAACAACAAGCCCGAAGCCCATATCCTCTATGCCGATATCCAGTTTGTCCTGGAAGGCGCCGAACTGATGGGCTATGCTCCGCTGGACTCTATGGTCAGCGAGCAGGAACCGCGCAAGCCGGGTGATACCCGTTTTTATGACGGTCATATCGACTATCTTGTCCTGAAGGACAACCGCTTCATCGTTGCTTTCCCGCAGGATGTGCACGCTCCCGGCGTTTCACCGGACGGCACCTGCGCCAAGGTTCGCAAGGTCGTTGTCAAGGTCAAGCTCTGAGTACGTGCAGTTCTTGCGGCAAAAAAGAATAATTGAAGAAAAAAGAGGAATGACGGTCAGCGTTGTTCCTCTTTTTTCCTGTTTTTTCATAAAAAAATGTTGCGAATAGTTTGCAATAGGCAATTCCGGTGTTATAATATATTTTCAGTATACTGCGCAAACCGTACCATAAGGAGATATGTGCCTTTATGAACTATGAAGAATTCGACGTGGATGCCATCCTTGCCGAGTTTCGGGAAGAAACCGCAGCGGACAGCGGCTTCGATTCGGAGCCTGCTGCAGTGCCGGAAGAGCCGGCAGCCGAGGCCATAAACGATATTGCCGAAACGGCTTCTGCAGAGGTGGCTCCGGATGGTGATTATTCCGAAGAGACTTACACGGAAGAAGAACCTGCGGAAGAATACAACGAAGAGAACTCCGAAGCGGAAGAACCGCTGACTCTCTCCGAAGAGGAAGAATACGAAGAGCCCGCAGAGGAAGGCGAGACCGAGACGACCGCAGAAGAAGCCGACGAGGAAGATGAAGCGGACGAAGAGGACGAGGAGTTTGACTTTGGCCCGTCCGGACGGCGTACATCAGGCAGCCGTTCCGCCCTGCAGGATTCGGAAGACGACTACGAGGAATACGAAGACGAGTATGACCGGCCCCGTTTCCATAAATGGATCTGGACGCCCTTCTGCTTCCTGCTGATGATCCTCTGCCTGGTCTGGGGTGCGTTTAATCTGAATCCGGCCTCCGGCAGTGCCTCCCAGAAGGCTGCCCGTCTGGCGGCGGCAGAGCAGGCAGCCATGGCCACACCGATTCCCACACTGCAGCCTGTTGAAGAGACTCCCGTGGTTACTCCTGCCCCTGAGGCAGAACCGGCCGTCACCCCTGAGCCCACACCCACTCCGGAGCCGGAAAAGATCCACTACACCATCCCGGCGGATGCGGTCTGTGCGCCTGCACCGAAGGCGCAGAATTTTGTGGTCCTCAGCGTTTCCGAAGCCGGCAAAGTGATGGATGTAATTCAGCAGGCCAGAGATGAAGGACTGCTGGGAACGGATGAGCGCATGGCCTTCAGCCCCGACCTCAACTTTTATCTGGATTCAGACATCCGCTATTACTACGATGAGACCATTCTGACCATTTGCTGGAAGGAAGTTATCGACGGAAACACCTGCAGCTTCTGCGAGACCAAAATTGCGGATGCTTCCCAGTTCCGCCGCAAGCTGGCGGACGACACCTTTGGCGGCGGCAACACCTATTTTGCCTCCGACCTGTCCCGCGATGTGAATGCTGTCACCTCCATGAATGCGGACTACTACCTGTTCCGCGATTTCGGCATCGTAGTATACAAAGGGACACTGTACCGCTTCAACACAGGTGTTTATACGGGCAGCTATAGCAAATATAACTGCGTGGATACCCTGTTTGTGGATAACAACGGCGATTTCCACTTTAAGCGTCTCCTGGAGGAAAACACCTGGGAAAGCATCGAGGAGTATATTGCCGCAAACAATATTAACTTCTCCATTTCCTTCGGCCCCGTTCTGGTTGATGAATATGAGCTGCAGTACTGTGACTGGTACCCGGTGGGCGAGATTGACCGCGGATATTCCCGCGCCGGCATTGGCCAGATGGATACCCTGCATTACCTCTACATGGGCCTGAACCATTCGCCGGAAGCGGAAGCCCGCTGGAACATCAACACCTTTGCCCAACACTTCTGGGAAAAGGGTCCCCGCTGTGCTTATGCACTGGACGGCGGTCAGACTGGCGAGGTCCTCTTCAACAGTGAGCCGTATAACCACATTGACTACGGTGCGGAGCGCCTGGTGAGTGATATCATTTACTTCGGCACCGCCCTTCCCGCGGAGGATTAAACAATGGTTGTATACATTACCGATACAGCGTTTGAATTTGCCGGCTATACCCTGAATTTCAGCGCCCTGATGATCACAGCCGGTATTCTGCTCACCTTTCTTCTGGGGATGATCCTCTATGGGGTCCGCAACGGCCATGTCTACCCCGTTATTGTCTTTGCCCCCTTTGCCTTTCTGTTTGCTGTAGTAATCGGCCGCATCACCCACTGGTATTTTAACTCCGAATCCTATTCATCTTTGGCCAGCGCGTTTACCGAATGGGATGTCGGCAGCTTTACTCTGCCGGGCGCCCTGATCGGTATGTGGCTTGGCGCCTTTGTTACGGAAAAGATCCGCGCCTGCGATGACCGCTGGGCGATTCTCGATGCCATCACTCCGGGCACGGTGCTGCTCATTATGCTTATCCGTTTGAGCGCCTGGTTCAATACCAGCTGCCGCAGCCGCATTACGGTAGACTTCAAATATCTGCAGACCCTGCCCTTTGCAATCGCTACCACAGATAATGCCGGAAACGTGACCTACAAGTTTGCCACTTTCCTGGTAGAGGCAATTCTGCTGCTGGTGCTCTTCCTCTTTGTGTGTGAGTTCCACCGTCACCACGGGCTGGACCGGATGGTGCGTAAATGCGACAGAAACGGTCACACTGCTCGTATCGCCCTCGTGGCCTATGGTTGCATTGAGATCATTATGGACTCCACCAGGTCCGACTCCCCGCTGATGCGCTTCAAGATCCTTTCCTCGCTGAACCAATATTCTGCCTTTGTCAGCTTCGCCCAGGTCTTTGCGGCAATCGTCGGTCTGCTGATCATCATCTACTATTCCTTCTGCGCCATCCGGGCCAAGGGCTTTAAGTGGTACTATATCCCCCTGTGGCTGGCTTTCCTGGGCAGTGCCTTTGTCATTGGCTTCCTGGGTGAGTATAAGGTCCAGCGCACCGGCCTCTATCTCCGCTGCTATTCTCTGATGCTGGCCGGCTGTGTGGTATTCTTCCTTTGCGTATATATTTCCTACCGGCTGTGCATCCGTAAGGAACGCTGGCGGGATTATGAGTACTGATTATTAAGACGGTAAAATGTGAACTGCAGGGCAGTGCGTGTCCTGAAAAGGAGTAAAACATGAATACAACTCTGGTTATTATGGCGGCCGGCATCGGCAGCCGCTTTGGCACCGGTATTAAACAGCTGGCCAGGGTCGATAACTGCGGGCATATTATCATGGACTATTCCATCCATGATGCCATTGAAGCAGGCTTTAACAAGATTGTCTTCATTATCCGCCGTGATATTGAGACAGAGTTCCGCGAGGTGATCGGCAACCGTATTGAGGCGGTCTGCGCACAGCACGGCGTTGAGGTAGGCTATGCATTTCAGGCGCGTGAGGCTATCCCGGAAGGCTACACTGTTCCGGAGGGCCGCACCAAGCCATGGGGCACCGGTCAGGCTGTTCTGGCCGCCAGAAATCTGGTAAAGGAACCCTTTGCGGTGATCAATGCCGACGACTACTACGGCAAGCAGGCGTTCCGCGACGTACATGATTACCTCTGCGAGGGCCACACAGACTATTGCATGGCCGGTTTTATCATTAAAAATACATTGTCGGATAATGGCGGCGTGACCCGCGGAATCTGTAATGTAAAGAATGATTACCTTACCAGCGTCTGTGAGACCAAAAACATTGTAAAGACTGCTTACGGTGCCGAAGCAGATGGGGTTCCCGTGAATGTGGAAAGTCTCGTCAGTATGAATTTTTGGGGCTTCACACCCGCTTTCCTGGATGAACTGGAAGATGGTTTCAAGGCTTTCTTTGCCGCAGGTGTTGACCTGAAGTCCGAATTCCTGATTCCCGTGTTTATCGGTGAGCAGCTGAAGGCAGGCAAGGTCGCTGTCCGTGTGCTCAGCACCCCGGATACCTGGTACGGCATGACCTATCAGGAGGATGTAGCGGCTGTTACGGAGAGCTTCCGGAAACTGATCGCCAATGGCGTATACTGCGAAGATCTGTTTGCTGACCTCTGATCTACCCACAGGTCTCTCCTGCTGCGAATAACGGAAATATGAAACCTGCCCTGTCTGTGAAGATTGCAGACAGGGCAGGTTTTTCTTATATCGTTTTTTTCGGATTATTTTTCGGAAGGCTGCTCTTAGCCCTCTTCTGCTTCACGGCAGGCTAGCTCGCCGTTTTCGGTGTCGATGATCAGTGTGGCACCGGGACGCGGATCACATGCAAGGATGTGGCGGGCGAGCAGTGTTTCCACTGCGCTCTGCAGGTAGCGGCGCAGCGGACGGGCACCGTACTGCGGGTCATAGCCCCGGTCAGCAATCAGTTGCTTGGCGTCGCCTGTGATATCCAGTTTCAGGTTCTTGTCCTCCAGGCGTTTGGCCAGGGAGGCAATCAGAATATCGATGATACCGTCAATATGCCGGCGGCTCAGCGGCGTGAAGAAAATGGTCTCATCCAGACGGTTCAAAAATTCCGGACGGAAGGTGCGGTGCAGTTCTCTGGTCACGGCATCCCGGGCGGCTTGCGAGATATTGCCCTCATCGTCAAAGCCTTCCAGCAGATAAGAACTGCCGAGGTTCGAGGTCAGGATGATAATTGTGTTCTTAAAATCTACCGTACGGCCCTGGCTATCGGTGATATGACCGTCGTCAAGGATCTGCAGCAGGATGTTAAACACATCGGGGTGCGCCTTTTCGACCTCATCGAACAGCACGACGCTGTATGGTTTGCGGCGTACGGCTTCGGTCAGCTGTCCGCCTTCATCGTAGCCGACATATCCCGGAGGGGCACCAATCAGACGGCTGACCGAGAACTTTTCCATATACTCGGTCATGTCGATGCGCACCATGTTGTGCTCATCATCAAAGAGGCATTCTGCCAGGGACTTTGCCAGCTCCGTTTTGCCAACGCCGGTCGGACCGAGGAACAGGAAGGAGCCGACAGGACGTCCGGCATCGGCGATCCCGGCACGAGAGCGCAGGATAGCCTCACTAACCTTCTGCACAGCCTCATCCTGACCGATGACCCGCTTGTGCAGGACCTTATCCAGACGCAGGAGCTTTTCCCGTTCGCTTTCCATCAGTTTGCTTACCGGGATGCCTGTCCATTTTGCTACGATTCCGCTGATCTCTTCTTCTGTTACGGTGTCATGTACCATGGTATCAGCCTTACGGTTTTCGGAGAGCTTCTCTGCTGCTTCCAACTGGCGGCGAAGCTCCGGCAGGTCGGAATACTTCAGGCGTGCAGCCTTTTCGTATTCATACCGCAGCTGGGCTGTCTCGATTTCGCTGTTTATCCGCTCAATCTCAGCCTTCAGGCGCTTGACTTCGTCTACGGAGTTTTTCTCGGCTTCCCAACGGGCTTTCTTTTCGTTGAAGCTGTCCTTCAGGTTGGCCAGTTCTTCCCGAAGCTTGTTCAGACGATCCTGGCTCAGCTTGTCTTCTTCCTTTTTCAGCGCCATTTCCTCAATTTCCAGCTGCATGATGCGGCGCCGGATGTCATCCATTTCAGAAGGCATAGAGTCGATTTCTGTGCGGATCATCGCACAGGCTTCATCGACCAGGTCAATGGCCTTATCGGGCAGAAAACGGTCACTGATATATCGGTCGGAGAGTGTGGCGGCGGCTACAAGGGCATTGTCGTGAATGCGTACGCCGTGATAGACTTCATAGCGCTCCTTCAACCCACGCAGAATAGAGATCGTATCGGCTACCGTGGGTTCGTCTACCAGCACAGGCTGAAAACGGCGTTCCAGTGCGGCGTCCTTTTCAATATATTTGCGATATTCGTCCAGCGTTGTGGCGCCGATGCAGTGCAGCTCACCGCGGGCCAGCAGCGGCTTGAGCAGGTTGCCGGCATCCATGCTGCCTTCGGTTTTGCCGGCGCCTACAATGGTGTGCAGCTCATCAATGAACAGCAGAATATTGCCTTCGGACTTGCGCACTTCCTCCAGGACGGCTTTCAATCGCTCCTCGAATTCACCGCGGTACTTGGCACCGGCAATCAGTGCGCCCATGTCAAGACTGAAAATGGTCTTGTTCTTCAGCCCTTCCGGTACGTCGCCGCGGACAATGCGCTGGGCCAGCCCTTCAGCGATAGCTGTCTTGCCGACGCCGGGCTCACCAATCAGCACGGGGTTATTCTTGGTTTTACGGGAAAGGATACGAATCACGTTGCGGATCTCGCTGTCGCGGCCAATGACCGGGTCCAGCTCGTTTTCGCGGGCACGCTTGACCAGATCTGTTCCGTATTTGGTCAGCGCGTCGTAGGTGTCTTCCGGATTGTCCCCTGTGACCGGGGCGGTCTTAACCTTGGCGAGTTCCGCACTAAAGGCGGCTTTCGTGATTCCATGGTCGGAAAGCAGCTGCTTCAGCTCCGGTGTGGCGCTGGCAAATATGCCGATCATCAGGTG
>JAZRWD010000019.1:0-15621 GCA_045599525.1 Candidatus Limivicinus sp. | reverse complement strand
GGAAGAAACTGAGCTGAGAGGAGAAACCATGGCTAAGAAAAACAAACTGGAAGCCTATGCGGCTTCTCTGGACCGTAAGCTCACCACGGCGGAGGTGTATGCCAACCGTCCGCAGCACTGGCTGCTTTACGGCTTTATCGTACTTGTTCTTGTCGTACTCATCACCTGGTCCGGCTCCGATGTCAAGTTCACCGGCCTCACCGTGACGGGTACGGAGGTCGCCAAGGGCGTTCTCCACGGCATTTACGGGCCTGACCTGAAGCTGATGTTCGGCACAGGTGAAACCGACGTGCCCTATCTGCTGCTGCAGACAATGGCCATCGCGGTTCTGGGTACCCTGTTCGGTGCCATCCTGGCGATTCCGTTTGCATTCCTTTCGGCAACCAATATTATGCCGAAGCCGGTCGCGTATCTGTTCCGTGTGCTGATCCTGCTCATCCGTACCATCCCGTCTCTGGTTTGGGCCCTGATGTGGATCCGCGTTACCGGACCGGGCGCTGCCTGTGGTGTTATCACCCAGTCGGTTTGCTCGATTGGTATGATTGCCAAAATGTACATTACCGCTATCGAGGACCTGGACACCCGCATCCTGGAGAGCCTGGATGCTATGGGCTGCACCCCATTCCAGAAGATCCGCTACGGCGTTATCCCGCAGCTCACCGCCAGCTTTATTTCCACGGCCATCTACCGCTTCGACATTAACCTGAAGGACGCAACAGTCCTCGGTATCGTCGGAGCAGGCGGGATCGGCGCTTCCCTCGTGCAGTGCCTGAACAGCCGCCGCTGGGCAATGGTCGGCTCCTTTGTCTGGGGCCTGATGATCCTGGTATTGATCATTGAGCTGATTTCTACCCGTATCCGCCGCAAGCTCGCAAGCGGTCAGTAAGACAGGCATTTTGTATGACATGCAGCAACCTCTGCACCGTTCGGTACAGAGGTTGTTTTGATGAAGGAAAACCAATGAGAGAACTGAAGATTTATTTTACGACTGATATTCACGGTTATTTTTCCCCAATCAACTATGCCGACGGCAGCCGCTGCGCGTCCGGCGCGGCGTGCTGCTTCAGCGGCTTTGCCAAGGACGGCAACACGCTGGTCCTGGACGGGGGAGACACCCTGCAGGGCAGCCCCTTTACCTATTACCTGCACAAGACCGGCAGCCGGGAGAATATCCCCGCACGGGTGATGAACCTCGGCGGCTATGACTTTTACACCCTGGGCAACCACGACTTCAATTACGGTCCCCAGGCTCTGCAGGAATATATCGACACGATGAATGCCCGCTGCCTCTGCGCAAATGTGGAGGGGCTGCAGGGCATCGAAAAGACGGCGCTGGTCACGCTGGAGAACGGCCTGCGCGTCGGCATGACCGGCATCACGACGCATTTTATCAAGGTATGGGAAAAGCCCTGTAACCTGGCCGGCATAACGATCACCCATCCGGTACCGGCGGCCGAGGAGGCGCTGAAGGCGCTGCGTGAAGCCGGGGCAGACATCACGGTATGTATTTACCACGGCGGCTTTGAGAACGATATGGAGACCGGGGCCAGCCTCTCCGAGACCGACGAAAACCAGGGCTACCGCATTTGCAGGGAACTGGGTTTTGATATCCTGCTCACCGGGCACCAGCATATCGCCATGGAGGACAAAACACTGTTCGGGACCCACACCTGCCAGACGGCGGACAAGGCCCGCCATTATATTGAGCTGCACGCTGTGGAAACGGTGGAGGGCTGGCAGATCACTTCTGCACTGAAGCCAGCCTGCGCCCAGGCCCTGCCCGAGGCCGAGGCACTGCTTGTCCCGGCCGATGCGGAAGCCGCGCAATGGCTGGACACGCCGGTCGGCCACCTCAGCGTGGAGCTGCAGCCGCGGGAGCACCTGGACATGGCGCTGAACGGCTGCCCGATTGCCAACTTCTTTAACCAGGTGCAGCTGGCTGCCAGCGG
Organism: Candidatus Limivicinus sp.; assembly: GCA_045599525.1. Taxonomy (GTDB): domain Bacteria; phylum Bacillota; class Clostridia; order Oscillospirales; family Oscillospiraceae; genus Limivicinus. Next base: position 13,672 of record JAZRWD010000019.1, on the reverse strand, counting down.
CGCGGACATCTCCTGCACGAGCCTGGCCAACGAGGTCAAGGGCTTTACGAAGGATGTGTCGATCCGCGATGTGGCGGCGACCTACGTTTACCCGAATACGCTGGCCACGCTGGAGGTCGACCGTGCCGCACTGAAGACCGCCCTGGAACGCTGCGCGGAGTATTTTGACCGCGATGAACAGGGGGCGCTGCGGGTGAGCGATGTGTTCCTCAAGCCCAAGGTGGAGCACTATAATTACGATTATTTCTCCGGCATCGAGGTAGAGATGGACCTGCGCCGCCCGGTGGGGGACCGTGTCGTTTCCATTCAGCGCGACGGCGCTGAGCTGCCCGAAGGGGTAAGCTATACGCTGTGCATGAACAACTACCGCGCCTCGGGCACCGGCGGTTATGACGTGTTCAAGGCCTGCCGGAAGGTCTCCGAGCAGCCGACCGAGATCGCCGAGCTGATTATGGACTACATTTCCGCAAACGGGGACATTTCGGTGGACACGCAGCGGCATCTGAAGGTGGTGTACTGATGCGCATTCTGTTGGTGAACGATGACGGTGTGTTTTCACCGGGCCTCCATGCGCTGGCCGAGGCCGCAAAGCAGTTCGGCGAGGTGACGGTGCTGGCGCCCGACCGGCAGTGCAGTGCCATGTCGATGAAGATCACGATCTTTGAGGAGCTGCGGCTGCGCCGTGAGCCTGACTTCCCGGTGGAGGGCGTCGAGGCCTGGAGCCTCAGCGGAACACCGGCGGACTGCGTGAAGATCGCACTGAACTACCTGCTGCCCGAGAAGCCGGACTGGGTGTTTTCCGGCGTGAACAACGGGTTTAACACCGGGGTGGATATCCTCTATTCCGGTACTATCGGTGCGGCAATGGAGGCCCTGAGCAAGGGCATCCCTGCGGCGGCCTTCTCCCAGCCCATAGATGAGCCGGCAATTCCCGACCGCTGGCTGACAGAAAGTATCGCGGAGATCCTCGCCCAGCCGAAGGACCTGCAGGCCGTGTGGAATATCAATTTCCCCGCAGGGGGCGAAGCGGGCCTGAAGGGCATCCGCCGCGACCTTCCCGCGGCCCCGGTGCAGCTGTTCAGCGACACGCTGCACGAGAAGCATTACGAGGATGGCAGCATCGGCCTGTGTCAGCGGGGTGTGCCGATCCGCCCGGAGGATGCACCGGAGGGGACAGATGTGCACGCCGTTCTGCATGGCTATATTGCCATCGGCAAGGTGGGCAATGCGATCACGCTGCAGAAATAAGAGGGCAAGAAAAACGGCGCGGAACTGTATTCTTGCCGTGCAAAAAGAACCTACCTCAAATGGGATAGGTTCTTTATATATCCTTGACATAAGGACGGGAGCCCATTCTAAAATCGGAATAATGCAAAATATGCATTAAATGATGATTTGCAATCATTGTACTTTTTCCAACAATCATTGTACGCTGTTTATAGCGCAAAATAAATAACAAACAACGAAAGGACAAGTACCATGAAGAACATTTCCCGTCGCGATTTTCTGAAGGGCGCCGGTGCCGGCGTTCTCTCCGCTGCAGCAGCAGCCGTTCTGCCGACCGCCGCTTTTGCTGACGAACAGGCAGCCGCAGCCAACGATCCGTTCCACTACTCCTGGCTGGATGCTCCCGCACCCATCACCGAGTTTGATGAGACCATCGACCTGGCAGGCCAGTTCCTGGTCATTGGCGCAGGTATGTCCGGTTACGCTGTTGCCGCACGTCTCTGCGAGCTGGGCAACAAGGTCACCATGATCGCAAAGACCGACACCTGGACCGGTATCGGCGGCTCCGTCTTCGCATTCAACTCCAGCCTGGCCAAGAAGCACGGCGGCGAAGTGGATATCGAAGAAGCACTCGGCCGTGTATTTGAAATGATGTCCCACAACGTTGATGAACGCCTCTGGCACATCTTCGCCACCCGCTCCGGCGAGGCAATGGACTGGGCCTGCGGCATCTGCGACCAGTACGGCCTGACCCCGATCATCTCCGAGGTCGAGCACGGTCCTCTCGGTGAGTATGTCGGTACCCACAACTTTGCCGGCGGCCCCCACTGCAGCTTCTACACCAGCAAGGTAAACGGCGAAGGCGAACCGCAGATCACCACCATCGGCTCCCCGATTATGGACTTCCTGCCCGCTATGGAAGACTACACCACCGGTATGGGCATGACCCTGAACTATGGCGTCAAGGCTGAGCAGCTCATCAAGGACGAGGCCGGCCGTGTGATCGGTGCAGCCTGCACCGTGGGCGACAAGATGGTTGCTTACACCAACGCAAAGGCTGTTGTTCTCTGCACCGGTGACTACACCATGGACAGCGAGATGCTGAGCGCATACTGCCCGATGGCAGACAGCGAGAACGTCTTCAAGGGCTTCCTGCCGTATGCAACCGGCGACGGCCAGAAGATGGCTATGTGGGCCGGCGCAGCTCTGCAGAAGACCCACCCGCATGCCCCGATGATCTTCTCCCTGCCGGTAGAATGCACCATGGGCACTCCTCCCTGCGACAAGACCGCAGCCGAGATCCGCGCACTGTATGAAGATTCTCCCGAACTGCTGCAGCGCTACCAGACTGCTAAGGAATCCATCGTCTGCCTGACCATGTCCAAGAACAACCTGCAGGTCAACCAGAACGGCGAGCGCTTCAACAACGAGCACACCGTTATGGGTTACGAAGGCATCCAGCTGCTCCGTCAGCCGGGCGGCAAGGTCTACAACATCTACACCAAGAACTGGATGGAATACATCCCCGAGCAGGCAGGCTACCTGGGCGGCCCCATTGCCACCAAGGAAGACTATGAGCTGTTCCTGTGCCCCGAAGGCGGTTTCGAAACCATCGAAGCACTGGCTGAGTTCAACAACCTGCCCGCAGACACCCTGCGTGCCACCATCGAGCGCTACAACGAACTGTGCGAGAAGGGCTGCGACGAAGATTACCACAAGCCCGCAAAGTACATGTGCCCGATCGACATGAACGGCCCGTTCTACTGCGTACCGACCTACAGCGCACTGCTGGTCTGCATCGGTGGCGTGGACACTGACCCCGACCTGCATGTCCTGGACACCGAAGGCAACATCATCCCGGGTCTGTATGCAAACGGCACCATCGCAGGCAACTTCTGCGGCAACAACTACACCACCGTGTTCCCGGGCCTCAACTTCGGCCGTAGCCTCTGCTTCGGCTATCTGCTGGGCCAGTACCTCACCGATAACGAGTAATTACGGCGCGCGTAGAACTCTGGTTTCTATTACTGCTTCTCTGAAGCAAGCTTATCACCAATCGGGTAGGAGGCTGACTATAGGTTAGTCAGCCGACCTCCCACAGAACCGTGCGTACCGGTCTGGTACACGGCTCCTCCCTTGTTTGCGCTACGGACTTGCTGTAGTAAGAACTGAAAAACTGAAATCCAGCCTTCTCGAGCCTCTGGTTTGAGAGGGCTGTTGCCATAATAGGACTACCTGCTATGCGCCAGTAGCCTTTTCTTGAGCATGCAAGGATTCCCGCGTTAGAGTTAGGGATGCCAAGTTTGAGAAGATTTCTCCACCGCGTTCGCACCCTTTTCCATTTCTTCCAGAACACCATGCGGATGCGCCTGCGCATCCACTCATCAGTGTCTTTCAGATATTCTTTCATGCTCGCCAACTTGTAGTAGTTCACCCAGCCTATTACGAATTGTTTTATTGTAGTTTTCCACTCCTCGTAGCTGTTGACATTGCTTCTGCTCGTTAGCTCCTTGACCTTTGCTTTCATCCGTGCTTTGGACTTTGCATGTACTCTTAGACCAAATCCGTTCGCACCTTTGTAGAAACCATATCCAAGGAATTTTATCTTTCCTGCATATGCCACTACCGTTTTCTCCCTGTTCACCTTAAGAAACAGCTTCTTTTCAATGAATGGGATGATGTGTTTTAAAGTCTGTTCTGCGCTTGCTTTGCTTCCGCAGAAGATGACCATGTCGTCAGCATATCTTACAAAGTCGTGTCCTCTGCGTTCCAGTTCATGGTCAAGTTCATTGAGCATAATATTTGCACATAGCGGACTCAATGGTCCGCCTTGTGGTACTCCCACTTCGGTATCTTCGAATTTCCCGCACCACACAACGCCTGCTCTCAGATACTTATGGATTAGAGATAGCACTCTCCCGTCCTTAATATCCCGTGCAAGTATTTCCATGAGCTTGCTTTGGTTGACTGTGTCGAAGAACTTTTCCAAGTCCATGTCCATTGTCCATACTTTTCCGTGCTCAAGGTATTCCCTGCATTTCTTCAGTGCATCATGGGCGCTTCTCTTTGGTCTGAAACCATAGCTTGTTTCTGCAAACTTCGGTTCGTAAATTGGTGTCAGTACCTGTGCAATTGCCTGCTGGATGACACGGTCTACTGCTGTTGGTATTCCCAGTTTTCGTGTCTTACCGTTGTCCTTTGGTATTTCTACCCTTCGGACGGGTTGTGGCCAGTATGTACCTGCCACGATGGATTTCCGAATTTCATCGCCATTGTCTTTGAGATATTGTAGAAGTTCATCTACTCCCATCCCATCGACTCCGCCTGCCCCTTTGTTCCTCTTCACTCGCTTGTATGCGCGATTGAGGTTCTCACGGCTTACGATTTCTTCCAGTAATCCATTTGCTTGTCTGTCGGCATTAGTGTTGTTGTTTTCAGTTATCCTCACGTCAATAAGCGCTTCTGCATACTCTTCATGTTCCGCACTATCCCTCCGCAGACAGCCATTGCCACAGCAATGTTTTGTGCTTTCTTTTCTCTCGACTTCGGTAACATTCATTGACTTAACACCTCCAAGGGTTCCTCCCTTCCCGATACCGTCGACTGCATCGGTACTATGGACTCATCTGACTTCCTGCGGTAAATCTTATTTCAACCATGCCTCGTAAAAAAACTCCGCATGTTCGCAGGATCTCCCCGGGTACTCGCACGCTCTTTCTCACCATACACCTGCCATGATTACTGCATATGTTTCCGTACAGCTATTGGGCTTCGATTTGTATGGCAACCTTACCCACATATGCAGCCTTCATGATTTCTATTCGGCAGGCCAGTGATTTGCCTCCAGCTTCCTTCAGATTCTCAGTTACCCAAGACACCCTTGCTATTGGCTATCTCCTTCCCGCTGTCGGGCGGATTCGGGACTCTCACCCTTGAGAACGTACGCCCGCCGGGCGCACCATCAGGGGGCAGGCACTGCAAAGCGCCTGCCCCTTTTTATAGCCATAGTCGCCAATATATGGTAAAATAACCCGGATTGAGAGATAGAACCACATCCGCCCGCTGTGGCGGTTTCTCCTGAACAGAAAAGATCTGCATCAGCCATGTACCACGGAGGAAACACATGGAGATTCGACAGCTTAAGTATTTTATCAGTGTCGCAAAGCACCTCAGCTTTACCCGTGCCGCACAGGAATGCTTCGTTGTGCAGACGACGATGACCCACCAGATCGCGGCCCTGGAGAATGAACTGGGGGTGCGCCTGTTTGAGCGCAGCAACCGCTCCGTCCGTCTGACGGCGGAAGGGGAGGCATTCCTGCCACAGGCCAGAGAGATCGTCCGCCACTGCGACGATTCGCTGGAGATCATCCGGAATATGAAAGGCAACTACCGGGGATTTATCCGTATCGGCTACTGGGGCAACCTGGTACGGGGAGACCTGCCGGAGATCCTGCGCAGCTTCCGCCGGGAGAACCCGACGGTCCGCGTAGGCCTTAGCCAGTGCAATGTGGATCAGCTGCTGGACATGCTGGAAAAAGGTAAGCTGGACGTGGGCTTCTGCTGTTATTTTGATCTGTTTCCCGAACTGAAATGGCTGGGCTACCGGGAGCTGTTCTCCGACAGACTCTATGCACTCCTGCCGAAGGACCACCCGCTCGCCGGCCGCGATGTGCTCAGCAACGCGGATATCAAGGACGAACCGATGGTGACTTTCCCGGGCATCGGTTCTGTGGACCTGTGCAATCGCATTGAAAAGACCAGCAGCATCAGCATTGTGGCAGAGCATCACAAAAGCATTGCCATGCTGGTTGAGGCCGGCTACGGCATTTCGCTGTGCGCGGGACAAGGGCTGTGCAGTGATGTGGATAACCTGGCCCTGGTGCCCATGGACGAAAGTGTTGAGCAGATCCGTGTGGTGGCTGTCTGGAACAAAAACCGGGTGGATGATATCCTGAAGAACTTTCTGACCGAGACCGAGCGGTACTTTTCTCCCGGAGAAAGGCAGTAAATCTGGCCCTTTCGCGTCGGCAGCTTCTTGACAAGCTTTTTTGATGATGGTATAGTATCTGCATATTAAACGGCGAGTTTTGCCGCAATGAATGGGAGACCAAGTATTATGGAAAGAATCATCACCCTCGAAACCCGCAACCTTTGCGAGAGCGCCAAGAATGGTGGCTGCGGCGAGTGCCAGACCTCCTGCCAGTCCGCATGCAAGACCAGCTGCGGTATCGCAAACCAGAAGTGCGAGAATAACGGCTGATTCTCAGCCGATTGAAAGTGCCGCCTTATCCGGGCGGCATTTTTAATGCCCTGTCCCTGAAAGTGTGATGGTTCGGGGGAATAGAGAAAGAACAAAACGCAGCAGCCCTGTGCAGGGCGCCCGCCCGGCATGGTGTACGATTGCACGGCACAGAAATGCACGGCATGCGGCCGGCTGTCTGCGGTTATACAGAGAGGAAAACGCAATGCTTCATCAGTTTACATCCCAAAACCTGAACATCGTGCTCGACACCTGCAGCGGCTCTGTCCATGCGGTGGACGAGGTCGCTTACGATATCATCGGCCTGTATAAAGAACTGTCTGCAGACGAGATCGTCACCCGTATGCTGGAAAAATACAGCGGGCGGGAAGACGTTACCGAGCAGGACGTCCGCCTCTGCCTGGAGGATGTGGCCGCGCTGGAAAAGGCCGGCAAGCTCTTTACGCCGGATACCTACGCCCCCATGGCGCAGACCTTTAAGGACCGCAGCGGCGATGTCATTAAGGCCCTTTGCCTGCACGTGGCACACACCTGCAACCTGAACTGTTCCTACTGCTTTGCCAGCCAGGGCAAATACCATGGCGACCGCGCAGTGATGAGCTTTGAGGTCGGCAAGCAGGCACTGGACTTCTTAGTGGCCCACAGCGGTACCCGCCACAACCTGGAGGTCGACTTTTTCGGCGGTGAGCCCCTGCTGAACTGGCAGGTGGTCAAGGACCTGGTCCTTTACGCCCGCAGCATCGAAAAGGCGGCTAAGAAGAACTTCCGCTTTACCCTGACTACCAACGGCATGCTCATCGATGACGATGTGATCGATTTCTGCAATAAGGAAATGAGCAACGTCGTGCTGAGCCTGGACGGCCGCAAGGAGATTCACGACCGTTCCCGTGTAGACTATGCCGGTAACGGCAGCTGGGAGCGTATCGTGCCGAAGTTCCAGAAGCTTGTTGAGGCCCGCGAGGGGAAAAACTATTATATGCGCGGCACCTTCACGCACGCCAATCCGGATTTTGTCAAGGATATCCGCTGCATGCTGGACCTTGGCTTCACCGAGCTGAGCATGGAGCCCGTCGTCTGCGCACCCGGCGACCCCGCCGCCCTCACACCCGAGGACCTGGAGATCGTCAAGCAGCAGTATGACGAGCTGGCCGACCTGATGCTGGAGCGCCGCAAGGAAGGCCGCCCCTTTACCTTCTACCATTACATGATCGACCTGAAGGGCGGTCCCTGCATCTATAAGCGCATTTCCGGCTGTGGCTCCGGCACCGAGTATATGGCCGTCACCCCGTGGGGCGACCTTTACCCCTGCCACCAGTTTGTGGGCGAAGAGGGCTATAAGCTGGGCGATATCTGGAACGGGGTCACCAATACCGAACGCCAGGCCGAGTTCCGTGCCTGCAACGTGTATGCCCGTCCCGAATGCGCGGACTGCTGGGCAAAGCTCTGGTGCTCCGGCGGATGTGCGGCCAACGCCTTCCATGCCTCCGGCTCCATCACGGGCATTTATGAGCCTGGCTGCGAGCTTTTCCGCAAGCGTGTGGAATGCGCGATCGCTCTGGAAGTCGGAAAGCAGCTGGAGAAATGACGACACCTGTCTGTGACTTCGTCCGGAGCTATGCGGCCTCCGGTACAGCCCGCCTGCACATGCCGGGCCATAAGGGGCAGAGCCTTGTCGGCCCCGAAGCACTGGATATTACGGAGATAAAGGATGCCGGTGAGCTTTACGAAGCCACCGGCACCATTGATGAAGGGGAGCGCAACACTACTGCGCTCTTTGGCACAGAGAAAAGCTGCTGGGTCACCGAGGGCTCTAGCCAGTGTATCCGTGCGATGCTGGCGCTTGTCACGCAGTTCGGTGCAGGCTGCTCCGGTGCAGCGGACCGGACTAATAATGCAGCGGACCGCCCGGTGATTCTTGCGGCACGGAATGCGCACCGTGCCTTCCTGACTGCCTGTGCGCTGCTAGACCTGGACATCCGCTGGCTCTGGCCGGAGGAAAGCTTCACGCTCTGTAGCTGCCCGGTAACGCCTCTTCAGGTGGAGGAGGCTCTCACGACGGGCCGGGAGTTGCCTGCCGCTGTTTATCTCACCTCACCGGACTATCTGGGCCGACAGCAGGACGTTGCGGGGATTGCGGCCGTCTGCCATGCGCATGGGGTGCCCCTGCTGGTGGACAATGCCCACGGGGCGTATCTCAAGTTCCTGCAGCCCTCCCGTCATCCCATCGACCTGGGGGCGGACCTTTGCTGCGATTCGGCGCATAAGACATTGCCTGCATTGACCGGCTGTGCCTATCTGCATATCCGCCGTGGCGCCCCACTCCGCTTTGCGGAAAATGCCAAGCGGGCGTTGTCACTTTTCGGCTCCACCAGTCCAAGCTGGCTGCTGCTGCAGTCGCTGGATGCGGTCAATGCCGTGCTGGAGGAGGAATTCCCCAGTCGTCTGGCGGCGGCTTCGGCATACATGAACGGGCTGCGTGCCCGGCTGGAGCAGCGAGGCTGGGCTTTTACGGGGGAGGAACCGCTGAAGCTGACCCTCTGTGCCCGCAAGGCCGGCTATACCGGGGAGAGGCTGGCAGAGGCACTGCGTTCCGGCGGTGTTGAGCCGGAATATGCCGACCCGGACTATGTGGTCCTAATGGCATCGCCATGGAATACGGAGCGTGAGCTGCAGCAGCTGGAGAAGGTGCTTTTGGCCCTGCCTTTACGGACAGCTCTGCCGGAGCAGGCGTTTACGCTGCCCTGCCCGGAACAGGTCCTCTCACCACAGGAGGCAATGCTTGCTGACGCGGAGGAAATGCGCGCAGCCGAAGCAGCCGGGCGTATTCTTGCCTCTCCCGCGATGGCCTGCCCGCCGGCAATATCGGTGATCACCTGCGGAGAACGGATCCCGCAGAATGCACTGCCTCTGTTTGCGTATTACGGCATCGACAGCGTGTCGGTGGTAAGAACAGCAAGAGAAGAATAAAGAAACGTCGGGCTGACTAAAAAACTATCGGTTCCGGCCGACGGAATAAAGAAAAGAAGAAAAAACTGTCGGTGCTGACCGACGGAATAGAATGTGGTAAAAAATACGAACGCCGGAGGCGGATAACAATGAAACAAAGGACTGCAGAGGCTCTGCTTGCACTTGCCCTGACACTGCGCGGAAGCTCACTGCTGTTTGGCAAAATTGCCGTACGGACAATGGGCCCATTTCTTTTGATCGGCACGCGCTTTCTGATTGGGTTTGTGCTGATTGCCCTGCTGTTTCACCGGAAACTGAAGGGACTCCGGTTTACCGACTGGTGGCACAGCGCCGTCCTCGGGCTGATGTTTGTTGCGGCAATGGGCCTGGAGCTCTATGGCCTGCGGACAACTGCCAGCTCGACGGCCGGTTTTCTGGAAAATTCCGTGGTCGTTATTGTGCCGCTTATCCTGTGCCTGATCCGCCGGCGGCTGCCGGAACGGAACACGGTACTCAGTGCCGTTGTGGCAATGGGCGGTGTGCTTCTGCTGACCGGGACCGGGCTGCACTTTGACTTTTCGGCAGGGGAGCTCCTTATCATGCTCGGGGCTACCTGCTATTCCGGGGCGGTGATTATTACCGACTATGTCTGTAAACGGGATGACCCGGGCGTGGTCGCTGTGCTGCAGCTGTTCTGGATCGGCGTGTTTGCAATGATTGCGGCTTTCCTGACCGAGGAACCACGCTTACCCGCAACGGCGACAGAGTGGGGTGCCGTTCTGTGGCTGGCGGTGGTATGCAGCGGTGTGGGCTTTACCCTGCAGCCGTATGCGCAGAAATACACCACGGCGGAACGGTCCGGTCTGTTCGGGGCCTTTAACCCGATTGCCGCCGGCTTCTTCGGGATGGTGTTCCTCGGCGAACGCTTTACCCCGGCGGGCCTCTGCGGCTGCGCGCTGATCCTGCTTGCCGTCGCTTTGCCGACGCTGCTGGATATGGCAGGGAAGAAGCGCGCATAAAGAAAGGGCCTGCGACGCAGGCAGTAGGGCGTTCAGGTTGCGGCATACGGAACGGTAGCGCGGAAAACCGAATATATCGGGGATCGGAAACGTTTCTCGACAACAGAAACACGCACGGACGGGATGATCCGTGCGTGTTTTTTGCAAAAGGGACCGGCGGGGGTTTGCGCTATGGCCGGCAATGGTGTATAATCCGAATATTAGACAAAAAGAGAGAAAGCAGGTACCTTGAGTTAACGAATGGAACGTACAGTAAAGAAGGATAGTACAGTAAAAGAGCGTACATTAGTAACAGACAGCGCCGAGAAAGCAGACAGCAAAGGAAAAGAAGATGGCCCGGTAAGAACAAGAAAACGGGGAACAGCAACAACGATCGACGAGCTGGCGGAACAGCGCCGCGGCTCAGGAAAAACAGCATACCGCTTCGACTGCAAAAATGCGGTAGAGCTCATCCGGGAGGCAATCGAAAAGGGATTACCGATCAAGATCATCGGAGACTATGACTGTGACGGGGTGTGCGCAAGCGCCATTCTGTATATGACGCTGATGAAGCTCGGTGTCCGGGCAAAGGTCCGCCTGCCCCTGCGCTTTGCCGAGGGCTATGGCATGAACGAAAAAATGGTGGAGGAGACCGATAGCGGCCTTCTGATCACCGTCGATAACGGCATTACGGCGCTGGATGCCGCACGTCTGGCCAAGGAAAAGGGCCTGACCCTTCTGATGACTGACCATCACCTGCCCGCCATGGAAGACGGAAAGCCGGTGCTCCCGGTGGCCGACTGCCTGATCGACCCGCATGTGGAGACTCTGCTGGGCGACACAACGTCTTATGATTTTGACGGTTACTGCGGTGCGGGCGTGGCCCTGAAGCTGGCCGAGCGTCTGCTGGGCGAAACGATCGGCCTGGAGGCGGATAAACGACTGCTGGAGCAGATGTACGCCCTGGCTGCTGTTGCGACGGTGGCCGACCATATGGACCTGACCGAAGATAACCGGGAGATCTGCCGCCGCGGTATTGCTGCCATGGTGCGCGGTGATGTGACTGCGGGCCTGCGGGAGCTGCTGTGCAACAACCGGAAGGATTTTTCCTACGGTGTGCGTGCGAATGTGGCACCCTGGATGCTGCTGACCGGCGGAGACCTTGGGTTTTATATTGGACCGAGCATCAATGCGCCCTCACGCATGAGTGAAGAGGCCGGGGAAGGCGTCTTCCACTATGTGAATGCGGGTGGTGACGGGGCAAAGATCTCCTTTATGTGCCTGGTCAATGAGGATAGCGCAAAGGCAAAGGTCTATGCCGATGAGCTTCGCCGCCAGAACGACGCGCGGAAGTCGGCTTCGTCCGAAGGAAAAGAGCGTGCGATAAAAGCGATCAACGAACGCGGCCTGGAAAAGGACAGCCCCCTTGTGCTGGAGCTGGAGGGAATGAAGCCCGGCCTGATCGGCAATATTGCGGGCGCCCTGTGCCAGGAGTATGGTGTGCCGGTGGTGCTGCTGACCAATGGTGAAGAAGGCCTCTGGCATGGTTCCTGCCGCAGCCCGGAGGGCTATCATATTCTGCAGGCTCTGTCCGAGGTTGCGGACCTTTTGGAAAACTTTGGCGGGCATGCCGGTGCTGCGGGTGTCTCCCTGCGTGAGGAGATGATCCCTGTCTTCCGACAGAAGATGGTGGAGAACGGTGGCTTCCGTGTGCCGCAGTTTGAGGAGCTGGAATATGACCTGGAGATCCGCTCCGGCGATGTACCCCACGTGATGGAGGTATTGGAGCAGATGGGACCCTTTGGGAACGGAAACGACGAGCCGGTTTTCCTCCTGCGGGATATGCCGGTACAGGCCAGCCGGATCCTGAACTATAACCATGTGAAGCTGAAGGGGGATACGCTGGATGCGATCGCCTTCGGCAAGGCCGTGAAGGGCGAACTGCCTCCGCTGGCCAGTGGAAGCACGGCAAGCATGATCGGTCGCCTGGGGCTGAATTATTATCGCGGCAGTGTGACAACGCAGCTGCAGGTCGAAGACTTCGTGTAAGCGGAATGATGGATATTCAGCAATTTATCAACGGGACGGCGTTTGATGCGCACGAGTATTTCGGTGCGCAGCCGGAGACCGGCGGGGTAGTCTTCCGCACCTGGGCGCCGAAGGCCGGGCGTGTTGCTGTGACCGGGGAATTTAACGGCTGGACGGAGACCGAACTGAAGAAAAGTAAGGACGGCGTCTTTGCATGCCGGATTTCGGGCGCAAGGGTCGGGCAGATGTATAAGTTCGTTGTGTATTCCAGGCGCGGTATGCGGCGGGAGCACTTTGACCCTTACGGTCTGGAACCGGAGACCGGCAGGGGGCACTGCGCGGTGATCCGCAAGCGGGGAAGTTACCGCTTCCATGACAGCGACTGGATGAAGGAGCGGACGCTGAACTTTGACCGCCCGCTGAATATTTACGAACTGCATGTTGGGTCTTGGCTGCGGCCGGACGGGCGCGGGCGCTACACCTTCGCGGAGCTTGCCGAGCCGCTGATCGAATATCTGAAGGAATTCAACTTTACCCATGTGGAGTTCCTGCCCCTGGCGGAGCATCCGATGGAGGGAAGCTGGGGATACCAGCAGACGGGCTTTTTTGCCCCGGCGGCCCGCTACGGGACGGTGGACGAGCTGAAATACCTGATCGACCGTCTGCATCAGGAGAAGCTCGGAGTCATTCTGGACTTTGTTTCCGTTCATTTTGCGGTAGATGCCTGGGGCCTGAAGAACTATGACAGCTCCGCCTGTTTTGAAAGCCGGGACAAGACGCGCCAGAAAAGCGACTGGGGCAGCCTTCTGTTTGACCACAGCAGGGGTGAGGTGCGCAGCTTTCTGCAGTCTGCTGCCCACTACTGGCTTGAGGAGTACCACTTTGACGGCCTGCGGATGGATGCGGTGAGCCATCTGCTCTATGCGCACGGCGATGGGCGGAACGGGGAATATGCGGCGGGCATTGCCTTCCTGCGGGGACTGAACCGCGGTCTTGCGGAACGGCATCCGACTGCGATGCGGATCGCAGAGGATTCTACAGCCTTTCCGAGGGTGACCTGGCCGGTCGAGGAGAACGGCCTGGGCTTTACCTATAAATGGGATATGGGCTGGACCTTTGACACGCTGCAGTTTTTCCACCGCAAGCCGGCGGAACGGGCCGGGCAGTCGCGCCTGCTGACCTTTTCTACCGATTATTTCCGCGCGGAAAACTA
>JAZRWD010000018.1:0-3199 GCA_045599525.1 Candidatus Limivicinus sp. | reverse complement strand
GGAATGGAAGACCACCCCACCGAGTTTGAACTCATCACTGCAGCAGCCTTTGTCTGGTTTGCGAAGCAGCGCTGTGATGCCGTGGTGCTGGAGGTTGGCCTGGGCGGCCGTCTGGATGCCACCAATGTGCTCACACAGCCTGCCGCCGCAGTCATGATGAATATCGGGCTGGACCACACAGAACTTCTTGGCAGCACACTGGAGCAGATTGCCGCCGAAAAGGCTGGGATCATTAAGCCCGGCTGTGTCTGCGTGGCCTATGACCAGCAGAAGAGCGTGCTGGACGTGTTCCGCAGTAAATGCGCTGAGGCAGGTGCAGATTTTGTGCAGGCAGATTTCAGCAGGATCTGCTGTGAGTTTGATACCGTGGACGGCCAGGTTTTCACTTATAAAGGAATGCCTTATGCCCTGTCCCTCATCGGCGCGCACCAGCAGAAGAACGCCGCCGTTGTTCTGGAACTCATCGACGCCCTGCGTGCACGCGGCTGGAAGCTTGACCCGTCCGAGGTGGAACGCGGTCTCTACGCCACCGCATGGCCCGCCCGCTTCGAGGTGGTCGCCAGCGATCCTTATTTTGTCATTGACGGTGGGCACAACCCCCAGTGTGCCGAAGCCGTAGCCGCTGCACTGCAGCAATATTTCCCGGACAGTCGACGCATCCTGCTTATGGGCATCCTTGCCGACAAGGACCGTGACGGCGTAGAGCGCATTCTGGCGGACGTCGCGGATGAATTTGTCTGTGTCACACCGGATAGCCCCCGTGCCTTTGCCGCCGCCGACCTGGCCGCGGAGCTGCAGGCCCTTGGGAAACCCGCTGTCGTCTGCAGCAGCATCCCCGAAGGGGTCACTGCCGCACTGGAAGCCGCACGTGATGGCGGAATGGTCTGCAGTGTAGGTTCCCTGTATATGGCCGGTGAGGTCCGGCAGTGCTTTATTCCCGCCAAAGAAGAGGAATAAGCGCAAAGCTTCTGATATTGAACAGTGAAAGGCCGCCACGCGGCAATCACAAAAACAGGCAAATCATCCGTCATAAAGGACATACATAAAGAAAGAAGGATCCTATGAGCAGAATAATGGCAATTGACTATGGCGACTCCCGTACCGGTCTGGCGGTCTCCGACCTGCTGGACATGCTGTGCGGTGAGGCCTTTACCGTAGAGGAACACAAGACCGAACGCCTCCTTCAGCGCATTGCGGAAGAGGCAAAAGCACGGGACGTCGGCACTCTGGTGCTTGGTCTGCCCAAAAACATGAACGGAACAGAAGGCCCCAGGGCAGAAAAGTGCCGCGCATTCCGCGAGCTGCTGATTGCCGAGACCGGCCTGCCCGTGGTTCTTTGGGACGAGCGCCGCACAAGCGTGGAAGCCCATGCGATCCTGCACTCTGTCGGCAAAAAAGAAAAGGCCCACCGCAAGAGCGTAGACGCGGTCGCCGCCAGTCTGATTCTGGAGGGATATCTGGGCAGTGTTCACTAAGCGTGCTTCCGGCAGCATCGCTGCTGCATCCATCCTGGCAGCGGGAACCCTATGGGGCACCATGGGTGTGTTCCGCCGGGCACTTGGTGAGCTGGGGCTCAGCACAACCGGGGTCATTCTGATCCGCTGTGGTATCGCCGCTCTGTGCTACGCGGCTGTCATGCTGTTCACCGATCCGCAGCAGTTTCGGGTACGCCTGAAGGACGCCTGGTGCTTCCTTGGCTCGGGTCTGTGCTCTCTTCTGTTTTTTACGCTCTGTTATTTTCAGGCTATGACGCTGATGAGTCTGTCTGCCGCTGCGATCCTGTTGTACACTGCCCCCTGCTTCGTCATTCTGCTGTCTGCCCTGCTCTTTGGCGACCGGATCACCCCCCGCATTCTTCTGTCCATGGTCCTGGCCTTTGCAGGCTGCTGCCTGGTGTCGGGCGTTGTGGGTTCAGAGAACCGTCTGAGCCTTATTGGCGTATTGTATGGTCTGGGTTCAGGCATCGGTTATGCGCTCTATTCCATCTTCGGCAAACTGGCAATGGCACGGGGCTATAAAAGCCTAACAATCAATTTTTACTCCTGCCTACTGGCCGCCATCGGGGCAGCACTGCTCTGCAGCCCCTGTCACGAGGTCTCCCTGATTGCCGTCTCTGCCGATGGTATCCTGTGGGCCCTGAGCACCGGCTTCGTCACCTGTTTCCTCCCCTACCTGCTGTACACCTACGGGCTAAGCTTTGTGGAAGCCGGCAGAGCCTCCATCATGGCCTCGATCGAGCCTGTCGTCGCAACGTTGTTCGGCCTCCTTGTCTATCACGAAGCGCCTGACCTTTGGAGCTTTCTGGGGATCGTGCTCGTTCTCAGTGCCATCGTGCTGACCAATACCAAAGCAAAACAGCAAGCGGCATGAGCGCAGCATAACGGCTCATATCCCCCATTGCTTTCAGCAGGCTGTCCTCCGGGGCAGCCTGTCGCACAGTAAAGACCTGTTTCACGCCAGGAACGACCGACCCCAACTGCAGCAATCGCCGTTTCGGAGCGACTTTTGCAAAAAAGGGAAAAAAGGGCTTGACAAACAGCGCCCCTCTTGTTATTATAATCAAGCAAGTTGGCCATGTAGTTCAGTCGGTTAGAACGCCGGCCTGTCACGCCGGAGGTCGAGGGTTCAAGTCCCTTCGTGGTCGCCAGTATGCCCCTTTCAAAGGGGCATATTTCTTGCTGCTGTAGCTCAGTAGGTAGAGCGCATCCTTGGTAAGGATGAGGTCGGCAGTTCGAATCTGCCCAGCAGCTCCAGAACCGTGTAGCCCATTTGGGTTGCACGGTTTTTCATTTCCGGCCGCTCGTCCGCTGATTACTTCATTTCTGTCTGTGTTTTGCTGTGCGCTGTGTCCGGTCTCTTCCGGGATCTGGTCGGCAGCATCGCACTGTACCCCGTCCCTCTTCAGCGGAATCCGCCTGTTCAAAGTCCCCTGTGCGACCAGGCTTTCTAACCTGGATTTTCCCATTTTTCTCCTCGTTTTTCGTCCGTTTACCGGAGAAATATGTTTTTCAAAAAAATGAAAAAAAGTTCTTGACAAACGGCAAAACTTTTGGTATAAATTTTCAGCACCAAACAAATGGCCATGTAGTTCAGTCGGTTAGAACGCCGGCCTGTCACGCCGGAGGTCGAGGGTTCAAGTCCCTTCGTGGTCGCCATGAGCCCCTTTTCAAGGGGCTCAGGATTTGCTGCTGTAGCTCAG
>JAZRWD010000017.1:0-3411 GCA_045599525.1 Candidatus Limivicinus sp. | reverse complement strand
CTTGGGAACATAGTCGAAGTCGTAGTTGTGCTCATAGTGCAGCCAGTCAATGGCTTCGCCGGAGCCGTAGATCATCTTGTCGACCATTTCTTCCTTGGCATCGCCTTCGGTGTACTCGAGCCATGCAGCTCTCAGTGCATCGGTATCGACCCAATTTTCACCGTTGTTGTACTCTTCCTGGATGCGCGGCGGGTTGATGGCCATGCATTCGCTGGTCAGGCCGGTGGTGCCGCCGTAACGGGCAGCCTTATCGATGGCCAGAACCTGCAGACCGTTCTCGGTTGCGCTCATGGAAGTGGTCAGACCGGAACCGCCCATACCGATAACGAGAACCTGAGTAGTGAGGACTTCTTCAGCATCGGTCTTCATCGGGGCATTGTAGAAGTACTCAACGCCGGCGGGATCGCCTTCCTTAGCAGCGATTGCCTGCAGGATGCAGTCTTCCACAGCGGATTTCACTGCGTTGCTGGTCATGGTTGCACCGGTCAGTGCATCCACCTTAACGGACTGCTGGTCCAGCATACGGGGAACGAGGGTACGAACGACTGCGTTCACCATCGGGGGAGTGTCGGAAATATTGACGGTATCGACCTTAATGTCAATAATTTCGTCTTCACTCAGAACGGCAGTGACCGTGATGGGCTCGCAGAGAGCAAAGCCGTTCTTCTGAGCAGTGTAGGTGCCGGCCTTCATGGTCAGCTCAACAGCTTCGGAAGAGACCAGGCCTGCAGCCTGCATAGCTTCCTTGGCTGCCTGCTTGACGGCTGCGCTGGAGAAGCTTGCGCCGCTGACGCCTTCGACATCATAGGTGCCTGCTGCGAGGATAACGTCGGGGAGCTGCTCGATTGCGCGGGAACCGACACCCTGGGTCTCGCCGTCTCCGGTAATGGAAACAGCCGTCAGGACGCCATTTTCGACTTCGATGGTGACGGTCACGTCGCCGCCGAAGCCCTGTGCGGTAGCGGAGTAGGTTTCAGCAGCCGATGCAGAGACAGCAAAGGATGCCAGAACGCATACACACAGTACCATAGCCAGGATCTTGCGGGAAATGCTTTTCATGGTTTTCTTTCCTCCTATTAATATTTTGACAATAATGTCATCTTTATTATAGTACATAGTGGGAGGCTGTCAAGAAGATTCACAAGCTACGTTTGCTAATCTGGGAGGGAAATAGCAAACTTACAATCAGAAATTGTGAAATATTCGGATTAACGAAGAAGCAGGTAGAATCCGCACGAAGGTTGAAGGCTAATCAATAGAATATGACCGGACTAAACCGACGGACTCTCACCGGCTAACTTGGAGTTAGTGAGAGTCCGTTAACAGATGGCGTATCGTACAGGAGCAATGATGTGATTTCCCTGCAGAAAAGATTTACAATTCAAATTTGTAAGTCATACAAACTCGAATTGTTTGTCTGAAGGGTTTAACCATTCTATAATTAGTGTCAAATAAATATCGAAAGATGTTTATGACTAATAGAATGGAAAGAGGAAAAAATATGAAAAACATTTCCCGTCGCAGCTTTATCCGTGGCATGGCCGGTACCGCAGCCCTCGCTGCAGCCGGAGCTGTCCTTCCCTTCAGCGCCATGGCAGACGAGGCCGAAGAAGGCCTGGATCTGAGCAACATCAAAGCCGTTTATGATTCGGATGTTCTGGTCGTCGGTGCAGGCTCCGGTATGTTTGGCGCAGTCGTGACTGCACGTGCCGGTCTGAAGACGATCGTTATCGGGAAGAGCGGCAGTGTTTTGGCCACCAACACCAATACGATTGGCGGCACCACCGCAGCAGAGACCCTGCAGTGCAAGGAAGACGGCTCCGACGTTACTGTTGAGCAGATCTTTACCCACCTGATGAACTTTGCCGAAGGCACAGTCAACTCCGTTCTGGTCAAAAAGTCCCTGATCGGCGCAGGTAAGGCCCTCGACTGCTGGAAGGAACTCGGTGTTACCGAATGGATCGGCGCAGACCGTTACGGTGTCGGCTTTAACTCCGTCCACGTCTTCCTGTCTCCGAACAAGAGCCAGTGCCTGGAGGATGAGGTCATTGCCAACGGCGGCGAGTGCTACTACAACATGGAAGCTAAGGAACTCATCATGGATGGCGATGCCGTCGTCGGTGTTTACGCGGTAGACGCTGACGGTGCCCTGCACCAGTTCAATGCCAAGAAGGTCCTGTTGGCAACCGGCGGCTTTCTGGATAACGACGAGATGATGGCGCAGTATTATGGCGTCAACCAGAAGATCGGCAAGTTCCGCGCATGCATCAACGACGGTGCGGGCATCAAGATGGCCCAGAAGGCCGGTGCCATTATGGACACGAACTTCGCTGTCGGCACGCTCGCAGACGCAACCGGCTACAATGACAAGAACGTGGGCATCCAGGCCAGCTATATGACCGATGCTAACCATGCTCTTTGCTTCCACAACATTGGTTGCATGACCGTTGACAAGAACGGCGAACGTTTCATTAACGAGTTTATGTTCTGCAACGAACCGCTGGCTTACGGCGGCGCAATTTCCGCCCGTATCGGCTATTACTATGCCATCGTCGACCAGAAGGCGGTTGACGCCATCCAGGCAGAGGGCATCTACAACCGCCTCGGCCGTCCCGCCAACTGGAGCGTCGGCGAGCTGCTGTTCGATACACCGAAAGACAGACTGCAGGCTGACCTTGACCTGGCCATCTCCGAAGGCTGGGCATGGAAGGGTGAGACCGTGGAAGAGCTTGCTGCCAATGCCGGTATGGCAAACCTGGCAGAAGAAGTCGCCAAGTGGAATCAGTTCTGCGCCGACGGCAAGGATTCTGACCTCTACCTCACTCCCGAGTTCCTGATCCCGCTGGAGAATGGCCCCTTCTACGCCATTGAGTACCAGACGGGCGGCTTGAGCACCATGGGCGGTATCAAGACCGACAACAGCTGCCGTGCCCTGAACGCTTCCGAGGATCCCATCCCCAACCTGTTTGTGGGCTCCAGCGATAACGGCTCTGCCTTCAATAACCCGTACTACGATGTCGGCGGTACCTGCTCTGCCATGTGCTTCGGTACCTGCTGGGTCGCAGGCGAGACCATCGTCAAGGAACTGCTCGGCTGATTGCCTGACCGTTCGGCCTGAACAGGGCCGGAATACGAACTGCATATCGTATGAATCCCAAGGAGCTGCCTCATTTTGAGGCAGCTCCTTGGGTTCGCAGGCATTATGGTGTTGCCAACACCAATTTCAAAGAGATATCCTGTTTCGGTCAGGAAATAGAAAGCGGAATATAGGATGTCTGTTCAGGGCTGGGTATGCAGGTATAAAGTACATGGAGGGGCTGTAAAAAAAGTCCCCAAACAAGGAATACACGAAGCCGCTCTGGTTTCGGATATTCCTTACGTAAAAAAGGTATGCAAAAATGGCTGTTTCAC
>JAZRWD010000016.1:0-24092 GCA_045599525.1 Candidatus Limivicinus sp. | reverse complement strand
AATATTCCAATCTTTCTATTCCTTTTATAATGATACTTCGTTTATTATTCACTCTCTGCTCAGGACGTAATCTTGTATTCCATGATGTTAAGCTAAGCATTTTACTCCGAATAGGTAAAAGATTTTATCCTAGCAGTAATACAACTCGAATAAGTGCAAAAAAAGACCACAGCCCGTGTGAGCTATGGTCTTTCTTTTAAATCATTTATACGAGTTCGATGACAGCAACTTCAGCTGCATCGCCGCGACGAGCGCCGATACGGGTGATACGGGTATAACCGCCGTTGCGTTCTGCATACTTGGGAGCAATTTCATCGAAAATCTTCTTGGCAACGTCCTCGCGGGTGATGAAAGCGAGAGCCTGGCGATAGGATGCGAGATCCTTAGCCTTACCAAGGGTAATCATTTTCTCAGCAAGAGGGGCGATCTCCTTTGCGCGGGTAACAGTGGTCTCCATACGGCCCTTGTCCAGAAAATCTGTGACCTGCTGACGGAGCATTGCCATGCGCTGATCGGTGGTCTTGCCGAGCTTTCTTGTTCCTGGCATAATTGCATTTCCTCCTATTAGAGTTACTGGTTATCCTCGCTGGCAAGTGACAGACCCATCATGGTGAGCTTATGCTCAACCTCTTCAAGGGACTTGCGCCCGAGGTTACGGACCTTAATCATCTCATCCTGAGTTTTGCTGACCAGATCCTGAACGGTGTTAATATTTGCGCGTTTAAGGCAATTAAAGCTGCGAACGGACAGATCCAGCTCTTCAATGGTCATTGACAGAACGGCATCGGGTCCTGGATTCTCTGTATCATCTGCAACAGTGATCTGCAAATCTTCTGTGTCCGAAAGATCTGTGAACAGAGTGAAGTGGTCGCAAAGAATCTTTGCACCCAGAGAGAGTGCATCACGGGCCGTCATTGTGCTATCCGTCCAAACCTCAATGGTAAGCTTGTCAAAGTCAGTCTGGTTACCAACGCGGGTATTTTCGACAGTGTAGTTTACCTTGAGGACCGGAGTATAAATGGAGTCAACAGGAATTGTTCCAATGGGAGCTGCCGGGTTCTTGTTCTTGACAGAAGTCACATAACCTCTGCCATGTTCAATAACCAGTTCCATGCTGAGCGCACCATCTGCACCCAGAGTTGCAATATGCAGATCCGGGTTAAGAATTTCAATGTCAGCATCCGACTTAATATCGCCGGCTTTGACTTCACCTTCCCCAGAGGCTTCAATATAAACGGTTTTGGGTTCATCGCAATGCAGTTTAGCGATTATGCTCTTAACATTAAGCACAATCTCCGTTACGTCTTCCTTCACGCCGGGAATCGTGGAAAACTCATGCTGTACACCAGCAATTTTGATGCTGGTGGGAGCAGTTCCGG
This sequence comes from Candidatus Limivicinus sp., assembly GCA_045599525.1. Taxonomy (GTDB): domain Bacteria; phylum Bacillota; class Clostridia; order Oscillospirales; family Oscillospiraceae; genus Limivicinus. The sequence continues at coordinate 22,713 of JAZRWD010000016.1, read as the reverse complement.
GCAAGGAGGAAAGAAGTACCCTGCGCAGAGAGTTACCAAGGGTAGTGCCATAGCCACGCTCTAACGGTTCGACTACAAATTTGCCATAAGAACATTCGTTATCTTCTATGCACTCGATACGCGGCTTTTTAATTTCGATCATAGTTGTCTTAACCCTCCTTATTTTTATGCGCTTTGAATGAAAACCTCATAAAATGCCTGAGGGTAAGCATTACTTGGAGTACAACTCGACGATGAGATGCTCTTCGATCGGCATGTCGATGTCATCGCGTGCCGGCATAGCAATCACTTTAGCTTCGTTATTATTCTTGTCGTACTCGAGCCACTTGGGAACAGGTCTGAATTCGTTTGCTTCAATGTTTGCCTTGAGCTTGTCCAGGCTCTTGGAGGTGTCCTTGAGGCCAATGGTCATGCCGGGCTTGACCTGATAGCTGGGAATGTTAACCTTGCGGCCGTTAACAACGATATGACCGTGGTTTACGAGCTGACGAGCCTCACGGCGGGTCATTGCGTAACCGAGACGATAAACAACGTTATCAAGACGGCGCTCAACGAGCTGGAGGAGGTTATCGCCAGTCTTGCCGGACATGGTGGAAGCCTGTTCGTAGTAAGAACGGAACTGCTTCTCCAGTATACCGTAGACAAACTTGACCTTCTGCTTTTCGTTCAGCTGAGTAGCATATTCGGACTTTTTCTTGCGGGTCTGACCGCCGGGATTACGGGTCGTGGTCTTCTTGCTGTAACCCATAACAGTGGGGGATACGTCCAGAGCCTTGCAACGCTTGGCGATGGGCTGCATATTCTTAGCCATAGTTCAATTTCCTCCCTTCCCGATCAGACACGGCGTCTCTTCGGAGGACGGCAGCCGTTATGAGGAATCGGGGTAACATCTTTAATCATGGTGACTTCCAGACCTGCAGTCTGCAGAGCGCGGATAGCGGCTTCACGGCCGGAACCGGGACCCTTAACAAAAACTTCAACGGTCTTCAGGCCATGCTCCATTGCTGCCTTTGCTGCAGTCTCAGCTGCGGTCTGAGCGGCGAACGGAGTGGACTTCTTGCTTCCGCGGAAGCCGAGGCCGCCGGCGGATGCCCAGGACAGTGCGTTACCCTGAGTGTCAGTGATGGTTACCATGGTGTTGTTGAAAGAAGAGCTGATATGAACCTGACCTTTTTCAATGTTCTTGCGTTCTCTTCTACGAGTTCTGACAACTTTCTTGCCATTCTTTGTATTAGCAGCCATAATTCATATCCCTCCTTACTTCTTCTTATTTGCGACAGTGCGTTTCGGGCCCTTGCGGGTACGAGCATTGGTCTTGCTTCTCTGGCCACGAACAGGCAGACCGCGACGATGGCGGTTACCGCGATAGCAGCCAATTTCAGTAAGGCGCTTGATATCAAGTGCAGTCTGACGGCGGAGGTCACCTTCCACGATGTAGTTGTGGTCAATGCATTCACGCAGCTTGGTTTCTTCTTCGTCAGTGAGATCTTTAACTCTGGTGTCGGGGTTGATTCCTGTCATTGCAAGAATCTTGGATGCGCTGGTTCTGCCGATACCGTAGACATAAGTGAGACCGATTTCGATTCTCTTGTCTTTGGGCAGGTCAACGCCGGCTATACGTGCCATAATTCGATCATCCTTTCAATTTTGTGTCGCTTAAGGGTATCTCGTACTTGTTCCCGCCGGAAGGGAGCACGGGACTTACTTAAGCATATATACAATATAAATTGTATCTAAAGTAATAATTAATCAATGCCCGGGATAACGCACAAGGTTAATCAGCCCTGACGCTGCTTGTGCTTTGGGTTTTCGCAAATAACCATGACTCTGCCTTTGCGCTTAATGATCTTGCATTTTTCGCACATCGGCTTCACAGAAGGTCTGACTTTCATTAATTTTCCTCCTACTTGCTTCTCCAGGTAATACGTCCACGGGTTACATCATAGAGAGACATCTCAACCGTAACCTTATCGCCCGGGAGAATTTTGATATAGTTCATACGGAGTTTTCCGGAAATATGGGCCAGAATGATATGGCCATTACCGATATCAACCTGGAACATTGTATTGGGCAGGGCTTCCACAACCGTGCCCTCAAGCTGGATTACATCATCTTTCGCCAATGTAAATTTCCTCCTTTTAAGCTCGGTAGCCTGATTACATGTAAATGTCATCAGCCATTGTGAGGATTTCGGGCTCACCGTCGGTAATTGCAATGGTGTTTTCGTAATGGGCTGCCAGAGAACCGTCAACCGTTACGACAGTCCAATCATTGTTCTGTACCCTGACGGCATAATTGCCTGCTGTGATCATCGGTTCAACAGCAATTACCATGCCCTGTCTCAGTCTGGGGTCTGTTCTCTGTCCTAATCCGCGCTCAGCGCGGTAGTTTGGCACCTCAGGTGCCTCATGAAGTGCTCTTCCCACTCCATGACCTACGTATTCCCGGACCACGCCAAAGCCATGACTTTCTGCATAGTCCTGCACAGCTGCGCCAATGTCCGAGATACGATAACCAACCTTAGCGAATTTTAGCGCCTCAAAAAAACACTGTCTGGTAACCTCCATCAGAGCTTTGGCCTCCTCAGAGACCTCACCGCAAGCGTAGGTACCTGCACAGTCTCCCACGTAACCGTTGATCGTTGCTCCTACATCTACAGAGACAATGTCTCCGTTATGCACTATTCGTTTCCCCGGAATACCATGGATGACTTCTTCATTCACAGATATACATGCGCTGCCAGGAAACCCTCCATAACCAAGAAACGTAGGTTTTGCTCCGTTCCGGGTTATGAAATCATGCACCGCTTTGTTGATCTGTTTTGTTGAAACGCCGTCTTTAATCGCCTGTCGGGCAATTGATCTAGCGCCTGCCGTTATTTTACCGGCCTTACGCATCAGTTCAATTTCCCTGCTGGTTTTAATAATGATGCCTTCTGCCATGAAATTAAAGCTCCAACGCTTTTTTAATTTCCGCTGTGGTGGCTTCAATGGTCGGCTGGTTACCCACTTCTTTAAGACGGCCCGAATTCTTATAATAAGCCTTCAGTGGTTCTGTCTCTTTGTGGTATGTAGCCAGTCTGGCAAGTACGGTTTCCGGAGCGTCGTCCTTTCGGATGACAAGCCCTTCGCCGCAAGCATCACAAATATCTTGTACTTTCGGCGGATTTGACACGATGTGGAAGCTTGCTCCACATGCAGGGCAGGTTCTTCTACCGCTCATACGCGCCACGATGGTCTCATCTGAGACCTCAATGGAGAGCGCACAATCGACAGCCACACCCATACGGTCCATCGCCTCTGCCTGAGGAATTGTACGGGGCACACCGTCTAAAATGTACCCGTTAGAGCAATCGGTCTGAGCCAGACGCTCTTCGATAATGCCTATGATTACTTCATCCGGAACGAGCTTTCCCGCTTCAATGTAACTCTGAGCCTGTTTGCCAACGGGAGTTCCATTTTTAATTGCGGCACGCAGAATATTTCCGGTTGAGATGGTCGGGATACTGAGCATTTTGCTCAGTATCTCGGCCTGCGTGCCCTTGCCGGCGCCGGGGGCGCCCAAAAGAACAAGCTTCATTTTTCAGCCTTTCTCAATCAAGAAATCCCTTATAGTTTCTCATGAGCATCTGAGCTTCCATTGCACGAACAGTCTCAAGTGCTACACCGACAACGATGATGATGGAGGTGCCGCCAAGAGAGATGCCGGTGAGTGCAGAAGCATTGCTGAAGTGAGAAATCAGAATGGGAACGACAGCGATTATACCCAGATAAATTGCACCAAAAAGCGTGATCTTATTCAGTACTCTCTGGATGAACTCACTGGTCGGCTTGCCAGGACGGAAGCCCGGGATGTAACCGCCATTCTTCTTCAGATTATTGGATACTTCAATCGGGTTAAACTGAATGGTGGAGTAGAAATATGCAAAGAAAATAATCAGTGCGAAGTAAATGATTGCATAGGTAATGGAGGTCGTATCGAATGCCTTCATAAACCAGCCGTCAGACTTGCCGGTAAAGGCAGCGACAGTTGCAGGAAGAGATGCAATAGCCTGAGCAAAAATGATCGGCATAACACCGGACATGTTCACCTTCATCGGGAGGTGAGTGCTCTGGCCGCCGTACTGCTTACGGCCAACAACTCTCTTTGCATACTGAACGGGAATCCGACGTTCTGCATCATTGACATAAACAATCAGAGCAACCATGGCGATAGCGCCAAGGAAGACCAGAATTGCAAGCCACCACTGAAGCTCACCTCTTGCGATGTTACTGATGGTCGTAACAACAGCAGAAGGCAGACGGGAAATAATGGATGCAAAGAGGATAATGGAAATACCGTTACCGATGCCGAACTCAGTGATTTGCTCACCAAGCCACATGATGAGTGCAGAACCGGAGGTCAGGGTCAGGATAATGACGATTGCTGCCAGAACGGACTGATTAGTAATGAAACCGTAGTTGCGAATCAGCATGTAATAGCCAAAGCCCTGAAGCAGGCCAATACCAACGGTAGTGTAGCGGGTGATAGATGCGATCTTTTTTCTGCCTTCTTCGCCCTCTTCCTTGCTCATACGTTCAAGAGCGGGGATAGCAATGCACAGAAGCTGAATTATGATCGATGCATTGATATAGGGCTGAATGCTCAGCGCAAAAATAGTTGCCTGGGAGAGCGCGCTGCCGGACATTACGTTCAGAAGACCGAAAACGGTGCTCTGCATACTTACAAAATAGCTGGATAGCAGTGCCGTATTAATATACGGAACCGGAATTGCACAGCCAAGGCGGTACACGAGAACGATCAGGAGGGTGAAGAGCATTTTATGTCTGAGCTCTTCAATTCTCCATGCACTACGTAATGTCTCGAGCACTCAGACCACCTCTGCCTTTCCGCCAGCCGCCTCGATTTTCTCTTTTGCGGACTCGGAGAAAGCAGCGGCCTTAACAGTCAGCTTCTTGGTGATCTCACCATTGCCGAGAATCTTCACACCATAGGTGCACTTGGACAGGATGCCGGATGCGAGAAGAGCCTGGGCATCGACAACAGCGCCATCCTCGAACTTGTCGAGAACAGAAACGTTCAGAGCCTCCAGGGGCTTAGCAAAGATATTGTTGAAGCCTCTCTTCGGGATACGACGTGCAAGGGGCATCTGGCCGCCTTCGAAACCGATGCGGACACCGCCACCGCTACGGGCCTTCTGGCCCTTATGGCCACGACCTGCAGTCTTGCCGTTGCCGGTTGCATGGCCTCTGCCTCTGCGCTTGTCAACGTGGGTGGAGCCAGGTACCGGAGAAAGATCGTTAATATACATTTTGTTTCCTCCTTATTCCTCGGTTACCTTAAGCAGATATCCGATTTTTGCGATTTTGCCGCGGGTCTGCGGGTTATCGGGCTGTACAGTCTCGTTGCCAATCTTGTGCAGGCCGAGAGAATAAGCAGTCGCAATATGGCTGTCAAGTCTGCCGTTCAGGCTCTTGACAAGCTTAATTTTAAGATTTGCCATGATTAGTCCTCCTTAGCCCTGAATCTCTTCAACAGTCTTGCCTCTGACTGCTGCTACCTGACTTGCGTCACGCAGAGACTTGAGGCCTGCCATGGTGGCAGCAACGACGTTTGCGGGATTATTGGTGCGGAGGCACTTAGTACGGATGTTCTTGATGCCAGCAGCTTCAACTACAGCACGAACAGCACCGCCGGCGATAACGCCAGTGCCTTCGGGAGCCGGCTTGAGAAGAACGCGGCCTGCACCAGCCTCGCCGATGACTTCGTGAGGAATGGTAGTGCCGGTCAGGGTAACATTGACAAAGTTCTTCTTTGCATCTTCGATGCCCTTGCGGATTGCTTCAGAAACTTCGTTTGCCTTGCCGGTGCCAAAGCCAACCTTGCCCTTGCCGTCGCCAACAACACACAGAGCCTGGAACTTTGCTACGCGGCCGCCCTTAACGGTCTTGCTGACACGGTTCAGAGCAACAAGCTTCTCGATATATTCAGAGGGAGCTTCCTCCTTGCGGCGGTCTCTTCTATCATTATTATATGCCATAATAATTTTCTCCTCCCTCAGAACTTCAGGCCGCCCTCACGGGCGCCTTCTGCCAGTGCCTTAACGCGCCCGTGGTAAATGCAGCCACCGCGGTCAAACACGACTTCTTCAATGCCCTTTGCAAGAGCGCGCTCTGCAATAACAGCACCGATCTTCTTGGCAGCCTCAATGTTGCCGCCGTTGCCTTCAAAGGCTTTCTCGACAGTAGAAGCAGCAACAAGAGTCTTGCCTGCTACGTCGTCGATTACCTGAGCATAGATGTTCTTTTCAGAACGGAAAACGCTGAGACGGGGTCTCTCAGCAGTACCGGAAACCTTGCCGCGTACTCTCTGATGGCGCTTGATGCGCTGTCCCTTAGTATCTGGTCTTTTAATCATTCAGGCACACCTCACTTTATTTACCGGTCTTGCCTTCTTTGCGGCGGACAACTTCGTAATCGTACTTGATGCCCTTGCCCTTATAGGGTTCAGGAGGTCTCTTTCCGCGAACTTCTGCTGCAAACTGGCCAACCTTCTGCTTGTCGATACCCTTGATGACAATGTGGTTTGCATCAGGAACATCGATCTGGATGTCTTCGTTTTCGGACATGATAACCTGATGGGAGTAACCCAGGTTCATAACAAGATTCTTGCCTTCCTTAGCGACCTTGTAACCAACACCGTTGACCTCAAGCTTCTTTTCAAAGCCGGTGGTAACACCAGTCACCATATTGGCAACCAGAGTGCGGGTCAGGCCGTGCAGGGAACGGCTTTCCTTGCTGTCGTCCGGACGCTTGACGCTGATTACACCAGCGTCGACATCAATAGTGAAGTTTGCTGCTGCCTTATAGGAAGCAGTGCCCTTCGGACCCTTAACGGTCACGAGATTGTTCTCGTCGACAGTGATTTCAACACCTGCGGGAACGGTGATAGGAGCTCTACCAATTCTAGACATAATTCAATAGCCTCCTTACCAGATGAATGCGAGGACTTCGCCGCCAACATTCTCTTTACGAGCCTGCTTGTCGGTCATAACGCCCTTGGAAGTGGAGATAATGGCAATGCCAAGGCCCTTCAGAACGCGGGGAAGCTCATCGGCACCAGCGTAAACGCGGAGACCGGGCTTGCTGACGCGGCGAAGACCCTGAATAGCCTTCTCTTTGCCGGGGAGGTACTTCAGAGTGATGCGGATGACACCCTGGGTGCCGTCATCAATCACCTGATAGTTCTTGATGTAACCTTCGCTCAGAAGAATTTCAGCAATTGCCTTCTTCATCTTGGAAGCGGGAACATCAACGGTTTCATGCTTTGCGCTTCCGGCATTGCGGATGCGGGTCAGCATATCTGCGATGGGGTCTGTGATCTGCATGGTTTTTCCTCCTAATATAGAGTTACCGGATAAATCTACCCGGTTTCGGTGGCGAGGTTCCATGCCAATACATGATTGGCCACGGCCTTTCGCCATCCGTTTGTAAAATTTATTGAGCTTTCGCGCAACATTAATACTGTATCATATTTTCGTTCAAATTGCACGTATTTTTTTGAAAAAATTTGTGGAAATTGAAAAATATTTTTTTGTCATGCTTGCACGAAAAATGCTCCATAAAGCACAATATCCGACCGAAGGATTTTCATCCCTCGGACGGAATTGTGTTTCATATAAATTAGAAGCTTGCCTTTCTGACACCCGGAATCTGGCCCTTGTAAGCCAGTTCACGGAAACAGATACGGCAGATGCCATAGTTGCGAAGATATGCATGCGGACGACCGCAAATCTTGCAACGATTGTACTTACGGGTAGAGAACTTTGCCTCGGCCTGCTGCTTGAGAATCATAGATTTCTTAGCCATAATTTATTTCCTCCTCAGCTCACGAACGGTGCGCCCAGAAGTCTGAGCAGGTCACGTGCTTCTTCGTCAGTTTCAGCAGTAGTGGTGATAGCAATGTTCATGCCACGAAGCTTTTCGATCTTGTCGTACTCAATTTCGGGGAAGATAATCTGCTCCTTGAGACCCAGGCTGTAGTTGCCACGGCCGTCAAATGCATCTGCAGAAATGCCGCGGAAGTCGCGGACACGGGGCAGAGCAACGTTGAACAGACGGTCAAGGAACTCCCACATACGATCCTGGCGGAGGGTGACCTTAACGCCAACCTTCATGCCTTCACGCAGCTTGAAGTTTGCAACAGACTTACGTGCAGTGGTAGCAACAGCGTGCTGACCGGTGATGGCGGAGATGTCTTTAATGACGGCTTCGAGTGCCTTTGCATTGTCCTTGCAGTCGCCGCAGCCGACAGATACAACGATCTTGTCGAGACGGGGAATCTGCATGGTGGACTTATACTGGTACTTTTCCATCAGTGCAGGAGCAACTTCATCAAGATATTTCTGCTTCATTCTTGTCATAATCCGTTAACTCCTTTCTCAGATTTCTGCGCCGCACTTCTTGCAAACGCGGGCCTTCTTGCCATCGGTGATCTTATGAGCAACACGGGTGCCCTTGCCGCACTTGGGGCAAACGAGCTGAACCTTGCTTGCATAGATCGGGGTCTCGAGCTTAATGATGCCGCCTTCCTGGCCCTGCTTGACTGCCTTCTGATGCTTGGTAGCAACGTTGACGCCTTCTACAGTAACCTTCAGGTTCTTGGGATCAGCAGCACTAACCTTGCCCTGCTTGCCCTTGTCTTTGCCGGACAGGACAACGACTTTATCGTCTTTCTTAATGTTCATTCTCTCTGTCCTCCATTAAATCACTTCGGGAGCCAGGGACAGGATCTTCATGTATTCCTTGTCGCGAAGCTCACGGGCGACCGGTCCAAAGATACGGGTGCCGCGGGGGTTCTTATCACCAGAGTTGATGATAACAGCAGCGTTTTCATCAAAGCGGACATAAGTGCCGTCAGCGCGGCGAACCGGCTTCACTGTGCGGACAATAACTGCCTTCACAACATCGCCCTTCTTAACCTGACCGCCGGGAGCTGCCTTACGAACAGAACAGACGATCACGTCACCAATGCTTGCATACTTGCGCTTGGAACCACCGAGAACACGGATGCACTTGAGTTCCTTAGCGCCGGTATTGTCGGCTACCTTCAGATAGGTTTCTTCCTGAATCATACTGGCGCCTCCTTACTTAGCTTTCTCAACGATTTCGACAACGCGCCATCTCTTGTCCTTGGACAGGGGGCGGGTCTCCATCACGCGAACGATATCACCAACGCCGCATTCGTTGTTTTCATCATGGGCCTTGAGGCGATAAGTTCTACCGATGATCTTATTGTAGGTCTTGTGTGCCACGCGGTCTTCGACAATAACGACAACGGTCTTGTCCATCTTATCGGAGACAACCTTACCAACGCGAATCTTGCGGGAAGTAGTTCTAATTTCACTCATTTTTCCTTACCTCCTCAGTTCTGCTTCTCGCGCAGGACTGTCTTCACGCGAGCGATATCACGGCGAACGGCAGAAATTCTCGTCGGGTTATCAAGATGGTTAGTGGCATGCTGCATACGAAGCATAAAGAGATCTTTCTTCAGATCGGCCAGCTTAGCTTCGAGCTCGCTGACGGACATGGAACGAATTTCGTTTGCCTTCATCTTATTCACCACCGTTCTCGGACTCAGTGCCCGCCGCGACGATCTTGGTCTTGATGGGCAGCTTGTGGCTTGCCAGACGGAGTGCTTCACGAGCGGTCTCCTCAGCGACGCCAGCAATTTCAAACATAACTCTGCCCGGCTTCACCACTGCGACCCAGTATTCGGGTGCGCCCTTACCGGAACCCATACGGGTTTCTGCAGGCTTTGCAGTTACAGGCTTGTCAGGGAAGATTTTGATCCAAACCTGACCGCCACGCTTGGTGTAACGAGTCATTGCAATACGGGCAGCTTCGATCTGGTTGGAGGTGATCCAGCCGGGTTCGACGGCCTGAAGGCCAAATTCGCCATAGTTGACGACATTACCGCGGGTTGCCTTGCCGGTCATACGACCACGCTGAACCTTACGGTACTTAACTCTCTTCGGCATTAACATTAGTCATTGCCTCCTTCCTTGGCAGGAGCTGCCGGACGGGGACCACGATTGTAGCCCTGGCCTGCAGGTCTGTTGCCGTACGGACGACGCTCACCGTTCTGCGGACGGTTGGAACCGCCTTCACGGTTGTAGCCACCCTGACGGCGCTCGCCCTGACGGCGGTCATTACGACGACGCTCACCCTGGGGCTTGTTCAGATCCATGGTGCGCGGGGTGGAGCGCAGGGTCTGAGAGAGGACTTCGCCCTTGTAGATCCAAACCTTGATGCCGATGCGGCCATAGGTGGTATCTGCTTCTGCAAAGCCGTATTCGATGTCAGCGCGAATGGTCTGCAGAGGAATGGTGCCTTCATGATAGCTTTCAGATCTTGCGATTTCTGCACCGCCGAGACGGCCGCTGCACTTGATCTTGATGCCACGAGCGCCGGAACGCATTGCGCGACCCATAGCGTTCTTCATTGCACGACGGAAAGCAATGCGCTTTTCGAGCTGCTGTGCAATGCTTTCTGCAACCAGCTGAGCGTTGATGTCCGGGTTGCGAACTTCAACGATGGAAAGAGCTACCGGCTTGCCGATAAGCTTTTCAACTTCAGCGCGGAGACGCTCGATTTCAGCGCCGCCCTTGCCGATAACCACGCCCGGTCTGGAGCAGTGGAGGTAAATGCGAACCTTTGCGGAGTCACGCTCTATCTCGATGGTGGGAACACCGGCGGAATAGAGGGCCTTCTTGAGGTACTTACGGATATTGTAGTCTTCAACGATCAGATCGCCGACTTTGTCTTCTCTTGCGTACCATCTGGAATCCCAGTCCTTGATGACGCCAACACGCATACCATGAGGATTAACTTTCTGTCCCATAATTCTGCCTCCTTCCCTTAGTCTTTCTCAGCAACAGCAACAGTGATGTGGCTGGTGCGCTTGTTGATACGATACATACGGCCCTGTGCTCTGGGCATACCTCTCTTGAGGATGGGGCCTGCACCGACATAGGTCTGGCAGACATAGAGCTTTTCAGGATCCATGTTGAAGTTGTTCTCTGCATTTGCCATGGCGCTCTTGAGAACCTTGATCATGTACTCACAGCCGGATTTCGGAGTGTTTTCCATGAGGGCGAGAGCAACGCGTGCGTTCTTGCCGCGAATCATGTTGCAGACGATCTCAACCTTGCGGGGGGAGATGCGAGCAAACTTGTGCTCAGCTCTTGCAATTTTCTTTTCGTCCATTTTGCTCCTCCTTACTTGCCCGTCTTGCTGCCGGAGTGGCCGCGGAAGGTACGGGTAGGTGCGAATTCGCCGAGCTTGTGGCCAACCATGTCTTCAGTGACATACACGGGGACATGGCGGCGGCCGTCATGGACAGCGATGGTGTGTCCGACGAAGGACGGGAAGATCGTAGAAGAACGGGACCAGGTCTTGACAACCTGCTTGGTTCCGGCCTTATTCATTTCATCGACTCTCTTCAGCAGCTCGGGAGCAGCGAAGGGGCCTTTTTTAATACTTCTGCTCATTAATGAATACCCTCCTTACTTCGCATTGCGGCGCTTGACAATGAACTTGTCGGTGCGGTTCTTGGTCTTGCGGGTCTTGTAACCAAGTGCGGGCTTGCCCCACGGAGTTACAGGGCCGGGACGGCCAACCGGAGACTTGCCTTCGCCACCGCCGTGGGGGTGGTCATTCGGGTTCATAACAGAACCACGGACGGTCGGACGGATACCCATGTGACGGGTACGGCCGGCTTTACCGATGTGGATGTTGGCGTGGTCGACATTGCCGACCTGGCCGATGGTTGCAATGCAATCGAGGCGGATCTTGCGCATCTCACCGGAGGGGAGACGTACGGTTGCCATACCATTTTCCTTAGCCATCAGCTGTGCGGAAACACCGGCTGCACGGACGAGCTGAGCACCCTTGCCAGGATAGAGCTCGATGTTGTGAATAACGGTACCGACAGGGATGTTTGCCAGAGGCAGAGCGTTGCCCGGCTTGATGTCAGCTGCTGCAGATGCAACGATCTTGTCGCCTGCATTCAGGCCAACAGGAGCTGCAATGTAGCGGCGCTCGCCATCGGTGTACTCAACCAGAGCGATGAATGCGCTGCGGTTGGGGTCATACTCGAGACGCAGGATGGTGCCTTCCAGTTCTTTCTTGTCACGCTTAAAGTCGATGACACGATACTTCTGGCGGTTGCCGCCGCCCTGATGGCGGACGGTGATGCGACCGTAGCTGTTACGGCCGGAGTGCTTTTTCAGAACTTCAATCAGGCTCTTTTCCGGAGCGACATGCTTATCGATGCCGTCAAAACCGGATACAGTCATACCTCTGCGGGCAGGAGTAGTAGGTCTGTAAACTTTAATAGACATTCTTTGTTCCTCCCTTATGCCATGCCTTCAAAGAGCTCAATGTCCTTGGAGTCGGCGCTGAGCTTGACAACAGCCTTTTTCCAGGAAGCGGTCTTACCCATCGGGTACTGACCGGTGCGCTTTGCTTTGCCGTGAACGTTAATCGTGGTGACCTTGATAACAGTGACACCGAAGATCTCTTCGACTGCCTTGGCAATCTCAATCTTGTTTGCGTCCTTTGCTACTTCAAAGACGTACTTTTTGATGTCCAGGTCTTCCATGGACTGCTCGGTGATGATCGGGCGCTTGACAATATCGTATGCGGTTTTCATCAGGCGAACACCTCCTCAATCTTTGCAAGGGCTGCCTTATCAACAACCATAACTCCGTTTGTGAGGAGCATGTAAGGGCTGATGATGGTAGCAGTGGTGGTCTCAACGCCGGCGATGTTGCGTGCGGACTTTACGACCTTTTCATCAACGTTCTCGGTGATAACAAGAGCCTTACCCTCGACGCCAAGCTTGGTGAGGAAGGTCTTGAAGGTCTTGGTCTTGATCTCTTCGCAGGCCAGGCCGTCGATGACGTAGATTTCATTTGCTGCTGCCTTTGCGGACAGAGCAGACTTAAGTGCGAGACGCTTTACCTTTTTGTTGAGGGTGTAGCTGTAGTTGCGGGGTTTCGGAGCAAAGGCTACGCCGCCGTGGTACCATTCAGGTGCGCCTGCATAGCCGGCACGTGCGCGGCCGGTGCCCTTCTGACGCCAGGGCTTCTTGGTGGTGTAGGAAACTTCACCCTTGGTGAGTGCGCTCTGGGTGCCCTGACGGCAATTTGCCAGGTGATTCTTGACGGAATCGTGCAGAACGCTGGTGTTCGGCTGAATGCCGAAGATGGACTCGGAGAGCTCGATCTGGCCGATCTTCTCGCCTGCCATGTTAAACAGATTTGCAATAGGCATTTATGCTGCTCTCCTTTCTTTACTTGGTACGTGCGGAAGCCTTCTGCGGGTTGACACGAGCAGATGCCTTCTGCGGGTTGAGAGAGATACCGGCGCCCTCGCCCTTCTTGACAGGCTGGGTCTTGACGGTGCTCTTGATGGTGACAATGCTGCCCTTCGGGCCGGGAACTGCACCGCGGATAGCGATGAGGTTCAGTTCTGCATCGACCTTGACGATGTCGAGGTTCTGTACAGTAACCTGATCAACGCCCATGTGGCCTGCCTGATGCTTGCCCGGCATGATGCGGGAAGGATCGGTGCTGGAGCCCATGGAACCGGCGTGACGGTGAACAGGACCGCCGCCGTGGGTCATCGGGGTACGGCCCTGGCCATAGCGCTTGACAGTGCCGGCGTAGCCCTTACCTTTGCTGATACCGGTAACGTCGACCTTGTCGCCTTCTGCGAACATATCGGCCTTGATCACGTCACCGACTTCAAACTTAGCGGTGTCTTCAAGACGGAACTCCTTGAGGGTTCTGAGCATGCCAACGCCTGCTTTTTTCAGGTGGCCCTGCTCCGGCTTGGAGAGCTTCTTTTCGGATACTTCGTCGTAACCGAGCTGGACAGCCTGGTAGCCTTCCTTCTCAGCGGTCATCTTCTGCACGACCACGCAGGGGCCTGCTTCGATAACAGTGACAGGAATGACCTTACCGGCTTCGTCGAAGATCTGCGTCATGCCGACCTTCTTGCCAATAATGGCTTTCTTCATTTTATTTCCTCCTAATGGTTATTGGTTGCCTCGCATGGCTCTTGGCCGGAGGCTGGCAACTTAACCCGCCCGCATTCGCAAGCTGCAGGCAACGGGTTTTGTAAATTTGTGGGCCCGGCCTTCTGCGCGGCCGAGGACGCTTTTCAGTGAGAAATCAGAGCTTGATCTCGATTTCGACACCGGCGGGAACTTCCAGATTCATAAGGGCCTCAACGGTCTTCTGGGTCGGGCTCATGATGTCGATCAGGCGCTTATGAGTGCGGCGCTCGAACTGCTCACGGCTGTCTTTGTATTTGTGGACAGCGCGGAGGATGGTAACGATCTCGGTCTCGGTGGGCAGGGGGATGGGACCGCTGACCTTTGCTTCAGTGCGCTTTGCTGCTTCGACGATAGTCTCTGCTGCCTTGTCGATAAGCTGGTGATCGTAAGCCTTGAGGCGGATACGAATCATGTTCTTGGTGGCTGCCATGTTGTTTTCTCCTTTTACGTACGTTATCCGGCGGCATTGGACTCCGCCTTTTTATGCGTACGGATGAAACCTTTTTTCTGTACACTTAGCCGTGCGTATCAAACCATATACAAAAAAATAAGACCGGATTTTGGCCGGTCGAACCCCTTGTCCACGTGATATACGCGTGTACCTATACGGTTTCAGCCGCCCGATTGTGTGCCGGAAGGATCCGACACCGGACATACTCCACGAAAGTTACCTCACATTTGTGAGCAATCTCCCGCTTCATCGCATAATGCACCTCTTTGCGAGTGCTTGATTAATATAACAGCCAGAAACCATTCTGTCAATCGTTTTTTTCGTGATTTTACTAAAATTTTTGCTGTAAATTTCGTAGGACCTGCCAAAAACATGGTTCGGCAGGTCCTGCGCTTCTGTCCTCCGTCTTTTTGTCAGCAAAGGCTCCGCAGTTGAAGCGGAAATGCTTAAAAATTAAAGGTATAAGGCATCAGTTTGTCCAGGGTATAACTGACATACCGGTCACCGGTCTTCGCGCAGAGTACTTCCATCCGCGGAGAAAATTCCGCAAGGAACTGGCGGCAGGAGCCACAGGGTGTACACCAGTTCTGGCTGTCGGCGTAGATCGCTATGCGGCGAAATTTCCGGTGGCCCTCACTTACTGCCTTCACACAGGCCGTGCGCTCCGCGCAGATCGTGTCGCCCAGGGCTGCATTTTCTACGTTGCAGCCTGTGTAAACAGTTCCATCCTCGCATTCCAGTGCCGCACCAACTGCAAAGCGCGAATAAGGGCAATAGGCATTCAGGGATGCTTCCTTCGCCATTGACATCAATTCTCTGTCCGTCATCATGTTTCCGTTCCTCCCCGGAATTAATCTTCGTTTTTTCTCTCTTTGCCTTTATACTATTATAATTGTTATATTTTCTATTACGTTTCCCGCTCAGCCGATGTTGATGATCCAGTCCGAAAAATTCCAAACCGGATTACCGTAATTTGCATCCATGCCTTTAATCGCACCGCGGTGGCTGATGATCTGCTGCTGCTCAAAACCTATAGAGATAAGGTAACCGTTACCGGTAATGTAGTCACAGAAGGATTTATAGGCAGCCTTTTTGTCGATGCCCGAGCTAAGGTAATAATTCATGTAGTCCATAATGACCGTATCCTTGCAGCGGGAGAAGTTCAGATTGGAAAGATACTGCACATTAATGACATTCATGTACCCGTTATCGTCCTCCTGCGGGTCAAGTTCCGTGTCATGCACCTTGAGCAGTTCGGTAAGGTCAAAGTTTGCACGCAATTTCATTTCTCCGTACATCATATCAAAGTTGCCGCGGACCAGGGCTTCCTTATACTCCCACCATGTCAGCTCGCGCACATTGATTTTGATGCCCAGCTCTTCCATATCACTGGCAAAGCGGTTTACCACACCGGCCTTTGCACTGCTGTCCGAGCAGACGATAAAGGTCAGCTCTACCGGTGTCGCAGCGTTCAGATACTCCATCTTTCCATCTTCGTCGTAGTCGCGAACGCCCGCGTTTGCCAGAACGATCTTGCAGGTATCGATATTATACGCCAGGCTGTTAGCCAGAGCAGTGGGGTAATTCGAGCAGGTCGGATACATTGGCACTGCCGATGCCACGCCGTTTCCGTTGAGCAGTGTGACCAGATAGCTACGGTCGAAGGCATAGTTCATCGCATAGCGGAAGGTGCTGTCCTTGCAGATGGTCGACTCCTGATTGAACATAACATAATGCAGGTTTGTCGTTGCGTAGGTGTGGACCTCGTTCGAGCTTGCATAGCCAAGGTTCGTATAGCTGGAGGGGTCATTAATCACCAGGTCAATCGTACCATTTTCAAAGGCATTGATGATCTCTTCCGCATCGGTATACTGCTTCAGGTAGATAACGTCCAGCGGCGGCTCTGTAGCCATTTCCGCCAGGACCTCCGAGTCCTCTCCGGCCTCTTTGGCTGCTGCCACTTCCTGCTTCAGGCGGTCGAAGTAACCTTCATAAGGGACCAGTTCGGTGTAGTCTTCATTATACATATAGGGTCCGCTGCCCATCGGGTAGGGTTCATCATAGCTGCCGGACTGAATGACCGGGATATTCAGCAGCTTGATGAAGTCGGTGTCACCGATACCCAGCGTAATGACAAGGGAGTCCTCCGAGTAGGCTATGCCCTGGAAACTGGAAAATCTGCCGGAATAACGGTCTGCATGGATCGCCCGTTCCAGCGAGTAACGCAGATCCTTGCCGGTGACCGGAGTACCATCGTGGAAGGTGTGCGTCGTATCCAACGTAAAGGTCCAGTTTTTTCCGTCGTCCGTATAGCTCCAATCAATAATGATATTCGGGATGACCTCGAAGCTGTTGTTCAGCTCCACCATGTTCTCATACACCAGCCCACAGACCAACTGGTTGGAGTGGTTTGTCGCAATCAGCGGATTAAAGCTACGGGTCATATTGCAGTTAAGGGAAAAGACATCGTCTGCCTCTGCAGAACGGACCAGTTCCCGCCCTCCGGTAGACTCCGGTATGTTATCGCCGTTATCCGCTTTCCGGCTGCCACAGCCGGAAAGCCCGGTCATCAGGGCCAATATCAGCACCAGCGCCGTCAGACGCCTGTACAATCTTCTCATCGTTTCCTCCTGCCGATCAGACCACACGGATCACTGCGCACTGGCTGCCGCGCATTCCCCTGGTATAGCGATGGGACCAGTATTTCTCATGGCTGCAAACCGTGCACTCCCCGGAAATGTCTATGTTTTCCGCAGGCAGACCCAGTTGGATCAGACGGCGTGCATTGGCTGCCCGCAGGTCGACCAGATATTTTCCGTCTTCCCTTTGGACAATCAGTCCCCCGGTATCTCCGCCGAGATAGCGGGTTACCGCATCCGGCACATCCCGGTCTGTTTCAAAGTGGCACTTACCGATTGCCGGCCCAAGCGCAGCAACCACATTTTCCGGCCGTGCACCCAATAGGGTCATTTTTTTGATGGCCACCTGCAGAATGTCCGCAACGGAGCTGCGCCATCCACAGTGAACCGCCGCAGCAACACCATGCTCCGCATCGCAGAGCAGGACCGGTATGCAATCCGCGGCAAAGCAAAAGATTGGGAGATTTTTCTCCGCTGTGACCAGCCCGTCAGCCTCATAGGGCACTTTAGACAGGCAGACATGTTTGTCTGCTGATGTCACAACGCGCACTTCTTTGCCGTGAACCTGTTTGGTCACACAGCAATCGTCCGGGCCGGCACCCATCAGGGCAGTGATCCGGGTATAGTTTTCCCGGACCGCCTCTGGATCGTCTCCCCGGTTCGACCCCAGATTCAATGACGCCAGATGCCCGCGGCTGACCCCACCATAGCGGGTACTGAAGGCATGCGGCATGGTAATCAGCGTTGACGTCATGTAAACGAGATCCCCGCTGCGATTTTCGATAAAAGCCATAGTCTGATCTTCTTATGTGTCCTGTTTCTTCGGACATCGCAGGCACCAGGCCCAAAGATCTCCGAAGCCACTATTAACTCGCTGCGTCCGATGCCGCTTTTACTCGTTGCGGCCGCAGCACTCTTTATATTTTAGCCGGCGGCTGCCGTCTTCCTTCATCTTTCCGCAGGGGCAGGGATCATTCCGCCCCGGACGTGCGGCCTTTTTCACCGGCTGCTTCTTTTCCGGCTCACCACCGGCGTTCGTTGCTGCATTTTTAGCCACAGCCTTTCGCTCGATCGGCTGCTCGCGGCGAATCTGCACGGTGTAGATGCGACGGACCGTTTCCTCTCGGATACCGTTGACCATGCCCTCGAACATTTCATAGCCTTCCTGCTTGTAGGCATCGATCGGTTTGACCGAAGCATAACCACGCAGGCCGATGCCCTGCTTCAGCTCACTCATGGCATCGATATGGTCCATCCAGAACTCATCCACCACGCGCAGCATGATGACCCGCTCCAGTTCACGCATCAGCGGCAGGCCGTTGGGGCCGATGCCAAAGAACTTCTCACGTTGGTCATAGATTCCCTCTGCCAACTGCAGAACAGCGTCGGCCACTGCATCGGACTTGGCATAGCCGCCAAAATCTCTGTCCAGACGGAAGGTGCCGCGCTTCATGAACAGACGCTCAAAGGGCTGCAATGCATCGTCCAGCTGCTCCTGGCTTTCCGCACCGGCACCGGACAGGCCATCGTTGACCGTCGAGGTAATGAACTGCTTTACCATATTCATGATGTGGTCCTTCAGGTCTTCCCCGTCCAGGACCTTGCGGCGTTCTTCATAAATAAGGTTACGCTGCTGGTTCATGACGTCGTCAAACTCCAGAACGGTCTTACGCGTCTGGAAGTTGCGGCTCTCCACCGTTTTCTGTGCCTGCTCGATAGCATTGGAGAGCATACGGGCGTCCAGTGGCTCATCATCCGGGACCTTCAGTGTCTCCATCATGCCGCGGATCCTATCGGATCCGAACAGGCGCATAATGTCATCGGTCATGGACAGGTAGAATTTGCTCTCGCCGGGGTCGCCCTGTCGGCCGGATCGGCCACGCAGCTGGTTGTCGATACGTCGGGATTCATGGCGTTCTGTACCGAGGATGAACAGACCGCCTGCCGCACGGACTTTCTCCGCCTCGGCGTCTGTTGTCTTTTTATGCTCAGCCAGACGCTCGGCAAAAAGGGCACGGGCGGCCAGAATCTCTTCGTTATCGGTATCGGCAAAGCCGGTAGCTTCTGCAATGACTTCATCACTGAAGCCGGCCTTGCGCAGGTCAGTTTTTGCCATGTACTCGGCGTTACCGCCCAGCATAATATCGGTTCCACGGCCGGCCATATTCGTGGCAATGGTGACAGCCCCCAGATGGCCTGCCTGGGCAACGATCTCTGCTTCCTTCTCATGGAACTTGGCGTTCAGCACCGTGTGGGGAACGCGGCGTGCCTTCAGAATTTTAGACAGCATCTCGCTCTTTTCAATGGAGACTGTACCCACCAGAATAGGCTGCTGGCGGCGGTAGCATTCTTCAATTTGGGCCACGATAGCGCCAATCTTGCCGTTGTCATTTTTATAGACCGCATCCTCGTGGTCAATGCGTGCCACGGGACGGTTGGTCGGAATCTCCACGATGTCCAGCTTGTAGATGGCGGCAAATTCTTCTGCCTCTGTCACTGCCGTACCGGTCATGCCGGAAAGCTTGTCATACAGACGGAAATAGTTCTGGAAGGTGATGGTGGCCAGGGTCTTGTTTTCCTTCTGGACGTCGACATGCTCCTTGGCCTCGATTGCCTGGTGCAGCCCTTCGGAATAGCGGCGGCCCATCATCAGACGGCCGGTAAACTCATCGACGATAATGATCTCGCCGTCCTTGACGATATAGTCAATGTCCCGCTTCATGATGCCGTGAGCCTTCAGGGCCTGATTGATATGGTGGGACAGAGTAGCATTCTCAATGTCTGCAAGGTTTTCCAGGCCGAATGCACGCTCTGCCCGGGCAACGCCGCGGGCGGTCAGCGTGGCAGTGCGGGCCTTTTCGTCGATGACATAATCTGCGTCCAGGTCCTCGCTTTCCTCTTCCTTTTCGTCCACGGAGGCATAGACCTGCTTCTTCAGGCGGCTGACAAAGTCGTCTGCCAGGCGATAAAGGTCCGTGCTCTCGTCACCCTGTCCGGAAATGATCAGCGGGGTGCGGGCTTCGTCGATCAGGATGGAGTCGACCTCGTCAACGATGGCAAAGATGTGACCGCGCTGGACCATGTCTTTTTTATACAGCGCCATATTGTCACGCAGATAGTCGAAGCCCATCTCGTTGTTGGTACCGTAGGTAATGTCACAGGCGTAGGCTTTACGGCGTTCTTCCGGAGTCAGGTCGTGCACAATCAGGCCGACGGTCAGCCCCAGGAAGCGGTGAACCTTTCCCATCCATTCACTGTCGCGGCGGGCAAGATAATCGTTCACCGTGACGATGTGCACGCCTTCGCCGGTCAATGCGTTCAGATAGGCAGGCAGCACTGCCACAAGGGTCTTGCCTTCACCCGTCTTCATTTCCGCGATGCGGCCCTGGTGGAGTACGATACCGCCAATCACCTGAACACGGAAAGGCTTCATATGCAGAACACGCCAGGAGGCCTCACGCACAGTGGCAAATGCCTCCGGCAGGATATCGTCCAGCGACTCACCCGCCTGATAGCGGGTCTTGAATTCTTCGGTTTTGGCACGCAGCTGATCATCACTCAGAGCGCTGTATTCTTCTTCCATTCCCATGACCTTGTCGGCAATGGGGTTGAGTTTTTTCAGTTCACGGTCGGTGTGGCTACCGAACAGTTTGGAAAAAAAGCCCATTTCTATTCTCCAGATCTATTCTAAATTCCCGGGCATATCCCGGGTTCCCTTACTTACACTGCGGGATTTTATATTATAGCATGGAATTATGAACAAGAAAAGTCTTTTCCACGGCCGAAATGTCCCGTAACACCTCTCCCTGTTTTGTTACCCTTCTGTTTCCTGCTGTTTCTTGCAATACCCCGTTATTGTAGTATGATAGTATTTTGTATAGAAATATCATAATGGTGTAAAATGTCATTTTGCATGTCATTTTACGTTTTTCCCTGCGAAAGGAGATTCTTATGAAAAGATGGAAAAGAGGTCTTTCCGCACTCCTTCTGTCAGCCTGTGTGCTGTGCGGCTGTGGTAAGACAGAAGGGCGTACGGTTACGGTCCAGTCGGTCTCGGAGATCTGCGGCATGGGTCCGATTGGCGTTGCCGGTCGCTTCGGCGGCATCGTCGTTTCCGGTGAAAAGGAAGAAGTCAAAAAGGATGCCACCAAAAAGGTCCTTGAGGTGCTGGTCGAGGTCGGCCAGGATGTAAAGGCCGGTGACGTTCTGTTCACCTATGACACCAAGGCCATGGAATTCAGCCTCTCCAAGCTGTATCTGGACCTGGAGACAGCCCGAAACACCATCACCTACTCCAACCGCCAGCTGGATGTGCTCCACCAGCGCCTGGAATGGGCTTCCGAAAATGACCGCGCCTCCTATGAGCTGCAGATTGCGACCCTGGAGGCCGATGTTAAGGAAGCAGAATATAATATCTCTCTGAAGGAGCGCGACATCGCCACCATGGAAAAGTCCATGTCCGTCACAGAAGTCACTGCCGGCATCGACGGCCGCATCACCCGCGCAGGGCAGCCGGACAGCGCTTCCTCCTCGGGAAGCAGCACACCTGCCGGCACAGACAGCAGCTCTGCCCCCGCTGCCGGTTCCAATGACAAGAACGAAACCGGCTTTGTCACCATTACCGATATGACCAATTTCCGCATTGAAGGCCAGATCAACGAACTGAACGTCGGCGCCCTGAGTGTCGGCATGCCGGTAATCATCCGTTCCCGTGTAGATAACGACCGGACCTGGACCGGCACACTGAAGAGCATCGACTGGGAGCATCCGGTCAGTAGCAGCAACACGGACATGTTCGGCGGTTCCGACAGCGGCAATACCGCTACCAAATACCCCTTCTATGTCACCCTCAACAGCATCGATGACCTGATCCTGGGCCAGCACGTCTATATCGAGCCGGATTTCGGGCAAAACAACACCGATGGACTCGTCCTTCCGGCCTACTACCTGGTGAATATCCATGACAGTCAGGCCTCCGTATGGGCTGAAGGCTCCGGGGGCAAGCTGGAGCAGCGCAGTGTCACTCTGGGGGACTATGATGGGGAGCAGGAGACCTATGTCGTACTCTCCGGCCTGAAGGCAACGGATTATATTGCTTTCCCGGAGGACGGCCTGAACAACGGCCTGAGCACTTCCCGCTATACGCCCGCCGACGCCTTTGCTGATTTCAGCATGGAAGACGCAGACTTCAGCTTTGGTAGCGAAGACCTTGGCCCGGCTGACGCAGCCGGAGAGGCATTGACACCGGCCGCAGAAACGGAGGCA
This sequence comes from Candidatus Limivicinus sp., assembly GCA_045599525.1. GTDB lineage: Bacteria > Bacillota > Clostridia > Oscillospirales > Oscillospiraceae > Limivicinus. Next base: position 234 of record JAZRWD010000016.1, on the reverse strand, counting down.
CAGAGCTGATGGTACTGGACATGCAGGACATCTGCAGAAGCTTCCCCCTGGGCAAGGACCGGATTGAAATCCTGCACAGTGTTTCCCTGCAGTTGGCAGAGGGGGAATATATGTCGATCATGGGCCCATCCGGTTCTGGAAAATCCACATTGATGAATATTATCGGCTGCCTGGATGTGCAAACCTCCGGCACCTATCTCCTCAATGGCGAGGATGTGGGCAGAGCCAGTTCCG
>JAZRWD010000015.1:0-9348 GCA_045599525.1 Candidatus Limivicinus sp. | reverse complement strand
AAACGCTATAAAACAGTATAAAACCGCATAAAACAGGCGGGGCATCCGGAAAACCGGGTGCCCCGTTTGTTCAGCTTCGGGAATGGCAGCAGGTACCTCGACTGTACGGGAAAGTTGGATTCTGTTATAATCGAGGACAGCCTTCCGTGTTTTTTCGATATTATTTTTGCCGCATGAATGGAATGCTCCTGCATAATCGTATTGTGTGTGAAATCGTCAATGACGATGAAAAATAACAGGAGGATTTTCCAATGAAAAAAATGAGTTTTGCAGCGATGGTACTGATTCTTGCCCTTAGTCTGAGTGTCTCTGCCTCAGCAGCGGGGAACGGTGCCCGGAGGAACTGCGGACAGATGCCGGAGACAAGCGGTTTTGTGGACACGGACGGGGACGGCATCTGCGACAACATGGGCCGTCGTGGCGGATACGGACCGTGCACCGGTTTCGTGGACGAAGACGGGGACGGAATCTGTGACCACGCAGCGCAGGGAAAGCAGTGTGGCCGGCAGGCCCGTTTCGTGGACACGGACGGGGATGGCATCTGCGATCAGACGGGGAACGGCTTCCGAAGAGGGGCCGGTGCCGCCCTGGGCAGAAATCAGTAACGGAGGAACGCATGCGGAGTGAGTTCGAAGTAAACAGCGCGATAGACCGGTATGCGGATACGGTCCGCCGGGTCTGCGCCCTGTACCTGAAAAACAATGCCGACACGGAAGATATTTTCCAGACGGTGTTTATCAAATACATGCTCAGCTCCGCAACGTTTGAGAGCGAAGAACATGAAAAGGCATGGCTGATCCGCGTCACGATCAATGCGTGCAAGGACCTGCTGAAGTCGTTTTTTCGACGATTTACCGTTTCCTTTGAGGAGCTTCCGGAAATGCCGGAGAGCAGTATTTCCGCACAGAATGAGGTCCTGGAGGCGGTGCTGTCCCTGCCGCAGAAATACAGGGAAGTGGTGTATCTGCATTATTATGAAGGATACACGGCACCGGAGATCGGGAAACTTTTGCATAAGAACGTGAATACCGTATATACATTGCTGACCCGTTCAAAGCAGCTGCTGCGGGACAGCCTGGGAGGTGAACAGGATGCGTGAACAGATCCGAAGCGCGTTTGAGGAGATCCATGCTGAAGAAACGCTGAAAGCGAAAACACGGGCGGCTGTTCGGGCAAAGGCAGAGAAGCAGGTCAGGCGTACGGGGAATACCCGTCGGCTGGCAGCGGTGCTGGCCTGTCTGGTTCTGATGCTGCTGGGTGCCCGCAGGCTCTATCTGACGCCAACCGTCGTGATCAGCCTGGATATTAATCCTTCGGTGGAGCTTGCGGTCAACGGTTTTGACCGGGTGATCACGGCAACCGGAATGAACCCGGACGGTGAGGCGCTCCTGCAGACGCTTTCCCTGGAGAACCGAAGCTGCGGGGACGCCGTGGAGCAGCTTTTGAACAGCGAAACAATAAAAACACTGCTGGCGGAAGAAGAATTCCTGGAGATCGGTATCGTGGGAAGTGGCGGAGCACAGGACGAAAGGCTGCTTTCTGTAATGGGGGAGCGGACCGGCCGCTGCGGCAATGTATCCTGTTACGCTGCCGACCGTACGGAACTGGAGGCAGCCCACGCACTGGGCATGTCGTGCGGGAAATACCGCGCCTATGCGGTCCTGCAGGAACAGGGGACCGACCTGCGCCCGGAAGAGGCACAGAATATGACGATGCGGCAGCTCCGGGAACTGGCCGGAGAAACGCTGACCGGACTTCCCGCCACAGCGGCGGGGCAGAACCATCCCGGACAGGGCGCAGGCTATGGCGCCCGGTGGGGCAAAAACGGGCAGTGATAGAGTATTCATCCGGATGCGAAATAGACTAACTAATAAAAGTCAAGCCTCAATATGAGGCTTGACTTTTATTAGTTAGTATTTAGTGAAGAGTTATTGTCCTATAATGGTGTTAACCGCAAGACGACCTTCAACCAGGGAAATGGTATTGGTGCCTATACCATTCAGCATGACATGTGTGCATTCTCCGGCAGCATAGAGACCATTAATAATCTCATTGTTTTCGGTTAAAACATGCATCTGATTATCGACTCGAATTCCGCCATAAGTCATATGACCGCAGGAAGTGACTTCGGCAACGTAGAGAGGACCATCAAGTATCTTTTCGGGCATAGCAAAATCGGGCTTGCCAAAATCAAGGTCCTCTCCATTTTCAACATAGGTGTTATAGATGGAAATGGTTTCCTTGAGTGCGTCAGCATCAATTCCAAATTTATCGGCAGCTTCTTCAAGTGATTCGCAGCAGGTATACATCTGTTCCAAATCTGCGGAATAGTCCAAAGCGGGAGTGATGACCTGGTTTGCCATGTTTTCGGTAAGAATGATGAAACCGTGTTTGTTGGTCTGCTGAGACATTGCAAGAACAGTATCTTCCAGATAATAATTCAATTCATTGCAGAAACGCAGGCCTTCTTCGTTTACAATGACTGGTCCGGTCATAAGGTACGGATAGGTAAGATTCCGAGGTACATAGTTATAAACAATGTTCAGTCCATAATATGAAATAATATCGGACATGCCATCAAGAGCAGCACCAATTTCTGAAGCCATCAGCATACCGCTTCCGTTAGACCCCTTTGAACAGTCATAACCATAACCGGAGAGCTCCGGGCAATACCGGGAAACCATTTCGCTATTCGCTGCATATCCACCGGTCGCAAGAATAATATTGTCTGCGGTAATCGTGTAAGAATTGCCGTTTGAAGGCTGCACTGTAATCCCGACAGCCTTATCATTTTCCAAAATGATAGATGTTGCCTTCGTATTAAGGCGGTAATCAATGTTGTTGCTGTCCAACTGGTTCTGCATTGTGTAGCACATCTTGCCACCGATACGACCATAATTCCCCCAATGCAGCCCGGAACCATAGATGCTGCCTGCATCGTAGTAAATATCGGTCATACCCATACCATAAAGCCAATCAATTGCAGGGCCTGCGTTTGTTCCTAAAATTTCGGACAGCTCTTCCTGTTCGGGGTTATAGGTTACGAGCATATTAACGAAATCTTCCGTTGAGTATTTGTCTCCATTGGCAGCTTCCACAATTGTGCTACCGCCAACATAGTATCCCGCACGTGCGGAGGAGCCTCCGATTTCGCCGAGCTGTTCAACCAGAATGACATTTAGACCGGCTTCATACGCACTTACTGTTGCAGATAGTCCTGCGCTTCCGGCGCCTACAACAACTACATCACAAGTTGCATCTTCATAGATTTCAGTCTCTGTATAGGCTGCGGGCATACTTCCCGTATCGCATCCGGATTTTTCAACGATAGAAGTAACACCGCGGATAAGAGCACCGGATGAAATCGTAGCGCCGGAAATAGTGTCAACCTTAACGCTCTGGGCATTCATAATGTTAGTCGCTGTTGTTTCCAGTGCATAGGTCCCAACGAAGTCCGATTCATAGTTGTTCCCAATCGTGATGTCTTCGATTTCGTCATTGGAAAGAGTTACCGTGATTTCAATTGGACCGTTATGCCCGGATACCGTTTCCGTGTATGTTCCGGGCGTAAAGATATTGTCATCAGCATTAGCATTGCAGATGACCGCCTGTGAGCAAACCAGCGTGAAAATAAGCGCAAGAGATAATAGCTTCTTTTTCATAAAAAAGCCTCCTTTCTTTGTATAATTATTCTAGTGGTTCAGATAATTACAGAGTCAAGAGGCTTTTTAATATTTAATTTACAGGTATCCAAAGCTCGGCAAGATACGAGATTTCGCCATCGGTGATCATAGTGGAAATCGTGCGTTCCATAATATCGCCACGCAACGACAAGCCCATCTGCGATAAGTAAGTATTAACGCTTTCGGTGATTGGATTTATATTTTGGGAATTAAGGATACAGCCTGTATAAATACATTTTCCAAGAAAAATATGAACTGTATTCACTGAGATTTCAATTTCCGGTGTTCTTTGCGATGCTTCCAGGGAAAGTCCCATCATCTTTGAATTAAGGATTCCGGATGAGAAATCCTTTCCTGACATTATTGAGAAAGGATAAGTAATTGTTTGATTAATCCAGTCTGAATTTTGCTCGAAGTCTCCAATTAAGTTTCCTTTTTTGTCAAATTGTTCAAGTAAATAATAATCTTCTGCAGTTCTTAATGAAAACCTACCGATATTGTCCATGGCTCGATTGATGAGGTTCATTCTGGCATACAGGCTCTGCAGTTTTGCCATTTGCAGTCGAATATCTTCCTGAATAGTATCTGCTCTGGAAAGCAGCATTTCTTTGGTTTGCTCGATTCCTTCGGACATGACCAACTGGTATGAGTCATCAATAGAAAAGCCATATTGCATGAACCCGCGAACTTTTGATAGTACACAAAGGTCGTTCATAGTGAAAAAGCGATAGCCGGAGCCGTCGGCTTTTTCGGGCTTGATAATATGCTTCTTCTCATAATGCCTTAATGTCTCAGGGGCAATACCAAGTGTTTTTGCAGCTTCGGAAATCTTTATTTTTTGCATAATAGTTCCTCTAAACCTTGTAATGGTTACAATGTTAAGAAATACTGCAAATCAAGCAGATGAAAAGCAGATTGGTTACATCGGAAAAGGATAGCGAACAATAATATGAGTCATAATGTCCTGTTCGGGTTATTTTGTTTTTTTGTGGAGCTGTGCCGCTGTAAATGCCATTTCGCAGATGATCGTTGCTATTTTTTCCGGTGGCACGTCAGGGCAGCTTGTTAGCCATGCCTTCAGCAGCTCGATATGTCCGGCAATCGTATAGGCGCTTAATAGTCGCAGACTACCGCTTTGATAATCGGTCAGTCGTCTTTGTGAAAACACTTCCCCTTGTTCCAGCCCTATCTTCTGAAATTCCGAAATCAGCTTTCCGTTTGCTAAAAGCGTAAAAAATATGGATCGATTGTTTTTTACAAATATCGCATGACGTAGTACTTTTTCATAAATATAAGATGTCCCCGAGAAACACTCGGCAAAAGCAACCTTACTTAGAAATTCGTATTCCAGTTCATTCAGCAGACCGTCAATACTTTGATAATAATAGTAAAAAGTGGCACGATTAATTCCAAGCTCTCTGCACAATTCGGCAACAGAAATCTGAGAATAGTTCACCTTTTCTGAATATTCGAGAAATTTTGTTTTTATCTCTTCCCTGGTTGAATAAGCGTCAATGCCCATATTCTGCTCCTTTTCCCATTATACCGACAGTATAGCATAATGTGTTGGAAAAATGTCCAACAACTATAATTTATGTGTTGGGACCACTGCTTTCGGGCTGTGTTAATCTGCAAACAGACACCACGTTATACACAGACACCAAATTATTGAAAAGGAGATTTATTGATGGTAGAGAAAACTATTACCAGAAGAGCCTTCCTGCAGGCAGGAGCCGCAGGAAGCGCGGCAATGCTGATGTCCGGCATTCTCGGCGGAGTTGAGGCACTTGCAGCAGATACCGAAATCACCTGGGAAGACACCGCCGATGTGATCGTTGTCGGAAGCGGCGCCGGTCTTCTTGCAGCCTGTGACGCAGCCGACGCAGGCTGTTCCGTCCTGCTTTTGGAAAAAGCCTTTTTCCTGGGCGGCGAATGCATCATGAACGAGGGTTGGATCAATGGTGCCGGAAGCCGGGTTCAGATGGAAGCAGGAGTAACCGACAGTGCAGAAATGTTTGCTGCAGACTGGGCAATCAATCACGCCGGAAGCGCTGCATTCGAGAATCCTGAAATTGTCAGCACTTATCATCAGAACAGCGGAGCGGCAATTGACCGACTGGTAGAACTGGGTTGTGAGTATAAGCTGGCACAGGATGTACAGTTTTATGGCACAGCAGCCCGCGCCCATATCCTTCAGCCGGATGCAACTGCATGGGCCCCTGTCCTGAAAGCAGCTGCAGAGGAACGCGGTGTACGTATTCTGACACAGACCCCAATGACTGCCCTGATCGTTGATTCCGAAGGTGAAGTGATTGGTGTCCGTTCAAATGATAAAGCTTTCAAAGCTTTACGCGGTGTGATTCTTGCCACCGGCGATGCTTCCGGTAATAAACGATTGAAAGCCAAGTATCAGCCGCAGTACGCTGAGATCGGTGCCTGTGCGACAAATAATACCGGTGACGGTTTATTTGCTGCCATGAAGCTGGGCGCAGATACCAGCTTTACCCAGAACTATGCAGTCGGTCCCGGCCAGATGTTCTACCCCGAAGGCAGCGCTCTGAATTCTTATGCCATCATGAAAGGCCTGATCATCGTAAACGAAGAAGGCGCCCGATACAGCAACGAGCTCGATTACAGCGCTTGTGCCGCTCTCCAACTCGACCAGCCCAATGGCAGGGCTTTCGCCATTTTCGATCAGCGTGTAGCGGATATTCTCCACCGTCCTGAATGTGAAGTCGCAGAGATTCTGGGCAATTTCTTCAGTGGTTCTTCCGTTGCTCTCGGCCTGATTTCCGGTGTAGGCCCCGCATATCTGGAAGACTGCATGGCAACCGGCGCAGTCATTTCCGCAGACACCCTTGATGAACTGGCAGAACAGCTTGGTATCAATGCTGCAGGGCTGAAGGAACAGGTAGTCGAGTGGAATGCAGCTGTTTCCGCCGGTGTGGATGAAAAGTTCTCACGTCCGATCATGGACGATTATCAGTTCGGCGCTATCTGCGGCGTTGAAGAAGGCCCGTTCTATGGATTGAAATTCAGCGAACCGAAATGGTTCTGCATGGACGGCCCCAACCTGATCGTAGATACCCGGATGCAGATTCTTGACACCGACGGTCAGCCGATTCCCCGCCTTTTCGGTGCCGGAGCCGGTCTTTGCGGCGGTACAGGAACGCTGTATACAAACTCCTGCGGTGACCATATGGGATTTACGGCAGTTTCAGCACGCATTGCCGCAGCCAGTGCCTCGGCATGTGCGGCGAAGGAATAAAAGAGCGCAAGGAGAAATAACATGAAATTAATATCCCGAAAAAGCTTTCTGAAATGCTCTTCTGCCGGACTTACAGCAATTGCTGTAAACAGCCTGCTTCCATTCAGTGCTTTTGCAGAAAATGCCGAATCGGTTGAGGAAAACGCAGAAGTCAGCCCTCTGGACATGACCGTTTATTGTGTGGATCGCTTTGAAACAAAGCCCGGAGACGGCAAAGCATTTCTTGATTACTACATGGACACTTTCGGACCAAAAGCGGAAGAATATGGCATGAAGCTGGAGAGTACTCTGGTTTCTCCCCCGGTTTGGCTCGATAACGCTTCCAACATCATTGAAGTTACCTGGTCAATCGCCGGATTCAACGGCTGGGCAGCAATGGTCAACGCCAGTCGCTATCAGCCTGAAACTCATGAGTTCTGGAGAGAATTACGCAGCAGGCTTGTTTCTCAGGACAGAAGCTATTACGCAAAATCAGATGATTTGGAGATAATCAACAATGTATAGTGCAGTATTCATGATTACATTTACCGCTGATGCGGATACTAATGCAAAAGAAGACCTGAAGACACTGTTACAGCAGTCAGCAGACTCTCTGAGTTCTGTTAATATTATGGGTGACGTGCTTCCTTATGCTTTCGGTGGTGGTGACCTGTTTCTGGAACTTGGGTATGAAAACCGCGATACGTTCGCTGCGGCGAAGGAAACCTCCGCGTGGAATGAGCTGAACAGCACTTTGGAGAATACCGGCATCATTGATCATTATGAGTATGTAGCATATGGCGACGGGAAAATGAATATTACTTCTGAGACTGCCGGCTGCCATCGTGTTCTGATTTACGAGATCATTCCGGACGCAGATCCGGCTTCTCTGAAGAAGATGGAGCAGATCATGCCGGATATGTGTCTCTACATCCCCGGTTTGCTGAACTGCAAACTTGCAAGGGTTGACGAGTGCAGCGGAAGGAAAAAGTGGGGTTATGCTTTCGAATGTGATTATGACGACCCCATGACATTCCTGACTAACTATAATTATCGTCCGTATCACTGGACAAACGTTGATAAATTCTTTGAGCCGGCGTGCGCGGAATGGGTTGCAGACCCTGACCTCTGCACACCGTATATCGCCGCGGATACTGCATTCCTGACAAACTACGCAGAGTAATGCAATCCGTATCCACTGACTAATAGAAGGGGGCGAAAAAAGCCCCTAAATGACAAGGCATCGGACACGACAAAGGTGTTTCCGATGCCTTGTTTGTTCGTTGTAAACGAAGTCAGAGTCTTCGCCTGCATCGCAAAGCTTGTTGTCATAGCCGTCATCAAAAATCTGGCAGGCGCACATATTGGGGAACTGACGAATGCGCTCGGCAAACTGCTGGCTCTGTGCGTCTTCGTTCATGAAGCGTTTGCCTCTTTTATCCACGTAAAGAAGCGGTATGGTGCCGATTGTGCTGCTTACGCCAATCAGGTGAGACATGGTAGCGGCATACTGTTGCATCTTGCCGCCAGCCCAGATGCCAATCTTAAGGCCGTCGCCTACGTTGGTGCGCTTTACCTGTCAATCTTACCACAATCTTTCGCGGATCGTTGTTTAATATGGAGTTAAGCAGTTTAACGTTTGATTAATTCTGCGAAGAGACGGGCTTGTGCGGATAAGCCTCAACCTGCTGCTGGTACAGAGGCTTCAGCGGAACAGGGCTTCACCATACGCGCCTTGCGGGTGGAAAAGACCTGTGATAGAATAAAAAACAAGAAAAAGCCGTGTTTTTCGTGAAGAATCGAAAGTGTACGAAAACAAGTAAGGATGGAAAGCCGTGGCAGATAAGATCATCATCCGTGGAGCAAAAGTCCATAACCTGAAAAATATCGATGTGGAAATACCCCTGAATAAGATCGTCGGCATTGCCGGCGTGTCCGGTTCGGGGAAATCTTCGCTGGCCCTTGGCGTGCTGTATGCGGAAGGTTCCCGCCGCTATCTCGAATCCCTGTCCACATACACCCGCAGGCGAATGACGGGCGCGAGCCGTGCAGCGGTTGACGAGATCCTGTATGTGCCGGCTGCGCTTGCCCTGCACCAGCGTCCTGCCGTACCGGGCATCCGCAGTACCTTCGGAACCGGTACCGAGCTGCTGAACAGTCTGCGGCTTATGTATTCCCGTCTGGCGGAGCATCGCTGCCCGAACGGCCATCCGGTCCGCCCGACAACGGACGTTGCTGCCGGGCTCGAACTTGTCTGCCCGGAATGCGGCGTGCATTTCTACGCCCCGGGTGCGGAAGAGCTGGCGTTCAACAGCCAGGGCGCATGTGAAGAGTGCGGCGGTCTGGGCACGGTGCAGGTGGTTGACCGTTCCACGCTGATCCCCGATGAGAACCTCTCCATTGATGAAGGGGCTGTGG
>JAZRWD010000014.1:0-2540 GCA_045599525.1 Candidatus Limivicinus sp. | reverse complement strand
AGAAATTATCATGCATGAAGTACCAGTAGCTCTGCTTGTGACTGTGTGAAAGTCCGACATACTCATCCATGTTGAATGTAACTACATTCTTAAAGCTTACCTTTCCTGCCTTGTTCATGGCTATGAGACGCTTGTAAACACCGAGTGGAGATGAACCTGTAGGAAGTCCGAGCACGAACGGCTTGTCGCCTTTATATTTGTTGATAGCTGTTGCGATATGTTTTGCAGCCCAGTCACACATTGCATCATAATCATTTTTAATAATCAGTTTCACAGAATTATCCTCCCTATAATGTCAAGTGTTTTTTCCTTGAAAATCAAGGATTTTCAATGTTATACCTCTATTGAATGAGCCGGAAGGATGGGCATCTCAGAGTATCTGGTACGAGAATAGAGGTGTTTGGGGTATACGAATCAGAACGTCGCTTGTTCCGATATTCATGGCCGTTGTATAACCCTTCCCTCTATGGCAGCGCACCTCCCGTATCTACCAGGATCACCTTTAGTTTCCCGCAGGGTCCTCACTTCCTTCGTTCCGCCTGCCCATAACCAGGGTGTCAGCTTAGCTCCTTTACAGGGTCATGCCCCATGGACAAAATTCCTGCCGACTACTGGCTCATTCTTTGTTGTTTGCTGACTCCGGTTCCCGCTCATCAGCGCCTTTCGGCGGACGTTTCCCTGATGAACTTCTTCTTTCGTCACTTCCCTAAGGAAGCCGATCGTCTGCTTGTGACCGGAGCCGGATCCCTGATACCTGATACCGGATCAGATGCCCGACTCTGGCCGCAAGCAGCAGTTGCTCTGTTTTTGGTGACTGTCAGGCAGCTACGGGTCTCCGGATATCACCCATCAGTTTCGCCGCGTCATAGGTGGCTCCCGTCTGAAGAATCAGATAGAACACCCGGATCAGCTTGCACGCCACCGCAATCATCGACTGCATCTTCTTCAGGGGATTCGTCTCCCTTGTCGTGTAGTACTGGTGGATCGACTTGAATTCCGGATTGTGACTCACCACGCTGACCGCCGCCTCATACAGTACATATCTCAGACGCTTTCTGCCACGGTAACTGATGTGGCTCTCGCCCTTGTGTTTTCCGGATTCGTTCTTAACGATGGCATATCCAGCCAGCTTCTGCAGCTGTTTGGGATCATCGAAACGCCTAATGTCCCCGACTTCAGCCACAAACCCGATCACCGTTTTCAATCCTACGCCCATGATTTCCAGAAGCTTGTCTACGTACGGAACCTCCGTGATCTTTTCCTTGATCAGAGCCATCAGCTCCGCTTCCCGCGCTGTCTGCAATTCTAAATCCGCAAGCAGGATCTTGAGCTCTACTCTCGCTGCTTCCTGTGCTTCCCGGCTCCCGATGCTGTGCTCCGCCGCCGTTACCAGGGTCTTTGCCCTCTTTATTCCGACGCCTCTTACCTTTGCATCCCTCCAGATCCGATTCACACCTTCCTCGCCAAGCTTTACGATATCCTCCGGCAGTGGCGCCGCCTTCAGAACCATCAGACCGCTGACTGCACCGACGTTCCCGTAAACGTCTTTATAATTCGGGAAGTAGATGCTGAACCATCTGGCGATCCGGTTTTTCAGTCTTGTGATCTCGCTTTGTGCAAGCACCTGCAGCCCTGACAACGCTCTGATCTCCGCATAAATTCCGTCCGGGATATACGGCCGGATGTATCTTCCGTCTTTTACCAGTCCGGCGATTACCTTCGGATCCTTGCGATCGTCCTTGGACGGGTTGTTGTCATCCAATTCCTTCGATTTTTTGACGTGATGCGGATTCACATGCACCGGCGTCATCCCATTATCCTGTAGGAACTTCCCGAGGTTGAACCAGTAGTGACCTGTCGGCTCCATGCCCGGTATCACCTTATCCATCCCGTACTTTTCCTTCAGTTCTTCGATCCAGGTCCGGAACGTCCCGAACCCTTCCTCAGTGTTGCTGAATTCCAATGGTTTTTTGGAGAATTCGTATCCCCGCCAGCTGAATGCCCGTGCGAAGTGTGTTTCACTCCCTACATCGATGCCAATGATCAAAGTTTTTTCCGTAATAGCTGCAATTTTTGCGTTTTGTGTGGTAGACTTCATCTCAGATACCTCTCTTGTAATGGATTTGCTAACTTATCCGGGTCAGCAAACTTTATATTACATTGAGGTATCTTTTCTTTCACCTGCTTTCTGTCGAGTTCCTATATTTGAATCATACAGGAAGCTCCTTTAACCATTCAAAACATTCAACTGTATTTTTATCCATAGGTAGATGTCTCATAAGTACATATGGAATAGTTTCCTCGGAAATTCTGTAAACCGTATAGGTTAAATCTTCAAAGGCAAGTCTTCTCATCTCCGGAAGTATAGTAATCATTTCCCTGCATGGTTCGATAAAGTCTGCTACGAAAATTATTTTGTCAAGCAGGGCCATATTGGCCTTGCCGGTAGTATGCCATCTGATTGACGAAAGTATTTCTGGATCTGTGATTCCATACTTTTTTTCTGCAACTACAGGTGCGCATACGGCATGAAGTGTTTT
>JAZRWD010000013.1:0-14361 GCA_045599525.1 Candidatus Limivicinus sp. | reverse complement strand
CACATCGGGGTAGACCGGGGTGTGAATATCAGCGCGGTTACCTCCAGCATTATGAAAGAAGTCCGCTATAAGCTGGAAAAGGCTACCGGTGTTCCGGTAAAGGATGTCGACATCTACATTGACACGATTATTGGGTAAAGGTCATCCGTTGGGGGCCTTTTCACAGGAGGTTTATTGATTTGAAAGATTATATCGATGCCGCTGCGTTTAAAGAAATGGTACTTTGTGCCGATGCCGCAGTGCGTGCGAATATGCAGGCCGTAAACGACCTGAACGTTTTCCCTGTGCCGGACGGCGACACCGGCACCAATATGAGCCTGACACTGGCCAATGCGGTTGTGGAATTAAATAAGAAAAACCCGGATACTGTCGGTGCTGCTGCTTCCACAGCGGCCTCCGGCCTTCTGCGTGGCGCAAGAGGCAATTCCGGCGTTATTCTTTCCCTGCTCTTCCGCGGCATTTCCAAGCGGCTGAAGACGCTGGTCACCGCCGGTCCGGCAGAGTTCGCGTCTGCGATGAACGATGGTGTTGAGGCAGCTTACAAGGCCGTAATGAAGCCGGCTGAGGGCACTGTTCTGACCGTTTCCCGCCTGGCTGCAGCCGGTGCCGTGGAATGTGCTAAAAAGGGCGGCAGTCTGGAAGACGTTTTCTGCGCAGCCATTGCCTCCGGTAATGAAGCGCTGGAAAACACCGTCAATCAGAACCCGGTCCTGAAGAAGGCCGGTGTGATCGACGCCGGTGGCAAGGGCTACATGCTGATCCTCGAGGCAATGTACCAGTCCCTGAAGGGCGAGTTTGTCTACCCGGAAGAGACCGTGAGTGCTGCTGCCCAGCCGGAAGAAGAAAATGTTTACGCCAAGTTTACCGACGAAGACATTACCTTTGCCTTCGACACGGTCTATATTGTCCGGAAGCACGACCCGGACGTTGACCTGGAACCGCTGCGCGCCTTCCTGACGAGCATTGGCGACTGCCTGGTGATCGGCGAAGACGACGAAAGCTTCAAGGTCCACGTGCATACCGACACTCCGGGTGTTGCGCTGACCGAGTCTCAGCGCTATGGCACCCTCGAGCTGGCCAAGATTGAAAACATGCGTACCCAGCACGACGACCTGCTGGCAGGCCGCAAGGCACAGACGACGGACGACCTCGACGCCATCGAGGCAGAACTGGAAGCAATGGAGTCTGCCCAGGAGCAGGAGGACGTGGAAGCCGAGCCGGAAAAGGACTACGGTATTGTTGCTGTGTGCGCCGGTGACGGAATGGCAAACCTGTTCCGGGAACTGGGGGCTGATGCGGTCGTGACCGGCGGTCAGACCATGAACCCCTCTACCGACGATATCCTGAAGGCAGTGAAAAAGACCCCCGCCTCTACGGTGTTCGTTTTCCCCAACAATAAAAACATTATTATGGCTGCAGAGCAGTGTGCGGCACTGACCGAGAAAAAGGTCGTCGTTATGCCGACCAAAACGGTACCGCAGGGTATTTCGGCTCTGCTGAACTTCAGCCCGGATGTCGCTGAAGAGGAGCTGGTTGCCACGATGAACGGGGCTGCCGCTAATGTACACACGGCTATGGTGACCTACGCGGCACGCGACTCGGAGTTTGACGGCTACAGCATCCGCGAGGGTGAGTATCTGGCACTGCTGGATGGTGCTCTTGCCGGCAGCTTTACCGAGCTGGACAAGCTTTTTGCGGCACTCTCGGAAAAGATGAATGCCCTGAACCCGGAATTTATCACTGTGTATTACGGCGAAAACGTGACGGCAGAAGCCGCAGAAGAGGTTGCCGGCATGATCAGCAGCTGCATTCCGGATGCGGAGACCAGCGTTGTCAACGGTGGTCAGCCGGTCTACTACTACATGATCTCGGTCGAGTAAGCGGTAGAAAAACAGAATAGGTACTTTGTGCAGGCTGTGCAGCGCTCTTCCGCGTTGCCGGCCTGCATTTCTGCTGTTTTCCGTATGGAGCATTGTGCGTCGGACAGGCTGCATTTTTTCGGTTGAAACAAAGGAAGATGAGCGGTATAATAATCTACTAACGTCATTTTCCGGAACGCGGAAGAAACTGCTTCAACGGTGCGGACAGAAAACGGAACACAGAGTTGAAGAAGCAAGAGAAAGCAGGCAGATATGCAGGAAAAAATTGTCATAAAAGGCGCGCGAGAGAACAATCTGAAGAATATTGACGTGGAGATTCCCCGTGACCGGCTTACGGTGATCACCGGTCTGTCCGGCAGCGGAAAATCCAGCCTGGCGTTTGATACGATCTATGCCGAAGGGCAGCGGCGTTATGTGGAGAGTCTCAGCTCCTATGCGCGGATGTTTCTCGGCCAGATGGATAAACCGGATCTGGACTCCATCGAGGGCCTTTCGCCGGCCATTTCCATAGACCAGAAGACCACCTCCCGCAACCCGCGGTCTACGGTAGGCACGGTGACAGAGATCTATGATTACCTGCGCCTCCTCTGGGCACGGGTCGGCGTGCCGCATTGTCCGGAATGCGGGCGTGAGATTCGCCGTCAGAGTATCGATCAGATCGTTGACCGTATCCTGGAGCTTCCGGAAGGAACCAAGCTGCAGCTGCTGGCCCCTGTTATCCGAGGAAAAAAGGGCGAGCATGCCAAGGTGCTGGAGGATGCCAGACGTTCCGGCTATGTTCGTGCGCGGATCGATGGAATCCTGTACGACCTGCAGGAGCAGATCCACCTGGAGAAGAACAAAAAACACAGCATTGATATAATCGTTGACCGTCTGGTGATAAAGCCTGAAATGAACCGTCGCCTGACGGATTCCTGCGAGACAGCCCTGGCTCTGGCCGGTGGCGTGCTGTATGTTGATCTGCCGGGTATGCAGGAGCAGCTGACATTTTCCCAGAATTATGCCTGCGAGGACTGCGGAATATCCCTGGAGGAGCTTTCTCCGCGTCTGTTTTCCTTTAATAATCCCAGCGGAGCCTGCCCGAACTGTTCCGGGCTGGGTACCCGTCTGCTGGTAGACCCTGACCTGATCATGCCGAACCCGTCCCTGAGCATTCTGGAGGGCGGAATTACGGCACCGGGCTGGGGCAGCATCAAGGGGGATTCCATTTCACGGATGTATTTTGACGCACTGTCCCGGCAATACCACTTCAGGCTGGACGAGCCGCTGAATGCCATAAGCGAGGAAGCGCGCCATGCGATCCTCTACGGCACAGGGGACGAAGTACTGGAACTGAAATATGAAAAGAGCTCCGGTTATGGTGTGATGAAACGGAGCTTTGAGGGAATAATAAACAATCTCGAGCGGCGCTATCGCGAAACCGGCAGCCAGGCCTCACAGGCAGATATCGAAGCCTGTATGTCGGAAACCTCATGCACGGCGTGCGGCGGCCGGCGGCTGAAGAACACAGCCCTTGCGGTTACCGTTGGAGGGCTGAGCATTGCTGCATTCTGCGAAATGCCGGTGGACGATGCCCTGCAGTTCATCAAAGACCTGCAGCTGTCGCCAAGGGACCTGCTGATTGCCGAGCGTATCCTCAAGGAGATCAAGGCACGGCTTGGCTTCCTGCAGAGTGTGGGACTGGGTTACCTGACGATGGCAAGAACAGCGTCGACCCTTTCCGGCGGTGAAAGCCAGCGTATCCGTCTGGCGACACAGATTGGGTCCGGCCTGATGGGCGTGCTGTATATTCTGGACGAGCCGAGCATTGGCCTGCATCAGAGGGACAACAGCAAGCTGATTGCTACGCTGAAGGGGCTGCGGGATGCCGGCAATACCCTGATCGTTGTGGAACACGATGAAGAGACGATGCGTTCGGCAGACCATATTATCGATATCGGGCCCGGCGCCGGCGCCAACGGAGGCAATGTGGTCTGCGCAGGCACGGTGGAGGAGATCTGCAAAAGTGAGGAGTCACTGACGGGGGCTTACCTGAGCGGGAGATGCCGTATTCCGATACCAAATGAGAGACGCCGAGGCTCAGGGAAGGCACTTGTAGTACGGGGCGCAAGGGAAAACAATCTGAAAAATATCGATGCGGAGATCCCCCTGGGGTGTTTTGTCTGTGTGACGGGCGTGTCCGGGAGCGGGAAATCCTCTCTGGTGAATGAGATCCTCTACAAGGCTCTGGCATCGGAAAAGAACCGGACGAAGGTCCGCCCGGGAAAGCATGACCGTATCGATGGGCTGGAGTTCGTGGACAAGGTGATTAATCTGGACCAAAGTCCCATCGGACGTTCACCGCGGTCGAATCCGGCAACCTATACGGGTGTTTTCACGGACATCCGTGACCTTTTTGCGGCGACCCAGGATGCCCGCCTGCGCGGCTACGAACAGGGGCGTTTCTCCTTTAATGTAAAGGGTGGGCGCTGCGAGGCCTGCCAGGGTGACGGCCTGGTGAAAATTGAAATGCATTTTCTGCCGGATGTGTATGTCCCCTGTGAGGTGTGCGGCGGAAAGCGATATAACCGGGAAACCCTGGAAGTCAAATACAAAGGCAAGAGCATAGCGGATGTACTGGACATGACCGTCGAGGAGGCCTGCAGCTTCTTTGCCAATCAGAAAAAGATCCTCAATAAAATCCAGACCCTGTATGATGTCGGGCTGGGTTACGTGAAGCTCGGGCAATCCAGCACGACACTTTCGGGCGGTGAGGCACAGCGTGTCAAGCTGGCGACAGAGCTGTCGAAAAGAAGCACGGGAAGCACCGTTTATGTGCTGGATGAGCCGACGACCGGCCTGCATCCGGCCGATGTACATCGTCTGGTGAACATCCTGAATCGGCTGACGGATGCCGGCAATACCGTTATTGTGATCGAACACGATATGGATGTGATAAAAACGGCCGATTACCTCCTGGATCTTGGACCGGAGGGCGGCGATAAGGGCGGACAGATCGTGTTTGCCGGTACGCCGGAGCAGTGTGCGTTGTGTACAGAAAGCTACACGGGACAATATCTCAAGCCGATACTGGAAAAACAGAAGTGAGTGATACCGCACTATGGCTTATGACAATCTGATGGATGAAAAAGAACTGGATGAGCTTTCCGGACGAATTGACGCGGTCGTGTACCGCAACGAGGAGAACGGATACACCGTCCTGAGCGTAACGGATGGAAATGAGGAAAAGCAGACCATTGTAGGTGTTATGCCCTTTGCTGCCGCGGGAGAGGCAATTATTGCCAGCGGTGAGTGGATGGAGCACAGCAGCTACGGGCGGCAATTCCATGCCGAGTTTGCCCAGATGGTTCCGCCCAGTGGAAAAAACGCGATTTACACCTATCTGGCTAGCGGGGAAATTAAGGGAATCGGTCCGGCAACAGCATCCCTGATAATCAATAAGTTCGGGGAAAAAGCACTGGATGTTATTGAAAACCGCCCGTATGAACTGACACAGATTACCGGCATCAGCGAACGTAAAGCGCTGCAGATGTCGGAATGCTACAAAAAGCAGTCTGGTGTGCGGCGACTGATGGAGTTTATCTGCTCCTTTGGTATCCGGCCGGTACTTGCGATGCGGCTGTATAAATACTATGGTGTGGATGCACTTGCTGTTCTGCGCGCAAATCCCTATGTGCTGGCAAGCAGCCACATCGGGGGAAGCTTTTCGGAAGCCGACCATATGGCGCTGGAAATGGGACTGGATTCGCTGAGTCCGAACCGAATCCGGGCTGCTGTGGTCTTTGAACTGCAGCACAATTCCGGGAACGGTCATTGCTTTGTTCCACTGGGGCAGCTGGTTACGGCGACCGCACAGCTGATCGATGTAGATGAGGACGCGGTGTCGGAGGAAATTCAGGCACTGGAAGAGGCGAAAGAACTGGTTAAGGAGCAGGTAAGGGACATTACTGCCTGCTATCTGCCGGAACTGTATGAGGCGGAGACCTACACTGCGCAGCGAATTCGGCAGATGGCGGGTCATACCTTTGATGAGGAAGTGTCGGTTGGAAAACTGATTGCCACTTTGGAAAAGGAAAACGGAATTACCTATGCCGAACAGCAGAGGCAGACCCTGACCTGTGCGCTGAAGAACCAGCTGACGGTAATCACCGGCGGACCGGGGACCGGTAAGACGACTTCAGTAAGAGCCATCGTTACGATGTTTGAACTGCGGGGGCTGGATGTCGTTCTTGCGGCACCTACCGGCCGTGCGGCAAAACGTATGCAGGAGCTGACCGGGCGTGATGCTTCTACGATCCACCGTCTGCTGGAGGCAAAATATGATGATGCCGGCGACAGGGCTGTGTTCAATAAAAACGCGCAGGACCCGCTGGAGGGGGACGTTTTCATTCTGGACGAAAGCTCTATGGTGGATATAACCCTGATGGCTGCCCTGCTGAAGGCACTCCCTCCGGCAGCAAGACTGGTTATGGTAGGGGATGCTGACCAACTGCCCTCTGTGGGACCGGGCAAGGTCTTTCAGGCCATTATCAGCAGCGGAGCAGTACCGACTATTCGCCTTACCGAAATCTTCCGACAGAAAAACGACAGTTATATCATCCGCAATGCCCATATGATCAACAGTGGAGAGCACCCGGACTTTTCGCTCAACAAGGGTGACTGCTTCCGCATGCGGAGAACAGAGGCTGCCCAGACAGTGGACACGGTGGCAGAGCTGTTCAGCCATCGACTGCCGGATAATATGCACATCCCTGTTGCGGAGATTCAGGTTTTATCCCCGACCCGAAAGGGTGAAATGGGAACTGCAGCCCTGAATAAACGCCTGCAGGAGGCACTGAACCCGAAAACCAAGGAAAAAAAGGAAAAGCCCTTTGGCGATATCCTGTTCCGAACCGGTGACCGGGTAATGCAGATTCGCAATAACTATGATATACTGTGGATGGATGGGAAAACCGCAGGCAGTGGAATATACAATGGCGACACCGGTGTAGTGACAGATATTGACCCAGTCAATGAAACAGTTACCGTTAACTTTGAAGGCCGGATGGCTGTCTACGGCTTTGACTCTCTGGGAGAGCTGGAACACGCCTGGGCGGTTACCGTGCATAAATCGCAGGGGAGTGAATACCGGGCTGTCATTCTGGTTCTGGGGAGCACCTCCCGAATGCTGATGACCCGTTCGGTGCTGTATACCGCGGTGTCCCGTGCAAAGAATCTTCTGGTCCTTGTGGGTGATGACCGGCTGGCAGATGCCATGATTGAAAATGACCGGAAGGATAAACGATACTCCTTCCTGCGGACGAGAATTGTTGGAGCAATCGGATGAAGCTACTGACAAAGCTGCTTCAGCTGATTTATCCACCTCGCTGCGCTTTCTGCGGAAAGGTGACGGCGAATGGAGAGGAGATCTGTACCTCCTGTGAAAAGGAACTGCCGTATATCCCGCTTGAAGAACAGCTGCGTCCGTTGCCCGGAATCAACGGGTGTTGTTCGCCGCTTTCCTATCAGGATACCGTGCGGGAGTCCCTGCACCGGTATAAGTTTAAAGGGAAAAATGCCTATTTCCGAACTTATGGTAAATTGGTTGCAAAATGTGTTGACGAAAACCATGTTTCCTGTGATATTATAAGTTGTGTACCGTTGAGTAAAAAACGCCTGCGCAAACGCGGGTACAACCAGTCAGAGCTGATTGCGCGGAAAATGGCGGAGCTCCTGCAGCTCACGTACAGGCCGGTGCTGAAAAAGGTGCGGAATAATCCGGCACAGTCCGGCACGGCCGGGAAGAAGCAGCGCAGGGAAAATGTGCAGGGTGTGTATGAGATCCATCCTGCAGCAGATATCGCAGGGAAAAGCATTCTGCTTGTAGACGATATTGTGACAACAGGGGCAACTCTGCAGGAATGTGCGCGAGTCCTTACGGAGCATGGTGCGGCCCAGGTCTGGGCGGCAACACTGGCACGTACCGAAAAGCAGGAATAACAATTAGAGAGAGGGAGCACTATATGCTCATTTTTGAAAGAGACATAGCTATCGATCTTGGCACAGCATCGACTCTGCTGTTTGAGCAGGGCAAGGGTGTTGTTGTCCGGGAACCGACAGTGGTTGCTGTAGATAAATTCTCCAGCAAGATCATTAAGGTCGGACAGGAAGCCAATAAAATGCTGGGAAGAACCCCGGCCAATGTGGTTCCTATCCACCCGGTCCATGCCGGTGTGATCTCCGACTATGAGATGACAGCGCAGATGCTTCGTGAGCTGGTCAACCGCATTACCTCGTTCAGCCTGTTCAAGCCCTGCATGCTGGTTTGCGTGCCGAGCAGTATTACCGGTGTTGAGGAACGTGCTGTCATTGATGCGGCAATTGAGGCCGGTGCACGCCGGGTATTCCTTCTGGAAACGGCAGTTGCCACAGCATTAGGGGCCGGACTGGATATTTCACGGGCGGATGGCAACATGGTAATCGATATCGGAGGCGGCACAACAGAAATTGCCATTATTTCCTCCGGTGGCGTTGTGGAATGTGAATCCATCAAGACAGCCGGAGCCAGCTTTGATGAGGCAATCATCCGCTATATTCGCAGAAAGTATAATATGCTCATTGGCAGAAGCGCGGCAGAGGAACTGAAGAAAAACATTGGCTGTATTATTCAGCGCCCGGATGCTGATTCGCAGGAGGTCAAGGGCCGAAGCCTGACGAATGGCCTTCCGAAAACGGTGGAAATCGATTCAAACGAGCTGATTGAAGCTTTTGTCGAGCCAATGAACCGTATTCTGGAGACGATCCACTCGGTTATTGAAAGAACACCGCCGCAGTTGGTTGGTGACCTGGACAAGAACGGAATCATTATGTCCGGTGGCGGTAGCCTGATTTATGGTATGGACAAGCTGATCGAACGCAGTACAGGCATTCGTACACAGGTCGTCAGCGACGCAGTCTCCTGTGCTGTGTACGGTGCGGGGAAAATGCTGACCCATCTGGAAGACATGCAGGAAGGCATGATGAATTTCTACCGAAAGAGACAGCTGAGCAAATAACAGGAGCGATGCGATATGGATCTGTCCGGAAAAATAGCGAAAACGTTAAACAGGTTTAAGCATAAAGACCCGATACCCCGGTGCTCGGTGGTCGTCGTGGCTGCGGGAAGCTCTACCCGCATGGGAAGCGATAAAATCTTTATGGATGTTGGCGGTATACCGGTCATTGCCCGGACTCTTCTGGCCTTTGAACGGTCCTCCATTGTCAGCGAGATTGTTGTTGTTACCCGGCAGGACTGTATTGAACGCATTGCAGATTTGTGCGTGAATTACGGAATTCATAAAATCAGCAAGGTTGTGCAGGGCGGGAAGACCAGAACAGAGTCGGCTCTGGCCGGTGTGTCAGAAACCGCACACGATACAGGCCTGATTGCGATTCACGATGGCGCGCGACCGCTGGTGACTGAAGATATTATTCTAAGGACTGCCTATGCGGCACAGGCCAGCCGATCCGCTGTTCCGGTGATTCCCAGCACGGATACACTGAAAGTACTTGACGATGAGCGTTGCGTTGTCGGGGAGGCTGACCGCAGCAAGATTTTTCGTGTACAGACTCCGCAGATCTTTGATGCGGATCTGATTCGCGGAGCGCTTACCCATGCGGTGAAAAAGGGGCTGTCCATTACTGATGATTGCTCTGCAATGGAGTATATGGGCGTGAAGACTGTCACCGTGCCCGGAGATGAGGACAATATTAAGCTGACGACGCCGAACGATGTGCTTCGGGCGACGGAGATTCTGAACAGGCGGGGGGAACTGCAATGAGAATTGGACATGGCTATGATGTGCACAAGCTTGTACCGGAGCGTAAGCTGATTCTTGGCGGTGTGGAAATCCCCTATGAAAAAGGCCTGTTAGGCCATTCGGATGCGGATGTGATGGTCCATGCATTGATGGATGCACTTTTGGGTGCTGCTGCGTTGGGCGATATCGGGAAACTTTTTCCGGATAATGATGACCGATATCTGGGGGCAGATAGTCTGCTTCTTCTGAAAGAGGTCTGCCGTGTCCTGGACGAAAACGGTTATGCCGTAGGAAACGTTGACTGCACGATTATCGCACAGCGGCCGAAGCTGGCGCCGTTTATTCTGCAGATGCGCAAAAATCTGGCCGAGGTTATGGGTGTTTCCGTGGGACAGGTCAGCGTAAAGGCGACGACAGAAGAACACCTGGGCTTCACCGGGGAGGGGCTTGGAATCGCAGCCCATGCGGTTGCCCTGATACAGGAAGAATAAAAAGAAAGACAACGGATCATCAGGCTGAAGAAAGCCGGATTTCCGTTGTCTTTATTATACTGTTTTGCAGGTCAGAATTCCCGCAGGACAAGGTCGGTACAGCCACGGTTCAGCCCAAGTTCAATACGCAGGACCTTTGGATGGTTTTTGTAACTTGCTGCCAGCTCTTTCAACGCAGTGCCTCCGTGATACCCGTGAATCACACGAAGACGGTAAACACCGGAGGAGGCGCGCTTTAATCGGGCATCAATGGCAATCTGTGCCTGAACACGGGTCATATTGTGAACGTCCAGTTCAATAATTGAGGAATAGTCCATTGTGGTCGTCTCCCGGATGGTTAAACTGCAGCATAGGTTAGTATGCCGAATTCCAGGTGTACAGTAAGTCGGTCCAATGCCTGAAGCTTTTGTTGGTCGGCGGCTCCGGTTTTATAATAGTAAGGGGTCATTTGAAAAAGGCTGCAGATATCATTCTGCCCCTCCAGGGCGATGGAGTAACGGATGTTTTCCTGGCTCTGCAGTGCGAAGCCGGGAAGCGAGAGGTTTTCGGGGATTTCATTACGGTAAGGGTGGTCGTAAACAGCCTGCTTCAGCTCAAATAGATGATCCTCTAATGGAATGACGCGGACCAAAATGCCCCCGGTTTTCAGAACACGATGAAACTCCTCTGTAAATAGAGGGGAGAACAGATTCAGCAGAATGTCTGCGCAATGGTCGGGGACGGGCATGGAGGAGGTGCCGGCAACAGCCGTGCGTATGGTCTTACTGCGGCGGGAGAGGGCTTCAAGAGCATATTTGGAAATATCCAGACCGATGATATCGGGTTCGTCCCCGGAAAGGGCAAGCTCCAGATCGGCGGTGTATTTTCCGTCGCCGCAGCCTGCGTCAATGACGCATGGATGGGCGGGGCAGTTTTTCAGAACAGTAGAAACAACGGCCTGTGAAAGCCTGTCGTAATACCCCTTGTTCAGAAAATCTGTGCGGGCGTTTACCATGAGGCGGTCATCGCCGTGACGACCGGAGCTGCTGCTTTGCAGGAGATTAACATATCCTTTTCGGGCAATGTCAAAGCAGTGGCCGTTGGAGCAGCGAAAGCTTTTCCGGTCATTCTTCAAGGCCGTTCGACAGACCGGGCAAAGAAAATCAATCATGGTTAAAATGTCCCTTTTTCACAATTTTATGCAATTGTAGCACAGAAAGCGAAAGAAATAAAGGAAATAAGGAACAATAAAAGGGAATGAAAACAAATTACAAAAGGTTACAAAATAACTTGCAAAGATGACATTTTATTGTTGACAAGGTGTAACTATTTGTTGTAAAATCCTTATATCAATAAACAGGGGCGGAGTGCCCTTACCAGAAATCCGGAGGGATTCGTATGAATAAGAGAGTACTGAGTTTTATACTGGTTCTCTGCCTGATTGCCGGTCTGTTCTCTGCAATGAGTGTTTCTGCTTTTGCTGAGGGCGACACAATCGAAGTAACGATAAAAGGCGGAGATACGATAATTGGAATTTGCGGCTCGCTGGGCCTGAATTATTTTAAATGTAAGGCAGCAATCCTGAAACTGAACGGTTTTACCAGTGATGCCATATTTAATAATCTGAAAGCCGGTCAGGTAGTAGTGTTCCCAACATCCGATGCGAATGCAGCCAAGATTGCTTCGGATAATTATGTGGTTTCCGATGTTAAGATTCCGGAAGGCAGTACAGTTACGGTGACCATAAAGGGTGGGGATACGGTTTACGCCCTTTGCAAGAATCTGGGATATAGCTATGGCACATACAAGGCACTGATTCTTAAACTGAACCATCTTGAGTCTGAAGCTAAGTTTAATAATCTGAAGGCCGGCAATACGGTTATTCTTCCGGCATCCGAGGCCGCTGCCATACAGCTTGCTTCTGCCAACTCCAGTGCAGCAAACACCTCAACAGCAGACCCCTCGAAGTCTGTGGCGCAGCAGGCAGCTGCAAACAATCTTGTCAGCGGAACGATTGCCTTTAACCTCGTTCCGTATAAGATCAAGAGCGGCGATACACTGTACAATATCTGCAATGCCAACAAGGTTTCCTATGCGGCCAACAAAGACCTTATTCTGAAGATCAACAACATGTCCAGTGCGGCAATTAAAGCCGGTGCGTCGATTTACCTTCCGTCTTCCGTTGCGCCAACCTCCGGAAGCTATTACCAGGTACTGACCCACGTTATCAGCGCAGGAGAGACGACATACATGATCTGCCAGCGCTACGGCGTGAACTATGGAAAGATGAAGAGCTGGCTTGAGGCATTGAATACGGAAACCAACCTGAATTCTCTGAAGGTTGGAAAAACTCTTCTGATTCCGGTAGCGGCTACCGGGAAGCCGTCATCGGGGACAAATCCGACCAACCAGAATGGAACAGTTCCTCAGGCAACGTATTCCGGACAGTATGCAATTCGCTTTGAGGCCAATGCGGTTTCTTCTTCTACAGCGACGGTACGAGGAATGGTTGCCTCCACAGCGAATAAGGGTGACGTTGTTAACATTGCCTGCACCGGAGCAAACGGCTACACGCTGGAAAGCATTACTGTAGTCTCTGCGAATGGTACAGTTATTCCGGTTACGAACAATTCTTTCGTGATGCCGGATAGCGCCGTTACCATTACGGCAAAGTATGTTTCCGGTGGCTCTTCAAACTCCGGAACATCTACTCAGGCGACAGCCTTTAAGGTTTATTCAGGCGAAGGCACCGGCAATGTGATTGCTAACGCAAAACCGGGTGAGACGGTTACGTTTACGCCAAGCCCTGCCAGTGGCTACAGTATCAGCTCGGTTACGGTTACCGGAAACGGTAATACGGTCGGATATAAGACCAACAGCGACGGATCCTATTCGTTCACCATGCCGTCCTATGATGTGCATGTAGTTGTTAAGTTTATAAAGAACTGAAAAGCATAATACAGTAAATAACAGGTTTTGCCGGGCAGCTCCCAAACAGATGGAAGCTGCCCGGCGTTTTTGCTTAACTATTATTTTCCTGTTTCCGTAGGGCTACGCCTGCTGAAGAGAAGAAAAACAGGCAATGGAATCGGAAGCCATTGGCATTTCAGGAAGCGGACGGGACTTTGCGTATTGGCTAGGTAAGCGAGCGGGCCAGTCAGTTAGCTGGCTAACTAACGAGCAAGCAAAGAGAGGTCATTCCCAAACGGTTGATGAGGACAGATTGTGTGTCCCGACGCTGCTTACCTGTCTCCGACTGCACGATAAAAAACCGCGGGGATTCAGCAGAAAAGCAGGCTGTTTTTCCGTGCTTAGGGCTTTCTATAGTGACATCATAGTGTGGAATTACGGTTCATCCAGGATAAATGTGAATAACGGGTGTGTAGAGTGAGTGCGTGCAGTCAGCCTTTGCCGCGGCATGGAGCCGGATTTTACAAGCTTAAGCCAGCCGGCTAGAACATGACCTTGCAAAAGAACATGAAGGGTAAGCGATGCTTATATAGAAATGCATGGTTGGTCTAGACTTGCGCAATCCCGGATGGAGAGAAAGCAACAGAATGTGTTTCACGTTGAGTAGAAAAAAGAGGGGCCGTCTTTCGACAGCCCCTCAAAGGGAAATATGATGTGTATGATCAATCAGCCGTTTGCGGCCTGAGCAAGGCAATCGGCAACAGCATTGCGAACTGCAGTGCTGGTCATAGTAGCACCGGCAACGCCATCAAGATCAGCGCCCTTGGCGAGAACCTGCGTTCTCAGTTCAGCTGCAGCTGCACCGCCGATGGTCGGAGTTTCATTGGAGGCATTAATAGCAACAGCGACGATAGACTTTTCGTTTACGGTAACGGCAACAGTAACAGAACCCATGCCGTTTGCTTTTGCAACATAGGTGCCGGGGACATAGCCGGTTGCGGCAGGTGCTGCAGCAACTTCTTCAACAGCTTCTTCGGTGGCCTCTTCAGCAGGAGCGGCAACCTGAGAAAGGATTTCAGCAACAGCGGACTTAACAGCAGAGCTGGTGATGGTAGCACCGGCAACGCCGTCGATTTCAGCACTCTGAGCAGCGAGGATCTGTTCGGCAACCTTGTCGCCAATGGCAGCGCCGATGCCCGGAGTTTCGCCGGAAACATCAATAACAGCATCGGTAATGGTGGAACCGTCAAAGGTCAGGGTGACGACAACGTCACTGGAGATACCGGCTGCAGAAGCAGTGATGGAATTACCTGCAGCAGCGGG
>JAZRWD010000012.1:0-3723 GCA_045599525.1 Candidatus Limivicinus sp. | reverse complement strand
GAGTCTTCGCCGTTAGCGGCATCGCTTTAGCATTTTTCGGAGTGCTGTCAAGGATGGCGTATTTCATCGCGTACAAAGTAGTCATATGGTTTCCTCAGATTTTCTGATAAGGGCCTTGCCAATGGATACTTGACACATACCTGAGTGCATTTCTTTATTAGTACCCATTGAAAAACCCTATATTGTAGGGTATAATTGGGATGAGAAAAGAAACACTAAAGGAGACAAGATGACTAGGGAATTTATTATAATACCGTCATTTCAGGTCAAATGGAAGAATCTTGGCTTGGATGATGACGATATGCGACGTCTGGAAGAAGAGATTATTAACGACCCGAAAGTCGGTCCGGTAATGAGGGGAACCGGAGGCGTAAGAAAGATGCGTTTTTCTTTTGAGAACCGTGGGAAAAGCGGTTCCGTTCGCGTCATTTATATTGACTTTGAGGTTTATGAAAAAGTCTATCTGCTGGATGCCTACCAAAAAGCGGATAAAGAAAATTTGACACAGGAAGAAAGAAATAACCTCAGAAAAGCCGTTGAAATACTGGAATTGTCGCTGGAAAAAAATGCCGGGAGGTGAGAATAGATGTCTCTATACGATTCTATCCTGCAAGGGCTGCAGGAAGCTGTTGCTTACGAAAACGGTGAAAACAACGGAACTATTGTGCATAAGATGAGCGTTTCGGCAGTACCGGACTTCACTGCAGAGGAGATTCGCCAGATCAGACTAAACTCAAACATGACGCAAAGTATGTTTGCTGCCTGTATTGGAGTAACAAAAAAGGCAGTCGAAGCGTGGGAGGGTGGGAGAAGCCACCCTGACGGTGCAGCGCGCAGAACGTTGGGGTTGATGCAGAAAAACCCAACATTTGCACAGGACACCGGTATTCTCGCATAAATCACTGGCCAAAAGCGGTGATTATCGCCTTATACACAAAGTTTCGTTAATTCAAAAATATGGAAGGTGAAAATAATCGTAAAGCCAACACGTGTTTCAGCGTGTTGGCTTTACGATTACGTATACAGTATAACAGTTAGCTTATCACGCATCCGGTGAGGGCTTCGGTCTCTGCACATGCACAAAACAGTGCCTCAGTAACTTCCATTTTTTCGGCCAGAGGAACAGTACGAATCAGGGTACCTTCTTCGTAAATGGTTTCTGCTTCAAGGTCCAATTCATCGTTCCAACGGATTCCGTATCCGCCGGAGAGTTTTCCGGATAAAAACAGCTGTCTGTTTTCCAACGCACGCATAGGAGGATAGATTTCGAACATGTTTGCTATATCGTATTGCCGTACTTCTCCATTCTGGAAAGTGAGTTCCAGAACAGTCCCGGCCAGGTATTCTAACTTAATTGCTTTATGAAACAAAATAGTTCCCCTTTTTTTATTTTTAGACTCATTATAGGTGATATAACCCCTTGAAACAAGCCTAATCTTATTACAAAGCGACGGTTGAATACATGGAATAACATTTTTTCCGACGAAAAAACGATGTTGTACTGAAAAGCTTTCTCGGACGGAATTGGATCGCGTTTACCCGACGTTACCGATTAAGCCTGAACACGGGCGCATACAGTCTCAGTGAATCTGTGTATTGACAGTATCGGAAATCTTTGGTAGCCTCTTATTACTTTTTATGATTCTGTTATGAGGTAAACTGTCTTATGAATCTCGCGCTTGTTATTCTGTTTCTGTTTTTCGTCGGGTGCCTTGCCGGCTGGACCCTGGAGGTATTCTACCGCCGCTTTATTTCCTCCTCCAATCCCGAGCGCCGATGGGTCAACCCGGGCTTTCTTACCGGGCCATATCTGCCGCTGTACGGCTTTGGCCTGGCACTGCTGTTCCTGATCGCCATCCAGGAGCCATACATCCCCGCCTTTACTCCGGTCGGCCGCAAGATCCTGCTGTTTGCCCTTATGGCTGTTGTGATGACCGGTATCGAGTACATCGCAGGTTATTTCTGCCTGAAGTTTGCTCACGTCCGTCTGTGGGACTACAGCAATCAGTGGGGCAACGTCAACGGGCTTATCTGCCCGCTGTTCTCTCTCTTCTGGACATTGCTGGGTGCCCTGTATTATTTCCTGATCCATCCCCATGTCATCGATATCCTGATCTGGCTGTCCCATAATCTCGCTTTTTCCTTCTTTATTGGCTTCTTTTACGGTGTGTTCCTCATCGACCTGGCCAACGCTACCAATGTGTTGACGCAGATCCGCCGCGTAGCTGTGGAGCATAAGGTTACCGTCCATTACGAAGACGTTCGTAGCCACATCCGTGACTATAAGGAAGAGACCAAGCAGCGCGGCAGCTTCTTCCTGTCCATGCACTCCGACCGTCCGCTGGCCGAGCATGTCCATGGTGTACTGGAGCGTGGCGCTGAGGCCCGCAGCCGCATCGTTGACAAGGCCAATGCCATTGCCGAAGAAATGTATGAAATGGGCAAGAAATAAGGAAAACATCGTATGAAAACACATGCGCGCTACCGCCGAAACCTTCTGATCGTCACGGTCCTCGTGCTCCTGCTGCTGATCGTTGCCCTGGTAAAGACGATCTTCAGCGGCGGCCACCTGTTTTCTTTCCATTCCGTCAACCCGCACGAGGGGCAGGTATTTCTGAACGACGGCTTTGATTATGTCTGGATCACACCGCTGAAAAATGTACCCGCCAGCACGCTGCGGGCAGAGGATTTCGCTGTGGTTGGTAACCGGATGAGCTATGTCGGCAGCGGATACACGACCCTGCGCGGCATCGATGTTTCCGAACATCAGCGAGAGATCGACTGGTCTGCCGTGGCCCGGGATGGCATCGATTTTGCCTATATCCGTGCGGGTTACCGCGGCTACACCGAGGGTGCCCTGTTTACCGACGCATATTTTGAGCGCAACCTGAAAAACGCAGCCGCCAATGGCCTGCTGACGGGCGTATACTTCTTCTCGCAGGCCATCACCGAGGCGGAAGCCATTGAAGAGGCACGCTATGTGCTGTCACTGCTGGACGGCGTGTCGCTGAATCTCCCCGTCATGTATGACTGGGAACGGATGGAGGGCGTGGAAAACGCCCGCACGAATAGCCTCGACGCCGAGACCCGCACCTTTTGCGCTGCGGCCTTCTGCCGCACGATCAACGAGGCCGGCCACCGCGCGGGCATCTACTTCAACCGCCAGCTGGGGTATTACGGGTACGACCTGTCCCGCCTGACAGACTACAGCTTCTGGCTCACCGTTCCCGGCTCCTCACCGGACTTCTATTATGCCACAGACCTCTGGCAGTACAGCTTTTCGGAGACCGTTGCCGGCATCAGCGAACCGACGGACATGAACCTGCTGTTTATCCCCGTGGCAAGCCCCGAGCCCTCACCCGGTACGTGATACCGCAAACGATTAA
This sequence comes from Candidatus Limivicinus sp., assembly GCA_045599525.1. Lineage (GTDB taxonomy): Bacteria > Bacillota > Clostridia > Oscillospirales > Oscillospiraceae > Limivicinus. The sequence continues at coordinate 337 of JAZRWD010000012.1, read as the reverse complement.
CTGCATAATGCAAAGAAATAAGTCGGTACGTGTTGAAACGTACCGACTTATTTAACTATTTTTGGATTCTATTAACATAGCAACAATCGGATAATTCCATTTTATTGTGGAATCGATAATTACCCCACAAAAAAATGGAAATAGCCCTACAATCGGGGAAGTTGACAATTAATGGCAGATGATGCTATTATAGTCTTGCCTCACACGAGGCAGGGCACCCAATGCGGCGTGCGGTCTAGCTACATCTCCGAAAGGGGGTGTGTATATGCCAATTACACTGACTTTCCATCTTTTTGGATTAACGGTAACCTTGCGCATAAAGCGATAACCGCCGCTC
>JAZRWD010000011.1:0-5131 GCA_045599525.1 Candidatus Limivicinus sp. | reverse complement strand
GCTCCGCTGCCGCTACAGCTGCAGTGGCCGGCCTCAGCATGGGCGGCTGGACCAGTGAAAACAAGCTGATGGAGAACGCTGCGCCTGTGGAGCGCGCCCCCATCGTTGACCCCGAAGAGGGTGGCAAGTGGGTTGCCGCTGCCTGCTGGCACAACTGCGGCGGCCGCTGCATGAATAAGGTCATGGTAAAGGACGGCATGGTCGTTCGCCAGAAGACCGACGATACTCATCCGGACTCATTCGACTATCCCCAGCAACGTGGTTGCGTAAGAGGCAAAGCTCAGCAACAGCAGTGCTTTGGCGCAGACCGCCTGAAGTACCCGATGAAGAGAAAGAACTGGTCACCCGAGAATCCCAACGGCCATCTTCGCGGTATCGACGAGTGGGAGCGTATCTCTTGGGACGAAGCGATTAGTTATGTTGCTGATCAGTTCAAGTCCATCAAGGAAAAGTACGGCAATCAGGCGTTTTTGGTAGGTAACTACTATTCCAAGGGCCTTTCCAAGGTCCTCAACGCCTTCGGCGGCTTCACAGGAACTACCGACTCTTCCAGCTGGGGTACCTATCTTATGAACTGGAACAAGACCATGGGTATGAGCGCAAACGGCCAGGGCTCTGTAAATGACCGTTTCGATATGCTTAATGCGGATACCATCATTCTGCATGCATCCAACCCTGCATGGTCTACCGCCGGTACACCGTCCTACAACTATATTCGTGCCAAGGAAGCTGGTGTTAAGTTCATCACCATCGACCCGCTGTATACCGAATCAGCTCAGATGCTGGATGCTGTATGGGTACCGGTTCGTACTGGTACTGATACCGCACTTCTTCTCGGCGTAGCTTCCGAAATGCTTCGTCTTGATGCAGAAGAGGGAAATATCGTTGATTGGGACTTCCTGGACAAGTATACTGTTGGCTTTGATGCAGACCACAAGCCGGCAGACTTGAAGGAAGATGTCAACTTCCGTGATTACCTTGAAGGCAAGTATGACGATACACCGAAGACTGCAGAATGGGCATCCGAAATCTGTGGTACTCCGGTCGAAATGATTACTATGCTTGCAAAGGAACTCGGTAAAGAAAACAACGTCTGGTGGGTACACAATTATGGTGCAGCTCGCAACAACGGTGCTGAAAACCTCCCACAGATCTTTGAGACCCTCGGCGCAATGGGCGGCCATATGGGTAAGCCGGGCAATTGCGTCGGTGCAGTATATCACACCAACGCCGGTAACGGTGGCCCGCGTCTTGTCAGCGCCGGCGGCGCAAAGTCAGGCGGCGAACTTGGTGGCACAAATGATGTCGACGGTGTAATTCCTGCCCCACAGGTTTGGGAGGCATGCCTCACCGGTAAATATCATTACTGTGGCGGCTTCTATGCCTACGGTTCCGAAGCAGGTAAGGATTGCACTTGCGATATCCACTGCATCTACCATGATGGTGTAAATGCGTTCTTGCAGACCGCTCCGAACATGAAAAAAGGTATCGAAGCACACCGTAAGATGGACTTTGTTGTATCCAAGGCTCAGTTCCTTACCACAAACGCAAAGTATTCCGATATCGTTCTGCCGATTACCACCATGTGGGAAAATGAAGGCTCTCTGACTGCCTCCAACCGTGAGTTCCTCCTTTGCTGGAACAAAGTAACCGAACCTTTGTATGAGGCAAAGAGTGACCAGGAAGTTGACTGCATGCTCCTTGAAGCTCTCGGCATCGACCCGAAACTGGTTTACCCGATTAGCGAAAAGCAGGCATTCTTCAACCAGCTCAAGGGTGCTACCGTTGTTGCGGATGACAGCATGGATATGGTCCCGCTGATCACTATCACCCAGGAAGACATCGATGCATGGGGTGTTGAGGGCACGCCGCAGGAAGGCCGCATCGGCCTCCAGGAATTCATCGACAACGGCGGCTACCAGGTTGAGCGTTCTCTCGGTGACCGCTTTAGTGGCTTCATAGGCTACTCCGCATTCGTTAACGATCCGGAAAACAACCCGCTCGGCTCCCCTTCCGGTAAACTTGAAATCACTTGCCAGGCAAAGGCAGACCTGCTTAACTCTATCGGGTTTACCGATAAGGTTTACGCTCCATATCCGGAATACATCGTCCCGGAACTCGGTTATGAGACTACTTTCAAGAATGGCGATATCAAAGGCGAGAAGGGCGAGTTCCCATACCTTCTCTTCAACCCGCATTACATGAGACGTTCTCACTCTGTTTTCAACAACTGCCCATGGCTTCGTGAAGCATGGCCAAATCCGGTATTTCTGAACGCCTCTGATGCTGCAGAAAAGGGCATTATGAGCGGTGATACCGTTCTCGTTTCTTCCAAGTATGGTCAGATTCTCCGCAAAGCTTGTGTTATGCAGGGACTTATGCCAGGTCAGGTCGGTGTACCTCACGGTGCATGGGTCAATGTAGATGAAGCGACCGGCATCGATCTGGGCGGCGCAGACAACTATCTGCTCGGCAACGACATTTATGGTATGGGCGTATCTGGCTACAACAACAATAACTGCAACTTTGAGAAGTACAACGGTCCGGAACTTGAGGATGACTACAAGACGGACAAGCGTATCATTGCTCTCTAAGAAGGAGGGAAAAGAACATGGCATTAGGTTTTTATTTTGATATGACTCGTTGCATCGGATGCAAAGCTTGCCAGATCGCATGCAAAGATAAGAATAATCTCGACGTCGGTACAATTTTCCGTAATGCAAAAACCTACTCCGTTGGTGAGTATCCAAAAGTTCAGATGTTCAACGTCAGCGTTTCCTGCAACCATTGCGAGAACCCGGCTTGTGTCGCAGCATGCCCGGTTGGTGCAATGTATAAGGCAGAAGATGGTACTGTTCTCCATGACAAGAATCTGTGCATCGGATGCAAGGCATGCACAGTTGCCTGCCCCTACGGCGTTCCGAAGTATATTGAAGAGGAAGGAAAGTCCTCCAAGTGCGATGCTTGCGCTTATTTGCGTGCGAAAGGCATGAACCCTGCCTGCGTAGATGCATGCCCAAACCGTGCTCTTGACTTCGGTGATATCGACGAGCTGAAGGCAAAGTACGGCCCCAACCTGGTGTCTGACCTGCCGATTTTGCCGGATTCCTCTGTGACCGGCGCAAATGTGCTGATCAAGGCAAAAGATTGTGCACTGAGCGGCGAGGCTGTGGAACTGCCCCTGTAAACCGGGCGGCGGGAAAACCAAACATACGTCAGGGGGTGTCCTTCCGGGCACCCCCTTTTGCGTTAACGGCCCATATAAGTTACTATATGCCGGATGATTGCGGGAAGAAAAGGTCTGTGCTATACTGGAAACAAATAACGGAGCGAATCGGGATGAGGCAGGACATAACATGGGTACTTTGTTGCAAAACATGGGCGGCGGGCATGCCCGCCCGGAATTTATCGCTGCAAGTTGCATCAACAAAAAGCAACGAAAATACACCTGCACAGTGTGCACGGACGTCTGCCCGCAAAAGGTATTCAGCCTTTCGGCGCAGGAAAAACTGCGCTGGGACAAATGCATCGGCTGCGGGCTGTGTGTGTCGGCCTGCCCAAGTCGCTGCATTGCCGCTTCGGCAACGATGCGGCGGGAACTGACGCAGGATATCGACCTGGGCAGACCGGTGAGTTTTTCCTGCTATAAGGAAGAAAAGCTCTGCGACAAGACGGTGGAGTGCCTGGGCAGCATCCCATGGGAGCTGCTGGCTGTGTTGGCATTGCAGACCGATGTAGTGCTGCAGATTCACGCCTGCGGAGAATGCGAGGAAGAGGCCCGCTGCGCGACCCTGCGGAGTAACCTGGAGCAACTGTTGCTCTTCCTGGGAGAGGACCGGTTCACGCAACGCGTACACCTCCTGCAGGGGGAAGACTTTGCGTCTGCGGCAGTGGACCCGGGGGAGAAGACCGTGGACCGGCGGGAGATCCTGTCCGGTGCGAAAAAGAGCCTGACAAAGAACCTGGCGCGTGCGGCGGCGAGACGTCTGCCCTTCCTGGAGGAGACAGACCCGGATGGCCTGGCCTGGCGGCGGATGTTGACCAACGCAGCGGCGAAGCGGCGGCAGGAGGAACGGCAGGCGGGCTCGGAGGGTGAAAACCTACTGCCGGACTTTGGCCTGCAGCTGCCTGCTTTTACACGAAACTGCTACGGCTGCGGCATCTGCGAGAAGCTTTGTCCCCGACAGGCGCTGGTGTTTGGCCCCCTGGAGAACGGAAAACGTCTGATCTCTATTGAGCCGGGACGTTGCACCGGCTGCGGCCTGTGCGTACGTCTGTGCCCATGGCAGGGGCTTAAAGGAATGGCAGAGATGCGGGTACCGGCGCTGACGAAGCTGCCCTATGTGCGGGTGGAAAGCGCAGCCTGTGAAAACTGTGGAGCAGTCATCCGCCCGGGAACGGATCCGGCTCTGTGCCCGACCTGTGAGAGGAAGAAAAAGCAACGCTGAAAAGCGAGGAGAAGGTAGAACATGAACGAAGAAAAAAAAGAGATCATCGAAGTATTGCTGGCCAACCGGCTGTTTCTGTATTCCCTGCTGCACTCGGTATTCGGCCGTGAGCCGGACGGGGAACTGCTGGAGATCCTGACTGCAGAGAACACCGGCGAGGCATTTGCCCTGCTGAGCGAAGAAAGCGGTGACACGATGGAGAAGGCAGGCACCTTCCTGGCCGAGGTGGCGGGGGATATGGCCGACCCGAACTTCCTGAGCGAGCTGAAAAATGAATACATGCGGCTGTTTGTGGGGCCGGTGAAGCTGGTGGCCCCACCCTGGGAGTCAGTATACCGCGGCAAGGAAGAAATGCTGTTCCAGGAGAGTACGCTGCAGGTGCGCGAATTCTACAGAAGCTTCGGTCTGCAGCCGGAGGGCTATCCTCATGTGGCTGACGACAGCCTGGCTCTGGAGCTGGGCTTTATGGCGAAGCTGGCAGAGCGTTGCGTGAAGGCCCTGACCGACGGTGACATGGATGAGCTGAAGAAGAACCTAATCGGCTCTGATGAGTTCCTTGAGGATCATATGCTGATCTGGGTCCCGAAGCTCCTGGAGAAAATGGCGGACGCACAGTCTGACTGCCTCTACCCTCAGATGACACTGATTCTGGACAGCTTCCTGCGCAAGGACCACGCATTGCT
>JAZRWD010000010.1:0-11199 GCA_045599525.1 Candidatus Limivicinus sp. | reverse complement strand
GCCTATGCAGCAATCTCCTACGTGTTTGGTTTTGTCTCAGCGAAGGCGGGAATTTTGTCTGTCCCCGCGGCGATTACCTTGGGCTTCGGCACATTGCTGATTGCCGTGCTTGCCTATCCTTTCCCAAAGAAGGACAGGCCGCATGAAGGGACGGTAGGGACGAAAGGCTCCACAGGACGTGGTGGTCCCACTACCTTTGTCCGAAAATATCCACGATTCTGTGTGTTGGCAGGTGGGTTAGTTTTCCTTTATGCCTGCCACAATATGTTTTCCAACTTTCTGTTTCAGATTGTGCTGCACAAGAGCGGTGGCAACAGTGAGATGGGCGTCGTCATGGCCCTGTGTGCCATAGCGGAGCTACCAACCCTATTCTGCTTCAGCCGGATGCGCAAAAAAGCCGGAAGCAGTTTCTGGCTGCGTGTGTGCGCACTGTTTCTAACAGTCAAAGCCCTTGCGACCTGGATTACCGGAACGATTGGCGGACTATATGCCGTGCAGCTTTTGCAGGCGTTGGCCTGGGGCCTGCTGACCATTGCACCGGTGTATTATGTAAACGATGTGATTCCCCCGGAAGACAGCATTCAGGGCCAGGCTATGCTTGGGATGGCTTCCCCGGTTGGCAGCGTGGTTGCCTCGTTGCTGGGAGGGTGGTTTCTGGATTTAGGTGGTGCTCCGCTGCTGTTGCTTGCCTCGGTGCTGGCCGGCGTTGTCGGTCTGGCTGTCGTACTGCTGTTCACTGAGCAAACACCGAAAGCAGAGACCTGAAAAATGCATGAAAAGAACGCTGAAGAAGCCGGTCTGTCCGGTGTCTTCAGCGTTCTTTTTGTTTTTCATCCGATGATTTTGCCCCGCAGGCGGCAGACCGCACTGAGTATCTCCCCTGCAGCAGGAATCTGCTCCAGTGACTCCGGAGAAGCATAGACGGTATAGCTGCAGCCGGGCTGCTCAAGAGTTATGCAGTAGTAGGTCTTTCCGGTAAGATGGTTGGTACGGCGCTCACACCTTTCTACAATACCAATGACTGCACAGGCGGAGTCTGGCTTCTGCGCATAGGCACCCATAGGCAGGACAGAGGGGACAGTCATGTCCGGAAATTCCCGATGGAAGTCTTCCCTGTCAGGAAATGCACGGGCACTCATCGCCAGGAAAGAAGCGCTGAGCAGATAGCTGCGGGCAGGGCTCAGTGGTGCCAGCATACGTGCATTAGGCACAGCCACATAGAGGCTGTTGTCCCCGTGGTAGACGCTGAGGAGCCCGGCCATATCATGTTTATCCCAAGCAACCCACTCAGCCCCATCCACCTCCAGGGTGTTCGCCGAGGTGCAGAGGATTTCACTGTACGCCGGGCTGAGGCGACCGTTGACGGTTAGACTCCAGAGCTCGGCCTCCCCCAAAGGCAGACAGCAGTACCTGTAGGTGCTCTCAGATGGGGCAATAAGGCACTCGTCCAGATGGGCCTGCCAAAGTCGGACCAGTCCCTCGGAGACTGCTTTTATATCCTCGCCCCCAAGGTCAAAACCCAGGGCGGTAAAATCTGTTGGTGACATAGGCTGCTATCTCCTTTCGGTTATTCGTAATATTCGTCCAGCCAGACACGCATACCTGGCTGCGCGGCCTGCAGGAGCCGGAGCATGTCCGCTGCCGTGAGTGCAATACAGCCGCCGGTCCAGGCCTTTTGTCCCTGACAGTGGAGAAAGATGGCTGAACCGACACCAGGCACGCCCTCAGCATTATAGTCGATAATCAGACCGTAGCTATATTCCGGCGTACAGTAAAACATTGGTTCGCCCTGGCAGTCGTGACCGGTCTGGTCCGTGTCGATGATTTGATTATACCAGGGTCCATCCTCATCACAGGCGTATGTGGTAGGCTGCACGTTGGTATATGGCAGTGTCGTTCCGGGATTCGGCCGGATGCCGAAGGCCCCGACCACAGCATAGTCGCCGAGTGGAGTGCGGCTGTCCCCTTCCGCGGACTTTCCCATGCCGTTTTTTCCGATAATCGCTGTCGTCTCCAGAGTAAGCACCCAACTATCGACCAGCTTCTCATACAGGGCAACACTTGCCTCCCAGCCGGTGGTATGGCTAACAAAGAGCAATTGGCGGACGCAGGCTGTAGAAGCATAGCGCTCCAAAGCAGCTGTCCGAGCTTCAGCGTTAGCGGCATTCACGTTCAAAGCAGCACCGGCAACACTCACACTCGGCGCAACATCGTCGGGGCTCACGGTTGGCGCGGCATTGGCAGCAGTAGAAAGTGAAAGACAGGCAACCAGAATCAGTACCAACACGGCTGACGGAGTGCGCAGCAACGCAGTTCTGTCCCGGCACCTACCGCAAAGCTGCAGGACCACCCATCGGTACGGTGCTTTCTTCCACCATAAAAGGATCCGATTCCGCATAGGCTCAGAAATCCAGTGTCAGACCGACGTGCATTTTTTGTAGACGTTCCCCAAGCTCCTGCTGCAGGATGCCATAGGCTCGATCTCGGGTGCAGTGACCGGTGCAGACAAAGTCTATCCCCGTAGCCGCGATATCCCGGCCAATGGTCCGGATTTCGTCCGCAGACTTATTGAACAGGTGGAAACCACCGAGAATCCCGTAGACCTTGTGGCCGGGGAAGGCCTCTGACGTCTCACGGAGAATGTTGGCGACACCGCCGTGGGAACAGCAGTTGATGACCAGCAGGCCGCGTTCTGTTTCCAGGACGAGGCTCTGCTCATGGGAAAAATCATCCGGACGCCAACCCTTGGCGGTGCGGCGGTACATGTGCTCCCGCTTGCCTATAACAGCAAGTCCGGGCGTGCTGTGGCCAATCAGCCAAACGCCGTCACAGAGACGATATTTGCCGGAGACGAAGCGTATACGCTCAGAATAGTCAGACAGGATGCCCCGCGGTATGCCGATATATCGGTGAAAGATGAACTTCCCTGCGTAGCAATCCTCAGCCGTGCCCTCCTGCAAATAGAAAGCAGCGTGACGATTTTCCCGGAAGAAACGGGGAATCCCGCCGGAATGGTCATAGTGTGCATGGCTTAGTGTGGCATAATCCACATCGGCCAGATTGATGCCCAACCGACGTGCGTTCTCTGCGAAGAGTTCAGACGCACCGGCGTCTGCCAGGATGGTTTTTTCTCCGTGCTTCACCAATAGAGAAAGGCCCCATTCTCCCTCCAGTACGTTGCCGGGCAGATTATCCACAAGTACAGTTACGCTAGTCGTCACTTTGTCCTCCTCCGGCGTGGTACATGCCGTATTTCGAATCGTATTCTACAGTATACGCAGGAAGGCCTCCGGTGGCAAGGGGCTTAAGACAGGCAGGAGAGGAAAAATTTATGCGATTCTCTGCCCCGCGTTGTAGTGCCGGGACAGCGTATAGGAAACAGGCAGAGTACCCGCCCCAGAGTAACGCTGAAGCTGGCGCGGATCGTATAACCTGCAGATGCATCATTTGTGACGTTGAAGTCTGCACGTCGTGCGCATCCGGTACCGGACGATTCCGCGGCAGTACGGTCATAGCAGTCCACAGGCTCGCACCAGAAAAATAAGCACAAACAGGCTAAGCATGGACACCAGAGAGGTCCAGACTACCAGTTGGGCTGCCAGCTGGCCGTCATTATCCATTGCCTCTGCCATAATGGCCGAGGCCACCGCAATGGGGGTACCAAAAAGAGCGATAAGCCCGGCAAACACCTCAGGGCCGAAGTGAAGGAAACCAAAGTGGGTCAGCAGCGCGGCCGGTGCTACCCCAATCAGCGGAGCCAGTACGTTGCGGGCAAGGACCCCTAAGGTCAGCTGACGGCGGTAGTCCCCCGCCTTTTGGAACTCAAACTGGCCGCCTAAGACCAGCAGAGAGAGAGGCGTTGCCGCACGGGCAAGATAGGACAGAACAGTGTTGATGAAGGTTACTCCGGCGAAGGGATTCTGCAGGCCATGGCTCTGTCCCCAGGTGCGCAGCAGCAAAACAAGAAGGCCCAGCAGAACGCCGTTGATCAAGGGGTTGCGGCAGATATCCCTGATCAGCTTTCGGCCATCTATGCCGGTCTTCCCGTCACGGTAGACCGTAAGGACCACAACTGCCATAGCGTTGTAGATGGGAATCGACAGAACGGACAGGATCGCCGCCAGAGCTACTCCACGGCTACCACCTAACAGCTCTGCCAGAGGAACGCCGATGAGTGCAAAATTTGAACGGAATGTGCACTGATGCACCACGCCCTTCTGGCGCGGGTCCGCAATGCTTCGGGAAAGGAACCCGCCAAGTGTGATAAGCACAACGATGGCCAGAAACGCATAGAGCATGACGTCCCCGCGGATATCCGAAAGCTGATCAATGTCCGCAATGTTTTTATACAACATAACCGGCAGACAGACGTTGAAAACGGTCCGGTTACCGACCTTCAGAAACTCCGCAGTGAAAAAGCCCTTCTGCTTCAGCAGGTAACCAAGCAGGATTAACAAAATTACCGGCAGGATGGCATTGCAGGTAAAGACAAGGATTGACAGCATAGCTGGAACCTCCTGTTTTTTCGATTGGTGTACGACCGTACACAGGATGGGTATTAAAACCGGGTCCGTGTCCTAAGCGGAACACGGACCCGGCATTTCGGTATTGTTTTTTTGCCGACCAGAAGTGCGGTCAGTTGCTTGTCCAACGGATAAAGGAACTGCCGGACGGTGTGTTGCCGGTAAAGTCGTTAGCATCACAGTTGATGTAAACATAGGTGCCGGCATCCAGCCACAGGCTGGCGTTGGAGACACCGGTCATGGTCAGGGAGGGGTTATAGGTCTGGGAGATATAGCGGTCTGCATCATCAAAGTGGTGAGGCAGGATGTAAACTTTAAATGTCTCACCGGCATAGGTCTCACAGTAGAAGTTATACCATCCGGTGGCCTGAACGATACGGTTGGCAAAACCGGCATTGGAAACACCCTCAGTTGCGTAGACAGTATCCTGGTAAATGATGGGCTGAGGAGTCGGGATGGGAGCCGGAGTCGGGGGTGGGGGCGGTGTAGGCACAGGCTTATCCAGAACGGTAATCGTAGCCGTATCTGTAACAGCCGGACCATGGAAGCCATCAAAGCTGCACAGCACACGCCAGCCGTTCATGGACTTGGGGATACTGGTAAGGGTCAGGGTGTCGGTGCCCAGGCCAAAGACACCTACGGTGCCAAAGTAGTTCGGCGCATCTGCAGCAAGCAGTTTGGTGCCACCGTCCGGGCTGAGGAGCATCCAGGTAGTATTGGTACAGAAATCTGCATAGGCGATGAAGACAGCCTTGCCGCCGACATAGCAGGTCTCACTGGTGGGGCTCTTCGTCACATAGACGCCCTGCTGCGGAGTCGGGGTCGGAACGGGAGCGGCGGTCGGAGCGGGAACAGCAGTCGGAAGCGGAGTAGGTGCAGGAGTATAGGGTGTCGGTGCGGAAGTGCCGCCGGCACGCATAACTGCCTCAACATCTGTCTGGTAAGTAGTGAGGTTGACGTAATAGGTCGCGTCACCGGTAAGAGAAATGCTGTCCACCTTAGTGGTGGGGTTCATGTCAGCACTTGGGCAGATCATGTAATAGCCTCGGGAGTCGACCACAACATTAAAGGCTTTGGAGATGCGGTAGACCTGATTGGTGGTGTAGTTATACTCCGGGACGCGGTAGACCAAGGTCAGGCTTACCACATCATTGCCCGTGACAGCCTTGGAAAGAACGCTGGTTGCCGGAAAACTGTAGGGCGTGTCATAGACAAGGGAGTATTCCTTACGGGAGCTGTTGGTCTCACCATGGGCACGCTCTGTCATGGAGAGAAGTTCGAAGGACGCACTGTCCACAACAAAGGTCTCATCATAGGGATAGGAATCACCCACGTAGGTCATGTTGGCCAGGACAGTTGTCTTGCCGCTGTCTTCTGTAGCCGTAACATTAGAGTAGGCAGTCATGTAGGGAGCATCCAGATAGGCCTCCTGGGCCAGCAGCAGGAATTCACCGGGCAGGGAGCAGGCCGCCTCCAGGGTGCCGTTGTCCCGTTCGCAGGCAATGTAACCCATTGCAGATGTACCTTCCATCTCGGCGGTACCGGCAGGAGATTCATGATGAATGCGGACATAGTATCCGCCGTTTTCCAGGTTGGAGATTTCCAGAACGCGGAAATAATTTACCTCGTCCTTTTCATTGTATCCGGAAACGGTAACGGTGACCCGGTTGTGCTTTTTCAGCACGGTCTCCAGTTGGTTGGCATCATAGATTTTTTGGATGGTGGGGTCTAATGTACGGGTGGAAGACGGCGTAGCGATCAGAATCGAGCTGTTCGTAGCAATGGCAGGGATTGGGGTGGTCTCGGGAGCAGCACCGACCTCAGGAATCGATGCGTTTATGGTGACCGTCTTCTGCGCCGATGTGGAAGCACAGGCACAGAGGCTCAGCAACATGAGCCCCGCAAGGAGCAACGCCAGGCTTCTTGTGAGAGTTTTCATAGATGACCTCCTGATATTTTCCTTTTCTTGGTTTCGTTACCTCTCTCCCCCGCATGACGACACGTGAGTCGTCCCGGAACAGGCAGAGCAGGTTGTATTGTTTGTAGTATAACACAGTGCTTCTGAAAGTGGAAGAGCCCGTGAAACGGAAATACTATATTTCTTTCCGCACCCACTGTTATTTCATCACGACTCAACTTGCTAAAATCCGTACTCGTGTTCCCGTGTTTGGTGAGAACAAGTGGCTACGGTTTCGGAGATTGAGGTAATTCGTATCGCATATACTAACCGGGGCAGGTCTCCCGCGCAGTCGCGTAGGTTGATTTCCGCTGTACGACCTTCTATGCGTTTATTTTTTATAATAATAGGTATCCAGGGCATAGCCGGCAGAGTAGGTCCCGTTTACGATTTTGTCCTGAATCACAGTGCCATTGGCATCGATTACCTTGCGGTGGGTCAACGTACGCAGGCCCTTACCGTAATCGTCCTCAAATTCTGACTCCTCGTGGGTAAACTTGATCGTATATCCGGGGCGGTCAGGGTAAGCGGGTTCAATAAAACGGTCGTAGTCATAGACGTTAGCGTAGGAGTTATCAAACTCGACCGGCATGAAGTCCTCCGGCTCCAAAGTTCCCCAAAGCTCAACGGTAACTGTCTTGAATGGGCTGCCATTGTCGTAAGTCGTTTCCTCGCAGTAGGTCACGATGCGGATGGGATAGTTTTTGCTGTTAACAAACTTAAAGTCGATGGTGCGGCCGCCGCCCTCGGGAATTGTTACGGTAGCATCCACCCCCAGTTGGATGTAATTCGGCGGGTAAATGTGGCAGCGATGCTCGGTAATATTCAGGAAGGCAAAAAGTGCCGAAGCGTACAGTGCGGAGGAGACCTGACAGATTCCGCCGCCGATCTCATCCTGAATGTCATCGTAGCCTGCATAGGCTGGGGCCGGAAGGAAGCCGGCTGCTTCGGTACGTGCACCCACCACCTCGTTGAAGGAGAATTCCTCACCTGGGTAGAGGACTACATCATTGATTTTGGAAGCCGCCAGCCGGACATTGCTGCAGCGGTTTTCCGCGGAATTGTTGTATTTTGTCGTGGTAGCGCCCAGCAGATCACGGTATAGCAGACGCTGCAGGCTCTCGGCAGTGATTGTGGGGGTAAAGACCGTTAACGGGATGCGGACCGCTTCCCCGTCCGGTGTCTCGTCCCAAAGTTGCTGCGCCATGGTCACGTCAAAATCGATACCCGGGACTTCCGGAACGATGGTATGGGAACCGTCAGTGGAAAAATAGGCATCGGCGGCGGCAGTACAGTACCGGTCATGTAATGCTTGAAAATCCGGACGCTCAGCCTCCCCGAGGAGGGCGGTACAGGTCAGCTTTGTATCCCTGCGTGCCAATGCCGCTTCCACCGCAGCATGCAGAGCCTCTTCATCCGGTTCGGCTCCCTGCCCTTTGATCATGACAAGAAGTCCCTGCTCCAGATCAACCGATACTCCATTCGCCAGAGAAGCTTTCTCCTGATAGACCAGGCGGCGGACCTGGCGGCCCACATAGGTGTTGTCCGGTGTAAGCACAGCAGAATTGATTTCTACGGGTCGGACAAGGCACAGCAGATATTTCAGAAGGTTGGAATAAATATCTTTATCCCGTCCGTAATTGACCGCCTGAAGGGCGGTGTCGGAGGTGTTCATCCGAAGGCCGGCTTCAATATAGTCGATATCTACCGTCTCGCCGTTGATGCCGGTGACCGTCAGGGGCGTCGCCGCCCGCTCACGCCAGCCTGCTTTTACCAGCGTATATCGGGCTTCGTCCTGCGTCAGCCCCCCAAGTGCGATCTCTTCCGCATAAATATTGGGAAAAACAGCCTCTCCTACTGAGACAAGAAAGCCTGCCACACTGATGCCGGTAACGAGCAGAAGCAACAAAATGAGTAGAACAAAGCCCAGTCTGCCATTTCTTTTTCTACGGCGCCCAGTTGCTTTCTCCATTTTGCGACGCTCTCTGTCCGATTTCTCTTCCGCCATCCGGTCCACTTTGGCCGCAGCGGAATGCAGTCGGTCCGATGCCCGCTTTGCATTTTCTTTTTTGGGGAAAGTCTGTTTCTTCGATTGTGACGGAGCTGCCGCTCCATTCGCAGGTCCAACTGCCGCGTTCACCGTTTCCGACTGTTGTCCTGCCAGGACCTCCGCCTCCAACGCACTTTCCTGCAAGACGTGCTCTGGGGTAAAGTCCGCGGTAAAGTCCACGGTATAGTCCTGACGGAATTCGTCCTCCTGTGGGAATACCTTCCGGACCGTTGTTCGGAGTGTTGGGCGGTTCTGCCGTGTTTCCGGTTTCCGGATATGTTTTGCCTTTTCCGGCGGCGGGGCCAAATGGGCTGCCCTTGTATTCTTCTGCGCCATATTGCGCTCCTAACTTTACGAATACTATGTGCCTGCAGGCTCATACGCAGGCCTCCGGCAAGAATTGCCGTAAATTTTAGTATATCGGCTCTGTTTCCGCTTTGCAAGTCTTTTTCCCAACGAAAGTAGGTGAAAACGGCTTCATTCAACGCTGCAGCGAAGCAGAAAGCCCTGTCCGGTCCAAAGGACACCGACAGAGCTTCATACTTCGTTGTTTGTATTCGTTTATTGCTTTTTACCGGATGAGAACAGAAAGCTGTTTCTCGGCCAGGCCAGGATCGTCTGTGGGAATCCGCAGGTCACAGAAAACAGCCTGTGCTGCCTGCTCTTTCGCAGCCTCCATTCGATAGCGTGCCTCAAAGGCGGTATGAGAGATTCTCTCGACAGCAGCCTGCAGCGCAGCAGGATCCTCCGGTGCCATATAGATGCTGACACTTTCCGGCATGCTCTGCTTCACCTGGGCAGCGCGTGGCAGGTCCAGATACAGAAGGACGTTTTTGCCCTGAGCAAGCTGTTCGTTCACCAGTCGGCGGGATGTGCCGTAATCGTTGCCGGCAAACTCGATAGCCTCCAGCAGGTCCCCACTCTCTTTCAGCGCATTCCACTGTTCCAGGTCATAGAACCAGTAGTTCTCGCCGTTTTGCTCGCCCGGTTTCCTTTTACGCGCCGTCAGCGGGACCACCTGGGTCACATCTGCCCGTTGATCCAAAACTGCGCCGATGATTTCCTTGATGCCGGTGCCCGATGGCCCGGTAACCACATAAAGCTTTGCCTCAGAAGCCATTTTTCTGCCCGTCCTTGTTGTTTTTATATTCTTGATTGTTCCGATAGATTCAGTATACCACCGTTCCCCCGCTTTTTCCTGCAGCAATTTGCCCGGTTCTGTCAAAGAAAAAGCAGAGGGGTCCGTTTTCCGAATCCCTCTGCAGGATAGCAGTATGCAGATTTGCTGTATCGTTGCCCGCTCAGGCCTTCTTGTCTTTGAAGAGGAAAATGAAGCACAGGGAGCTGAGAAGGAGCAGGTACGGGTAGAAAAGCAGCGGAATAATCTCGAAAGCAGAGATGTTGGCTCCGAGAGTAGCAGCTGCGGAAATTGCTACCAGCATCTGGGCGCCGTAGGGAATAATTCCCTGAGCCACGCAGGAGAAGGTGTCCAGAATGGAGGCAGACTTGCGCGGAGAGATGGAGTAGGTGTCGGCCATTTCTCTGGCAATGGGGTTAGCCATAACAATAGCGACTGTGTTATTGGCCGTTGCAATATCCAGAAGAACAACCAGGATACCCATGCCAAGCTGACCGCCTTTATTGCCCTTAAAGACCTTGTAGAGCATGTTCAGCAGAGCGTCAAAGCCGCCGCGCTCACGGATAATGGCGCAAATGGCAGAGACCAGAACAGCGACCATGGCGGTTTCAAACATGCCGGAGGCGCCGACTCCCATGCCGGCAATCAGGTCGGTAACCGTTTGGGCACCGGTAGCCAACATAATGACCGTACCGGAAACAATGCCCAGGAGGAGAACAACCAGAACATTAATACCAACAACACCGCCCACGAGAACGATGATATAGGGAATAATCTGGACTAGGTTATAGGATGGGATCTCAAAGGGAGCGATTTCGCCGCGGAGAGAGATGACAAGGATGAGCACCAGGGTCAGCAGTGCTGCCGGGAAAGCAATCTTGAAGTTCTCACGGAATTTATCCTTCATCTGGCAGCCCTGACCGTTGCAGGCCGCAATAGTTGTGTCAGAAATAAAGGAGAGGTTATCACCGAACATTGCGCCGCCCATAATAGAGGCAACGCAGAGGGTCACGGAGAAGCCACCGGTCTGAGCCAGGGCAACACCAATTGGGGTAATAAGGGTGATCGTACCGACAGACGTGCCCATAGAGACAGAAACCAGGCAAGCTACAATGAACATGACAGCAACGGCAAAACGGGCCGGGATAATCGACAACAGGAAGTATGCCACACTCTGGGCACTACCGCGCCCGACAACACCGACGAAAATGCCGGCTTCCAGGAAAATGAGCAGCATGATGACGATATTTTTATCGCCGATACCGTGACCCATTATTTCCAGCTGGGAATCCAGATTGATTTCTTTTCTGGCCTGAAGAATAGCAACAAACAGAGCAATCAGGAAAACGACAACGATGGGGATATTATAGAAGCCCATCTGGATTTTCATGACATACTCAAAAATGATGCCTAAGCCGAGGTACAGGATGACGAAAACCAGAATCGGCAACAGGGCCGACAGGTTTCCCTTTTTCTGTTTTTCCATACGCAGTTTTTCTCTCTTTCTTTTCTCTTTTTTCGGTTATTTGTT
>JAZRWD010000009.1:0-4175 GCA_045599525.1 Candidatus Limivicinus sp. | reverse complement strand
ATCGGCGCAAGCTACCTCAACAACTGGGGCACCACCTCCTGGGGTAACTGGTACTGCTCTCCCATCCTCGGCTTTGCAGAAGGCTGCAATGACTCCGTCGTAAACAACGACCGCCTTGACCTGTGCAACAGCGACTATATCTTTGCATTCGGTTACAACCCCGCATGGTCTTCCCTCGGCAATGCAACCAACTATGCAAAGATGTGGGCTGACCATGGCGCAAAGTTCGTCATCTTCGACCCCATTTACAGTGACACCTGCTCCATCCTCGATGCAAAGTGGGTTCCCATCCGTCCCGGCACCGACATGGCTGCTATGATGGCAATGTCCTATGTCCTGCTCGACGAGGACGAAAACGGCTCCCTCATCGACTGGGACTTCCTTGATCGCTGTTGCGTAGGCCAGGATGCTGACCACCTCCCCGCAGACCTCAAGGGCAATGAAACTTACTTCGGTTATCTCCGCGGCGAATATGACGGCATTCCCAAGACTCCCGAATGGGCAGAAGAGATCACCGGTATCCCTGCGGATACTCTTCGTGAGCTCGGCCGTCTCCTGGGCAAGGACAACAATGTTGCTGTTCTGACTTCCTGGGCTGCTGCACGTACCTATGACACCGAGCAGCTGCCCCAGACTGCTATCAATATGGCAGCAATGGGCGGCCATATCGGCAAGAGCGGCAACTGCGTAGGTCCCACCGCATGGAACTACACCAACAACTTTGGTCCCCGTCTGGTCAAAGGCGGCAGCGCCGGCAGCAACGGTGCCGTTGCCGTTGAAGGCGTTACTCCCGGCAAAACGGCTTCCGTTTCCCATACCCAGATGTGGAACGCCGTCATGGGCGAGCCGTTTAACCCCACCGGCATTTTCGGCGCAATCAGCGGTTCCGGCGTAAAGGGCTGGAAAGATGCTATCGCAAGCTATGACCTTACCAAGCGCGTTGACTACATCACGGCAAATGTCCACATGATCTGGACGGCAAACCAGGCAAAGCTCACCACTGCTGAAGGTGCAAAGAAGGGCATCGAAGCAATGCGCAAGATGGACTTCTGCGTAGGCCAGAGCTGGTTCCTCACGGCTACCAACAAGTACTGTGACATCGTTCTCCCGATCACCACCAACTGGGAGCGTGAGGCTACCGGTACTCAGGGCAGCACCAACCGTGACATGCTCATCGTTGTCGACAAGGTCGTTGAGCCCTTCTACGAAGCAAAGAGCGACGTTGAAGCTCTCGCCATCATCGGCGAAAAGTTCGGTCTCAAGCTCGAGCACTTCGGTCACAACTGCGTGCCCGCAAAGCAGCAGCTCTTCAATGCTGTCAAGGGTTCTACCGTTCTCCAGGAAGACGGCAAGACCTGGGAGCCTCTGTGCACCATTACCGAAGATGACATCAAGGAGTGGGGCGTTGAGGGCGAGCCTCAGGAAGGCCGCATCCCCGTAAAGCAGTTCATGGAAGAAGGCATCTACCGTGTTGACCGCAGCTTCGGTGACAACTTCGGTTACATCGACAAGCAGGCATTCCGTGAAGATCCCGAAAACAATCCCATCGGCACTACCTCCGGCAAGATCGAGTTTGCCTGCCAGGCATACGCTGATGTTCTGAACTCTCAGGGCTTTGATCCCTCCGTCGAATTTACCGCTATCCCCAAGTACCATGTACCCAGACAGGGCTACGAAGAGACCTTCGTCGATGGCAAAATCGGCGGCGAAAAGACCGAGTTCCCGCTCCAGTGCATCAACCCCCACTATCAGAGACGTTCTCACTCCATCTTCGATAACGTTCCCTGGCTCCGTGAGGCAATGCCCAACCCCGTCTACCTCTCCAAGAAGGACGCTGCAGACCGCGGCATCAAGGAAGGCGACGTTGTCAAGATTGCTTCCAAGTACGGCGAGACGCTGCGTAAGGCTTACATCACCGCTCGCATGATGCCCGGCGTTGTCGGTCTGCTCCACGGCCCCTGGGTCAAGGTTGACGAGGCTACCGGTATCGATACTGCAGGCTCCGAAAACTACATCACCGGCCAAGTGGCAAGCGGTCTCGGCTGCAACGGCTACAACAGCCTTAACGTTGAAGTCAGCAAGTACGACTATGATCTGCCCGAGGACGTTGATGTTCCTCAGACCATTCTGTTTGACTGATCAAGGAGGTAAATAATATGGCACAGTATGGATTCTATTTTGATCAGACCGTGTGCGTAGGTTGCCACACCTGTCAGATCGCCTGCAAAGACAAGAACCGTCTTGAAGTAGGCACCCTCTACCGCGAAGTCAGAACCTTTGAGTGCGGTGAGTACCCCATGCCCGGTATCTATCACCTCGCTACTGCCTGCAACCACTGCAGCAATCCCGCATGTGTTGCCGCCTGCCCCACTGGCAGAACCGTCAAGGACGAAGCCACCGGTCTCGTCTGCCACGATGACAACATTCAGTGCCTCGGCGAAGCTTGCCAGCTTTGCGTAAAGGCATGCCCCTACGGCCAGCCCCACTATGTTGAGGCTAAGCAGGCCGTCGGCAAGTGCAACGGCTGCATCGAGCTCGTCCGCAAGGGTCAGGAACCCGCCTGTGTTACGGCCTGCATGATGCGTGCTCTTAAGTTCGGTCCCATCGACGAGCTTAAGGCAATGTACGGTGAAGGCGTAACCGAGGAGCCCTGCTTCCCGGATGGCGGCACTGAGCCCAACTTCATCATCAACCCCAGCAGATTTGCATCCGATCCGGACTTTGAAGAAAAGATCTGATTCGAAGCATTAAGGAAACTCTGACGAAGAGCGGCAGGATTCCTGCCGCTCCCACAGAGAACACCTGAAGAAGGGCTGTATCAAACGGTGTTAACACGTTTTGATACAGCCTTGATTTTTGGTGCGCCCGATGAATAGAAAGCATTTTACGGCTGTATGCAGGGATAAGTCTGCCTGCCCCCATAATACATGCCCCAATAAAAGATTGACATAGATAACGGATCGAGAATAAAACGGTATTGTGCAGCTTAGCGCAATATGGCATAATAACTATCTGCGGAATTGCACGGCAAAACAGAAAAAATAGAATTAACACGGAAACACCCGGCTGATTACGGCCGTAACAATAAATCGTTAGGAGAAAACACAATGACGGAAGATAAAAAGAAAATCGTCGAAGTTCTGCTTGCAAACAGACTTTATCTTTACTCGCTTCTGCACAAGGTATTTAGCAGAAACCCCGATGGGGAGATTCTGGAACTGCTCACTGCGGATATATCCGGTGAGTCTTTTGGCCTGCTTAGTGAAGAAGATGGCGATATAATGACAAAGGCTGCAGATTTTCTCCGTACGATCCGCAACGAAATGGCAGATCCGAAATTCCTTGACGCGCTGAAGAGCGAATATAACAGTATGTTCGTCGGCCCGCTCAAAATCGTTGCGCCTCCCTGGGAGTCTGTTTATGTGGGGAAAGAAGCCATGCTTTTTCAGGAGAGCACTCTGCGCGTCAGACAATTCTATCGCAGCTTCGGCATGATTCCCGAAGGCTACCCGCGTGTTGCGGATGACAGTCTCGCGCTGGAACTGGCCTTCATGGCAGAGCTCGCTTCCCGTGCAGTGAAGGCATTTGCCGAGGGAAACGACGACGCACTGAAAACCAACGTGGACGGTTCAACCCGTTTCCTCGAAGAACATCTGCTCGTATGGGTGCCGCGGCTTCTTGAAAAGCTGGCGGATGCCACATCCGATATCCTTTATCCGCAGATGTGCCTCATCCTCGACAGTTTCTTAAAACAGGATCATGCCGCGCTGGGTGAGATCATGGCAGCTTTTGAGACATAAACCACAAATAGAAAAGAGGAAGAAATCATGAGCCCTCTTATGCAGATCGTAGCTTCTTTTTCAGCGGGTGCCTTCGGTTCCGCTGTCGGTGCCCTGACGTCCATTGTTCTCTGCGCGCTTGTCGCTTTGGCGGGAATTGCTGCAAATCTCGCCGGAGCTCAGCTGAATCTCGTCAATGAGGTGACCTTTGGCCTGCTCCTCGGCCCGCATGTATCTTTTGCTCCGGCTTGCTGTGCCCTGTGTTATGCATGGAAAAGAGGATACGTGACCGACAGCAAGGATTCCGTGACACCGCTCATCTCCATCAATCACTTCGACGTGCTGCTGGTTGGCGGCTTATTTGGTGTTGCCGGCTGGTATTTGAATTCTTTTCTG
>JAZRWD010000008.1:0-12771 GCA_045599525.1 Candidatus Limivicinus sp. | reverse complement strand
TTCTCCACCTATGCAACCTGGTGGATCCGTCAGGCCATCACCCGCGCCATTGCGGACCAGGCCCGCACGATCCGTATTCCGGTGCACATGGTTGAAACCATTAATAAAACGATCCGTGTCTCCCGCCAGCTTCTGCAGGAGCTCGGCCACGATCCCTCCGCTGAGGAAATCGCAGCCGAAATGGATATGCCGGTAGAGCGTGTCCGCGACATCCTGAAGATCGCACAGGAGCCGGTCTCTCTTGAGACGCCGATCGGCGAAGAAGAAGACTCCCACCTGGGTGACTTTATCCCGGATGAAGAGGCTTCCGAGCCGGCTGAGGCAGCCAGCTTCTCCCTGCTCCGTGAACAGCTGGAAGAGGTGCTGGATACCCTGGCTCCCCGTGAGAAGAAGGTTCTTGAGCTGCGCTTCGGTATCGTTGACGGCCGTACCCGTACCCTGGAAGAGGTCGGCAAGGAGTTTAACGTTACCCGTGAACGTATCCGTCAGATCGAGGCAAAGGCCCTGCGCAAGCTCCGTCACCCCAGCCGCAGCAAGAAGCTCCGCGACTTCCTGGGTTGATCGTTTGTTTACAATACCGACAAAAAACCGATTCCGTGTCCCTGAAAAGGCGACCGGAATCGGTTTTTTGTCTTGTTTCTCTGCTATTCCCCTGCCCGGGGCTGCTGTTTCAGCAGCGAAGCCGAAAGAATAGAGAAACGGTCGTTGGATAAATGGAAAAAGACATTCAGACCTCGGAAAACTCGCCCAGCAGCCCGGCAAGGGTCTCCTCGCCCCAGCTGTAGTTGGTCAGATATTTCCCCTTGAAGAGATTGCTATGCTCCTCCTGACCGGAAAGGTAGCGGTAAAGATCACAGCTGAAACGCTCCGGCAGGATCCTGCGTTTCCCGTCTACTGCCTCAAGGATGTCGGCAATACCGTAGCTCTTCAGGGTGTTTTTCAAACGGAGGGCAACCTTGCGATAACGGGCGAGGGTGAGCGGATTTACCGATTCATCCTCCCACAGGCAGGCAATTGCTTCCCCGGCACTGACAAAACCGCCGCGGCGGTCTACCAGAAGGGCCAGCAATTCCATGGATTTCTGATTTCGGAACATAATCGGCTGTCCGTCCACAAAAACATCAAAATAACCGAAGGTGCGGATCTCAACAGCAGGGCTCCCGGACGGAGCCGGTGCAGTAGCAGCCGTGTCTCCGGTATCGGCCCGACGGCAGCAGAACAGACTGACGGAATCACTCATTTTCAGAAAGAGCCCCTGGTATTTCCGCTTTTCTCCGAAGGAGGAAATGCCAAGGAAGGCAATCTGCGGGGGGGCAATGGTGTTGCCGTACAGCCTTCTCTTACGGAAATCCAGAAAAAACTGCTGAACGGGCTTGCGGTCCTCCGGGGCGACCGCAGATTCGATCCACTGCCGAAGTGCAGCCTCCATGGGCATCGTGATGTGTTCGAACATCTTGAAGGCCGGAGAATTGCCGGAATAGAGACAGCAGACAGAATCCGCATCCAGGTCGTATTCAAAAATCTTATCATACACCTCGGACAGTACCCGCGGGACGCGGTTGCTGAGCTCATGCAGATTGGCGAGTTTTTCCTTTAGTTCGGTGATATCTGTTAGCAAAGAAAAGACCGTGACGGAACTGCCGGCATCTGACTGTGAAGTGGCGGAGTCTCTGACCCAACGCAGAGACCCGTCCCGGTGCAGCAGACGGTATTCACAGGAAGCAGTGTGTGGTGTGGCGTCAAGGCTTTCCAGAAAGCGGGAATAGGCTGGCAGGTCGGGCGGATATACGCGGTTCAGGTACAGCGTACCGCTGCCGGACAGCAGTTCCTTTTCTGAAAATCCGATTAGTTCGCACAGGCTGGGGCTGACCGTGAGCATACGAAAGACCGGTGAGAGGGTAAACCGATGAAAGCCGGGAAAGCTTTGTAGCGGGAAGCTTTCAACAGAGCATGTGTTTTGTTTCATATGTGTCTGATTAACAATATTTAGGAGAAAAATAGTTGGATTTGAATGACAACTATATATAACACGTTAAATGTATAAACACAAATGAATAAAATGTAAAAACCAACACGAAATCCGGTGCGCCACTAAAGTGGAAAAACGGGACCTGTGCTGGTATTTACTTATTGCGGGGCAAGGCGCTGTTCATTTTTCCGTATCTTACCGCTGATGGTTTTCGGCATCTCTTTGGTGAACTCAAAAAGACGGACCCACTTATATTCTGCTAGGCGCGCATTGCTGAAGGTGCGAAGCTCCTGCTCCAGTGCGGGGGAAGGCGGATAGTCGGGGGCAGTGACCACGATTGCCTTGATGGCCTGTCCGCGCAGCGTGTCGGGAACGCCGATGACGCTGCATTCAACGACAGAGGGATGCTCCATCAGAACATTCTCTACCTCACCCGGGCCTACGCGGAAGCCGCCTGTTTTGATGATGTCATCAAAGCGGCCGTGGAAATGATAATGTCCCGATTCATCCTGCCAGGCGGCATCTCCGGTGTGGTAGACTCCGTTGCGCCAGACCTGGGCATACTGTTCAGGGGCATCCAGGTAAGCCGTAAAGATTCCCGCCTGTCCACCTGCCGGAGGAAGAATGACGATTTCACCAATTTCGCCGCAGGGTACGGGCTCGTTGTTCCTGGCCCGCAGTTCGATGCGGTAAAAAGGGGACACCGTGCCCAGCGTGCCTGCCACAGGGGAATCCCAGGAGAAGTTTGCCATGAGAAGAGTCGTTTCTGTTTGCCCGTAGCCTTCGCAGAGCGGCACACCGGTACGCTCGGTAAAACGGCGGAAGACCTCCGGTGCCAGCATCTCGCCGGCCGTGCTTGCATGACGCAGCGTGGGCATGTCAGGGATACCCTTTCGAACCAGATAACGGTAAACGGTAGGGGGTGCACAGAAGGAAGTGACGCCATAGCGGTTGATCACATCGGTGAGCTGCCGGGGGTCGAAGTTATCGAAATCAAAGACCATTACGGCACTGCCGACAAGCCACTGACCATACATTTTGCCCCAGGATGCCTTTGCCCAGCCGGTCTCGGCAATGGTAAAATGCAGACCATCTTCTTCGGCCTGCTGCCAGTAGCGGGCAGTGACGATGTGAGCTAAAGGATAACGGAAATCATGTATGACCCCTTTGGGGAGACCGGTTGTCCCGGAGGTGAAATACAACGCCATAGGATCCGTGGCAAGGGTAGGAAGCCGTTCGAAGACAGGCTCTTCGGCAGTCATGGCATCATCCAGATTTGCAAAGCCGTCAGCGTAGCCTTTAACACACCAGAGCTTTGGTGCAAAGGGAAGGCCTGCGGCGGTAAGCGCCTGCTGAATTTTCGCCGGGACATCGTTCTGACAGGTGCAGACGATTGCCTTTGGCCGGGCAGCCTGAAAGCGGTAAGCAAAATCATGAGGAGTGAGCATGTGGGTGGCCGGGATCATGACGGCACCCAGTTTATGCAGGGCAAGAGCGGCGATCCAATATTCATAATGCCGCTTGAGTACCAGCATGACCCTGTCCCCGCGGCCGATGCCGCCCCTGCGAAAAACGCGGGCAGCCTGATTGCTGAAGGAACGCAGGTCGCCGAAGGTGAAGATGCGCTCTTCGTTCTCAATATTACACCAGACCAGCGCACGTTTTTCCGGTGATCTTTCCGCAACGGTGTCTACAACATCATAGGCAAAATTGAAATTGTCCGGATAGTGAAGACGGAAATCCAGCAACTTTCCCGTGTCGTCGATAATTTCTGTGCAGAATTCAGAATAGATGCTCATGCGTTCTCCTCGTGTTCTTTATAGACGCCCAGATGGCGGAAGCGCTGATAGCGGTGCTCCACCAGTAATGGGTCTGCCCGCAAAGTGGCAAGCTCACCAATCAGCAGCAGTCGAAGGTTTGTGTAAAATTCTTGTTTTCCCAGGTCGACTTCAGGGATGATCCGCTCAATGATGCCGAAATGCAGAGCATCCTCTGCCGTTAGTCGCAGGGCATCTGCGGCCAGTTCGGCCCTGGAGGCATCACGCCACAGTATGCTGGCACAGCCTTCCGGAGAGATGACGGAGTAGATGCTGTTTTCCAGCATCCAGACGCGGTCAGCGACAGAAAGAGCCAGCGCACCGCCGCTGCCGCCCTCACCGATCAGAAGAGAAAGGATCGGAACGCGCATTGCGGATAGCTCCATCAGATTCTCCGCAATGGCCTGCCCCTGACCACGCTCCTCGGCACCGATGCCGCAGTGCGCACCGGCGGTATCTACAAAGCAGATGATCGGACGGCCGAACTTCTCTGCCTGCTTCATCAGGCGAAGGGCCTTGCGGTAGCCCTCCGGGTGAGGAGAACCAAAGCTACGGCGGGTACGCTCCTTCAGGGCGTGTCCCTTTTCTATTGCGACTACCGTGACGGGCTGACCGTCCAGCTCGGCAAGGCCGCCTACAACTGCGGCATCATCGCCGAATCGACGGTCACCGTGCAGCTCAATAAATTGTGGGAAAAGGTTCCGAATGTAGTCTAGCCCGGTCGGGCGGCTGTTGTCACGCGCCAGCTTAACGCGGGCGTAAGGGGACAGGTTGCTGTGACGGGTGTTTACAACTCTTCTCATGCGGTACCTCCCTGATGAAGGCGGAGCAGTTCAGCGAGTAATGCACGCTGCTCCTGTCTTGGAACGATTCGGTCAATAAAGCCATGGGACAGGACAAACTCGGCGGTCTGAAAATCCGCAGGGAGGGCCTTTCCGGTGGTCTGTTCGATGACGCGCTTGCCGGCAAAGCCAATCGTGGCACCTGGCTCAGCGAGAAGAATATCTGCCTCCATGGCGAAGCTTGCGGTTACCCCACCTGTAGTGGGATCGGTGAGGACGGCGATGTATAGAAGACCTGCTTCACTGTGCCGCTTTACCGCAGCGCTGGTTTTTGCCATCTGCATCAGAGAAAGAAGTCCCTCCTGCATTCTTGCGCCGCCGGAAACGGTAAATCCGATTACCGGCAGGCTCTGCTCTGCGGCAAACTCAAAAAGCCGGGTGATCTTCTCACCGACTGCGCTTCCCATACTGCCCATCATAAAATCGGCATCCATGACGAAAAGACAGCAGGGGTGACTGTCAACCGTGGCTGTGCCGCAGATAACGGCATCCGGTCCTCTCGATGCTGCACGGGAGGTATTCAGCTTTTCCTCGTAACCCGGAAAGGCCAGAGGGTTAGCTGCCTGAAGTCCGGAATAGAATTCCCGGAAGCTACCGGAATCGGTCAGGAAACGAACTCGCTGCGCGGCATTCATACGGAAATGATAGCCGCAGGGACAGACCAGTGCAGCGGCTAGCAGGCGGCTTCTTGGGTTATCCTTCCGGCAATTCGGGCAGCGAATCTCCGGCTCACCGGCATCCTGCTGAACAGGTGCGGTACAGCGTCCGCCTTCTTCCAAAAGGTTTTTGGGTTTAAGAAAGTGAATTAATGGCATATAGCATTACCTGTTCCCCATAAAAGTAAGGTCGTAATTTCCGGAGACAAAGCGATCGTCCTCAATCAGACGGAGCTGCTCCTCAAGGTTGGTGGGAATGCCCTCAATGATCAGCTCACATAGTGCGGCGCGCATTTTACGAAGCATTTCCTCACGTGATCCGGCGTAAACAATCAGCTTACCCAGAAGGGAATCGTAATAAGGTGAGACTTTTCCACCGGAAAGAAGCGCGGTGTCGAAACGGACAGCCGGGCCACCGGGAATATGCAGAGCCTGAACGGTTCCGCAGCCTCCGGCATTTATGCGGCATTCCAGCGCGTGGCCTTCCAGCCGGAGGTCCTGTTGGGTAAAGCTCAGTGGAATGCCTGCAGCGATACGAATCTGCCATTTCACGAGGTCCAGACCGGTGAGCATTTCCGTAACAGAGTGCTCTACCTGCAGGCGGACATTCATCTCCATAAACCAGAAGTTCCCCTGACGATCCAGCAGGAACTCCAGAGTCCCTGCGCCGGTATAGCCAAGTTTTTGAATGGCTTTTGCTGCACGGTGCAAAAGAAGATCCCTCTGGGGAACCGTGATGGCAGGCGAGGGGGTCTCCTCAATGAGCTTCTGATTGCGGCGTTGCAGCGAACAATCCCGTTCTCCGGGACAGACAACGTGTCCGTGCTCATCGGCCAGAATCTGCAGCTCAACATGACGGGCCGGAAAAATGTATTTCTCCAGATACATTCGATCGTCGCCGAAGCCTGCTGAGGCTTCCGCACAGGCCTGGTGCCAGGCACCCTCCAGATCTTCCGCAGAATGCACCAGACGGATCCCGCGTCCGCCGCCGCCGGCACATGCCTTCAGCATTACCGGGTAGCCAAGCTTTCCTGCGGCAAGAGAGGCTTCCTCGGGGCCGGAAAGTGCCTTTGTTCCGGGAATGACGGAAAGACCGGTTTTGCCAATCTGTTCCTTCAGCAGGGCTTTGTCACTCAAACGTTCCATGCATTCCGGGTCAGGACCGATAAAAACAAGGCCATGTTTCTGGCACAGGCGGGCAAAGTGGGCATTTTCGGACAGGAATCCATAACCAGGATGAATTGCCTGCGCACCGGACAGCAGAGCGGTGCTGATAATCTGCTGCTCGTTCAGATAGCTGGCAGCAGGTTCTGCCGCACCGATGCAATAGCTCTGGTCAGCCAGCGCGACATGCAGGGCGTCACGGTCTGCTTCGGAGAAAACAGCAACCGTTGCAATACCCATTTCCTTGCAGGCGCGGATGATTCGTACGGCAATCTCACCGCGATTGGCAATCAGTATTTTGGAAAACATGTTTAGTCTCCTGTGATCGCAAAGGAAAACTCTGCAGTGACGCAGGTCCGTCCGTCTACGCTTGCGGTCCCCTCGGCAAAATAAAAGGGGTGTTTTACGCGGGTCAGGCGGCAGCAGGTCTCTACGGTATCACCAGGTCTGACCGGAGAACGAAAACGGACATTGTTCAACCCGGTATAAACGGGCAGCTGATGTTTTTGCAGCCTGTCCTGCAGCAGAACGCAGGCAGTTTGCGCGAGGATCTCGCAGAGAATGACGCCAGGGACAATGGGATTGCCCGGAAAATGCCCATGCAGGAAAAATTCGTCTCCGCGAATGGCGAGGCGGCCGACGGCAGCGCCGTCAATGTTTTTGGCCTCGTCCAGCAGTAGCATGTCGTCACGATGGGGCAGAAGCTCCATGAGGTTTTCACGATCCATGTTTTTCCCTCCTGAGGCGGAACAGCTCGGTTCCGTATTCGACTACCTGTCCGTTTGTCGCGCAAACCTCGGTCACGGTTCCGTCTTCTTCTGCGGTGATCTCGTTCATCAGTTTCATGGCTTCGATGATACAGAGAGTCTGACCGCGGCACACGGTATCGCCGACCTTAACAAAGGGCGGTGCGTTCTCCGTGGGTGCGGCATAGAATACGCCGACCAGCGGGGATAATACGCTATGCGTTTTCGCTGCGGCAGTCTTTCCGGAGAACGGCAGGAGCCCGGTTCCTTCTTCCGACACAGAAACTGCTTGGGAAGAAGCTAGCGGAGAGGCTGTGCCGTTGTTGCCGGAGTAAACCACAGGAGCGGAAGGTGACCGTTCCAGTCGGACAATGGTATTGTTACGGGTGATCTCCAGACCGGTAAGACCTGTCTCTCGCATCAGTTCGGCATATTTTCGAATTTCGCGTTCTTCCATAATCAAACCTTTCGGAATGCCAGACAGGCATTGTGGCCGCCAAAACCCAGCGAATTGGACAAAGCAAGCGAAAGCTCTGTCGAAACGGCCTTCTCGGGAACGTAGTTGAGGTCGCAGGACTCATCAGGCTCCTGCAGGTGAATTGTCGGCGGAATGATCCCTTCCTCAAGTGCCTTCAGACAGGCGAGAGCTTCAACGGCTCCTGCGGCTCCCAGCATATGGCCGGTCATCGATTTGGTAGAAGAGATACAAGCTCGCCCGGCCGACTCTTCACCCAGGGCGGCTTTGATAGCGAGTGTTTCCACAACGTCATTCATCGGGGTGCCGGTACCGTGTGCGTTGATGTATACGATATCACTCTCACGATAATCTGCTTCACGCATGGCTTGTTTCATGGCCAGTGCTCCGCCGCGCCCATCCGGATGCGGGGCCGTCATATGATGTGCGTCGCAGCTGGAGCCATATCCGCAGACTTCTCCGTAAATTTGTGCGCCGCGGGCCCGGGCATGCTCATATTCCTCTAAAATCAGTGCTGCAGCGCCTTCACCCAGCACAAAGCCGCCTCTTCGGCGGTCGAAAGGGAGAGAAGCTGCTTCCGGATCGGTGGAGACAGATAGGGCGTGCATATTCACGAAGCCGGCGACGGCAGACGGGCAGATGGAGGCTTCGGCACCGCCGGTGATCACTGCGTCGGCATAACCGTGACGGATCATCCGCATGGCCTCTCCAATCGCATTGGAGCCGGAGGCACAGGCTGTTACTGCGGGAATAGCACTGCCCTGACAGTTATAGCGGATAGCAATCAATCCGGCTGCCATATTACTGATCATCATCGGAATAAACAGAGCGGACACACGTCGGGGACCTTTTTCAAGGAGTTTGCTGTGTTCAGTTTCGAATGTCCCTATGCCACCGATTCCGGTGCCGAAACAAACGGAGAAGCGTTCCGGTTCAACGGAACCCTGAATGCAGCTGTCTTCGACAGCCTGCTGGGCGGCAGCTATGGCAAAGCGGGCGAAGCGATCGGTACGCAGTACATCGTTGACCTCCATATACTGCAGAGGGTCAAAGCCCTTCACCTCAGCGGCCAGCGTTGCCTTGAAACCGCCGGCATCAAAAAGGGTGATGGGGGATATGCCGTTTTTGCCGGCCTTCATGCTTTCCCAGGTCTCTGCGGTGTTCAGCCCAAGCGGTGTAACGGCACCAAGACCGGTGACCACAACTCTTCGGTTCTTACTCATTTTCTCATCCTCCTGTATACCTTACATAGCGATGCCGCCGTCTACGCGGATGACCTCTCCGGTTATGTAACCGGCTGTTGCTAAAAAAGCGGCGGCATCAGCGACGTCCTCTGGCGTACCCATTCGCCCCAGCGGAATAGTGGTTAACAGTGGGTTTTCTGTCTGGGACCGGGTCATGTCTGTGGCAATAAAGCCCGGGGCAATCGCATTACAGCGTATGCCGCGGGATGCCAGTTCTCGGGCAATCGATTTCGTAAGACCAATTACGCCGGCTTTGGAGGCTGCGTAATTACACTGTCCAGCATTCCCCATAACACCGGCAATAGAGGCAATGTTGATGATGCATCCCTCCCGCCTTCGCAGAAAAAGAGTACTGCAGTGGCGAATCATGTTAAAGGTCCCCTTCAGGTTGGTGTGGAGAACCGCATCGAAGTCTTCTTCGGACATCATGGCACAGAGTCTGTCCCGGGTGATGCCGGCATTGTTGACGAGGATCTCTATGCTGCCAAAGTCGTTCTTAATGGCAGCGACGGTCTCCTTTGTCTGCGTGAAGGATGAAACATCGCATTTATACGGTAATGCCTGCACATGCCAGTCCTCTCGGAGGGACTGGCAGACCCGTTCGGCGGCCTCCGTGCTGCCGGAATAGATCACGGCGATATTAGCACCCAAAGAGGCGAACTTTCGTGCAATAGCGGCACCAATGCCCCGGGTTGCGCCCGTAATAATTGCTGTTTTTCCTTTCAGCATGGCTTTTCCTCCATCATATACTCGTCAAATGTTGCGGAACGGACGGTGCTGTCAATTTTTCGAACCATATTGGTGAGTGTCCGTCCGGGCCCTAACTCAATAAATGTGTTTATGCCGTCCCGAATCATGTTTCGGATCGTCTGTTCCCAAAGAACGGGGCGGCAAATCTGCTGCGCAAGCAGCTCGGCGGCGTTTGCTGTATAGGGCTCTGCGGTGCTGTTGGCGTACAGCGGAATCTGTGTGGGCCGGAAGCAGATCTTATCCAGTTCAGCCCGAAAGGCTGCTGCGGCGTCTGAAAGGAAAGGAGAGTGAAACGGACCGCCGACGTTCAAGGGAATAACGCGTCCTCCGGCCTGACGCACGGCAGCGGAAAATTCGGGGATTTCCGCTTTCAGGCCGGAAACGGAAATCTGTCCCGGACAGTTAAAATTGACGGGATAGATGTTTTGAAACGACATACACAGCTGTGTGAGCTGTTCGGGCGACAGCTTCAGAACAGCAACCATAGTAGCATCGAATTGTGCCGCGGTCTTCTGCATGAGCTCTCCACGGCGGCAGACCAGACGGAACCCGGTTTCGACATCTACGATTCCCGAAACCGCTGCTGCGGCGACCTCACCCAGAGAATAGCCGGCAAGAGCGTCAGGGCGGAACCCTGCTTCGGATAAAACAGAAGCAGCAGCCAGCTCCAGTGCGTAGAGACAGGGCTGTGTATTCCGGGTCATGGTTAGCTCCTCCTCCGTGCCCGAAAAGCACTGAGCAGAGGTACCCGGCCGGAGCTTGTCGCACAGGGAAAAAATCTCTCTGGCAGCGGCATACTTTTCGACCAAAGTTTTCCCCATGCCGGGGTACTGGTCACCCTGTCCGGAGAATAAAAAAGCAAGCTTTTGCATTATGTTATCCATTGAGCCGCATTTCGAAGAATTGGCTCAGCTCCTTCCACAACTTCACGAAGTATCTCTTCTGCCGTCTGAACACGATTAACCATGGCGGCGACCTGTCCGGCGAGAAAACAACCGTGCTCGAGATCCCCCTCCTTTACCGCCAGGGGATAGGCGCCTGCGGCAGTGCCTGCAAGGTCTTCGTCGGAAATGCCGCTGAATTCCTTTTTGGCATAGTCTCGGGCAAACGGGGTGCGAAGACTTCGAACCGGATGGCCCAAGCGTTTCCCGGTGACCATCGTGCACAGGTCACCTGCACGAAGAATCTTTTCCCGGTAGTTGGGATGGATAGTACATTCTTCAGCACTGAGAAAACGTGTTCCCATCTGTATGCCGCATGCGCCAAGCATAAGAGCGGCAGCAAGCCCGCGCCCGTCAGCAATCCCGCCGGCGGCAATAACGGGAAGTGAGGTTACATCACAGACCTGAGGAACGAGGACCATAGTGGTCAGTTCACCTACATGTCCGCCGCTTTCGCCGCCCTCAGCAATCAGCGCAGAGGCGCCAAGACGTGTCATCAGACGGGCCATGGCGACAGATGCTACAACAGGAATCACCCGGATACCCGCATTCAGCCATTTTTCCATAAAGGGTGAAGGATTCCCGGCACCGGTCGTAACAACAGGAACCTGCTCCTCAACGACGAGGTCGGCAATTTCTGCCGCATGGGGACTCTGCAGCATGATGTTGACGCCAAAGGGATGTGCAGTGACGGAGCGGGCGACCAGGATCTCTTTGCGAATCCGGTCGGCGGATGCGTTTCCTGCACCGATAATGCCAAGACCGCCGCCCTCGGAAACCGCTGCGGACAGCTTTCCATCCGCAATCCAGGCCATGCCTCCCTGAAGCACCGGATAACGGATACCCAGCAATGAACAGATCTTAGTTTGAATCATGAATTCAAGCCTTCTTTTCCTGTAGGAAAAGATCCAGATCAGCAAGAGTTTCCACCTTACGATCCAATTCAATCTCAATGCCCAGCTCATCTTCCAAGTTCATCAGCAGTTCGACCGTGTCAAGGGAGTCGATTCCGAGTTCGGTAAAGGTGTTCTGTGCCTGAATAGAGGCAATGTCACGGCCGGTACGTTCGGCAACGATGCGGGAAATGATATCCAGATACATAAGTTCAGTCCTCCGATTAATTTTCAGTTTTTTGCAGCACCATCAGTAGCGGTGCTGCTGCGTATTTTAGTTGCGGAGTGTTCCCAACCGGTACCTGCAGCGTTCCCTGACCGTTCCACTGGAAGAAATTCTTTGAAAAATCGGTAGGGGTAAATGGAGAACCGAATGAAGACTATCGACAAGAGGGAAAAATTCCAGTATAATAAACAAGTATGGTCCGGGAGACGGATCGAAGGGAGATACGGAATGAATTTCTGGTTTTACGGCACAGTGTATGTTCTAGGCCTGGTAATCCTGGTCTGCCTGATCATTCTGCTGTGGATGTCAATCAGGCATGATTTTGAATTAAGCCGTTTTATACGGTACTATAAGCGGGCAGAGCACCCGGATAAGCTGATTCTTGCCGATGCTCGCTTTGCAGTGAATCGCAGTGTTTCCTGCATTTCCCGCTATCGTCGCGTACGCCTATGGCATCAGGTGACGCGAGTCCTTAGTCTTCTGCTTGCCATTGCGGTATTGATCCTTGGCACGCAGGACCGAACTGGAGTTCCCGCAGCCGAGGTAAAAAGCACAATTCTTTCCCTGCTAGCGGTCATCTTTCTTGCACTAGCGCTGTTCCTTGCGCCAGGCAATCGAAATGAGCGCTATAAAAAGGCAGCAGGGCAGTATGGGTTCTGCGTTATGGCGCTGACCGGAGGGCTCATGAACCACAGCGACTTTGTACGGCAGATGCTCCAGCTGGAGGAAGACCTCCTGCTCGGGGAAGCCGATTAAGCAATAGCAATCAAGAATCAAACAGGCGGCCTGACCGAAAAGGTTGGGCCGCTTGCTCTTATAAATTGAGAAGACAAAGAAGCAACGGGAGGCAAGGACAGAAGGCGGGGAAAAAGGATTTCGGGAAAAGGGAAAAAGAATTCAAAAATATTGAAAAAAAGGAGTTGACAAACATAACCGTCGGTGCTAAGATACACAAGCTCTCGACGAGAGTTGAGAGAACGGAAGAAGCGAGAGCGGAATCCGGAGCGTGCAAAGAGCGGTCAAAAACAAAGATCAAAGAAATTTGAAA
>JAZRWD010000007.1:0-2757 GCA_045599525.1 Candidatus Limivicinus sp. | reverse complement strand
GGAAAGCGCACAATCGGGACCTTTAAGGTTCTGCAGGTTGCGGATATGGAAGCAATCTATCGGATGGCAAGATAAAGCATTATCTTTGCTCCATACTGAATTAAACGTGGCCGGGCGAATAACGCCTGGCCACGTTTGAATATTCTTTTTTGCATAATGGCGAAAGAATCAGTTTGTCAGCGCAGGTCGCATTTGGTACCGGACTCGTTAGCCATATCCTGCCAGTGTGCCATGCGACGTTTCAATTCAGCCTTACTTTCCGCATCTTCACGGAAAGCCAGCAGTTCCCAGTCCATATGCTCCAGTGCATAAAAGAACTCGGGAATCTTCTGGAAGGGAACAGAGAGCATGGTTAGGCCTGCGGGATAGGCTTTGCGGCGCTTAAGACCATGGTAGAAGCCGGTGGTGATGTGATTGCATTTGCCGGAGATGATGGGATAGGCATACATCCAGGCGCAGCTGAGAACGGGAGAGGATTTGCTTTCCCAAAGATCTCCGGAGACCCAGCTGGTAGCACGCATCAGAATATCTGCCTGGGGAAGCTCGGAGATGAAAAAAAGCAGATCCGGGTCAAAGTTACACTCGTCCATTGGGGCGAAAACTACATAACGAATCGTGCCGCGCATCAGCTGCGGAAGCTTCTGATATAGCTGGCGGCAACCCATGGGGGTTTGGTAGCAACCGTAGTCGTAGCCTGCCTGGCCGCTGCCGGTGACTGGCGGGGTGTCGATCATGCCAAGCATCAGCTTGCCATAGCACTGGTCATCCTCCATTTGAATGTAGAAGGTCTTTCCTGTGTCCTGCGTATATTTGACATACTGGCAATAGGCCAATGGTTCACCTGCGTAACGGGGGACATCCGGCTTTTCAAAATACATTTTGATAGCGACTGCGCGGTAGGGGAGATTCAGCTTACGTATAAGCTCGTTCTGAATTTCAGAAATCATAGGTTTATTCCTTTCTTGATTGTATTCTCACGGTGTGCCGACAGGGCACAATTTAATATAAAGTCTAGCATATTGCAGGGCGGACTTCAATATTTTCAACGGCCTTCTGCAGATTATGGCAGTTTAGCCGCGCCAATCTTAGCTGCTTTTGGCGAAGGGAACACGGCGGTGACCCTGTACTGCGGATGTTGGATGCATATTTCTGAAAAATGCATCCCCCAGGGGGGCTTCTGCTGCAGTGGAAAGCCTGCTATAATGCAGACAATAAAACGGAACGAGATTTGTTGTTCAGGAGGAAAACCTTATGCATATGGCAGACGCTTTGCTGGCTCCGGCAGTTGCGGCGACGATGTATGCTGCTTCGGCAGGTGCGGCAGGAATATCCATCCATCAGCTGAAAAAAGAAAACGATCCCCAGAAGCTTCCAACAATGGCGGTTACGGCGGCTCTTGTCTTTGCGGGACAGATGATCAACTATACCATTCCCGGAACCGGTTCCTCAGGACATCTGTGCGGCGGAATGCTGCTTTCCGCTCTTTTGGGACCACAGGCAGGCTTTTTGTCTATGATCGTCATTCTGACCATTCAGTGCCTCTTCTTTGCTGACGGTGGGCTGATGGCTTTGGGTGCAAACTGCTGGAATATGGCCTTCTACGGCTGCTTTGTCGGTTATTACCTTTTATGGAGACCCATCATGAAGAGCAGGCTCTTTGGAACAGGCAAGTCCGCACAGCGGAACAGAATCGTGCTTGCGTCTGTTTTGGGCTGTGTGGTGACTCTGCAGCTGGGTGCCTTCTCTGTGGTTCTGGAGACAAGTCTTTCCGGGGTGACCGACCTGCCCTTTGGTGCATTTCTTGCCCTGATGCAGCCCATTCATCTGGCCATTGGTCTGGTCGAAGGGCTGATTACCGCTGCTGTACTGTGCTTTGTCTATGAATCCCGACCGGAACTGATTATGAACGTGGACACCTCTGATACAGATGTACGAGCAAAGCATTCTCTGAAGACGACAGTTCTGATTCTTGCGATGGTCGTTGCTGTCGTCGGTGGCGGCCTGAGCCTTTTGGCCAGCAGCAATCCGGACGGCCTTGAATGGTCTCTCTTTGGCAATAGTGAGGCGGGTTATGCAGAAAACATGGGGCTGGACGAAGAGAATTTCGGTATTCATAGCGCAGCGGCAGAAAAAGCTGAGGAGATTCAGTCCGCAACAGCCTTCCTGCCGGATTATGCTTTCGCTGACAGCGAGAGTGCGTTGGGAACAACCGTTTCGGGTTTGGTCGGTTCAGTAATGGTGGTGGGCGTTGCCCTTCTCATTTGCCTTGGCGGCGGATTCTTTCGGAAGAAAAACAGCCGGGCGGAATCTTGAAGAATCCGAATAAATACATTATTATTTCAGGGGCATTCTGTATGCCCCTGAATTTGTCATTATAGGTGTATCGATGAATAAAGTGGAAAACGCGCTTTTTGAGCTGACAGATATGGACGGACTTGCCTCTGGAAAGACTTCTGTCCACACACTCAGCCCAAATGTCAAACTGCTGAGCACGGCGGCGTATATTATTACGGTCGTCTCTTTCGGGAAGTATGAGCTTACACGGCTGATACCGATGCTTCTCTGGCCGGTAGTGCTATACCAGTTGGCCGGCCTGTCTGTGGGAAGCTGCTTTTACCGGTTGCGTGTTGTATTGCCGTTGGTTTTGGCGGTAGGCATCTTTAACCCTTTCTTTGACCGTCATATTCTTTTTCACATCGGGGCGGTCGGGGTTTCCGGTGGCGTGGTCTCTATGGTCACACTGCTTCTCAAGGGAGT
>JAZRWD010000006.1:0-2224 GCA_045599525.1 Candidatus Limivicinus sp. | reverse complement strand
GCTGTCCTCGATTATAACAGAATCCAACTTTCCCGTACAGTCGAGGTACCTGCTGCCATTCCCGAAGCTGAACAAACGGGGCACCCGGTTTTCCGGATGCCCCGCCTGTTTTATGCGGTTTTATACTGTTTTATAGCGTTTAGCTATTTTTCCTGTCACGCAGGAAGTGCGGTAATTATGCGCCGTAGTCTGCAGCAAGGGAGGTGCCCAGGAGCATGCCGGAGCCTGCTGCCGGGGTGATGTCCTCGGTGCCGGCAGTGCAGCCGCAGGCATACAGGTTCGGGATTGGGTTGCCGTTGGCATCCAGAACTTCCATACGGTCGCTGCACTTCAGGCCGCCCAGGCTCTTGTAGCGGACGGGATAGTTGCGCAGGAAGTAATACGGAGGAGTGAGCTCCTGCAGGAACAGTGTCTTGCCGAAGTCAGGGTCAACCTGGTTCTCGCAGATGGTCTTCCACTGTGCGAAGGTCTCCTGCAGCTTGTCAAGAGGCATTCCGGTCATCTCGGCCAGTTCTTCGATAGTGTCGCAGGTCTTGACTGCGTCGCCTGCGTGAAGGATGACTTCCTGGTCAATGCCGTTCTGGGCAACGCTGTCCCAGATGCTGTACCACTCGTAGTAGCCGGCTGCCAGAGCACCGGTTGCTGCGTTGTGGACTGCAGTCTCGCAGTAGAAGCGCTTGCCGTTGGGCAGGAGGCCGAGCAGCGGGTAGAAGGTACCGAGCATGTGGCCTGCTTCGAAGCGCGGGTTCAGGTTGCTGACGGGGCCCATGCCGGAGAGAACGCCACCTGCTGCCACACCGGCTGCGCGGGCAAGATTAATCATGTTCCCGGTCCCCCGGCTTTTTCCGTTCCAGAAGGCAATCACCCTTGGGGACGCCTGCACAGCATAGGCCAGCATTTCGCGGTTGCGTATCGGTCCTGCACCACGGCCATACCGCTCCAGTCCGCAGGGAAAACGCGGATGGATGTACCGTTCTCTGCAGCATATTCCTCGGCAAATGTATCCGCGCCTTTCGCGTGCCCGGAGACCAGGGTAAACGTTTCATCCGTCGGCAACAGCCTGTCCATCGTGGCATTAAACGTTTCCCTGTCCGCAAAATCTATTCCGCCACAATCTGCGCTGTCGGTATTGTATTCAGTTATTTGCTTACCCGCCTGAGGGAAGGGTCCGGCAGCCACGCTGCCGGGACAGCGAGATTAAGACTTCTCTGCGCCGTTGTTTTCCTCCATGCTTTCAAAGTAATACCAATCTTCGCCGATATGAACCATCAGCCTGCCGTCTTCGGTAAACATATACTCCAGCTTCCCCCATTCCGAACCAAAGTTTGCGGAATTGTGGGCATCCGGCATAATCTCTTCCGGCACAAAGGTTTCAATCGTGCCGTCCGGCGAACGCCGGGGCACAGCTTCACATTTCTCGTCGGTCCCATAATAGAGCGTATTGTCTGCACATACGATTTTCGGATACACCGTTTTTTCCTCATGTTGCGCCGTTTTTTCTTCAGGCGGCTTTCTGCCTGCCGTATCTGCCATCACGCCGCATCCTCCCAGAATTATCGCCAGCAGGACAAGGCAGGGAATCCATAATCTTCTTTTGTTCATCATCATTCTGCCCCCTTTCAAGCACTGTTTTCGTTTCGCGTCGTGCAGCTTCTAGCCGGGGAAACCACCTCACTCCCGTTCTGCTCGCCTTCCTCGGACTTTCCCTTCTGCACAGCTTTATCGTAGCAGAGAAAAATGAACAAAGATACTCAACCGTTTTAATAGATTCTGAACAGCAGCGCCGGCACTGGAAACGGAAGCCCTGATCCTCAGGACATTTGTTTCGCCGCTGCAGACATTATCTCCTGTGGATTCAGCAAAAAAGCGGGCCTGATCGCAGGCCCGCAACAATAATAGATTAACACCTCGTGCAGGAATATACAAGGAAAAAGTGACGATAACCCGGCTTTTCTCCCTTTTGCTGCAATAATTACTTCGCAATTCGTGCATCCTGCGAATGGAAATCCGGAAGCATCCATGCTATTATATAGTCACATTCAAGAAGGGGATGATTCCAATGAGAATCAAAAAGGTTCTCGAAATTTAAGACAAGGAGGACACCCCAATGAAGTAAGCCGGAGCCTTACTGAATGAGGAAGTAAGGCAGAGCAAAAACAACTCAAATCAAGTGAATAGAGAGGTTAACCAAAGATGCTCGATACCAAGAATTCAGAGAAGTAAC
>JAZRWD010000005.1:0-4318 GCA_045599525.1 Candidatus Limivicinus sp. | reverse complement strand
GTGCGGGAATTTCATACTTGATGTCATCATCGGCCATTGCGATGGTGGGGAGGGCAGCGGAAGCAACAACACCGAGTGCTGCAGCAGCGGAACCCTTCAGAAACTCACGTCTGGAAAGCTTCATGATGTAATCCTCTTTTTGAATAATTTTCATTTGGCAGCTATGGGGCCGTCGGAAACCGAATCCGGCAGACACGCATGCCACTCATGACTAGATATTAACATAACAGAGAGGACCTGCGTTAAAGGCCTGCTTAAATCTTCTGCGCGTTGCTAAAGATTTGTTAAAGACGGTTTAAGACGGTCGGATAAGCACGGCATTACCACAGTGAGTAGAAGCTTTAGGCAAGGTGCTCTGGGGCCCCTGTGGCGGTGAAAACGACAGAACGACAGCAACGACAGGTTTTGCAAGGGGGTCATGCCGGTCAACGCGGAATGCTCATACAGCTGGGCATGACGGAAAAGGGGGAGGCTTCACGATTCCCTTTTGTATACCGGCCGCTTACGCTTCCTGCGTCCACAGGAGACCCATAGGAAAATGCTGTCGTTTTTGTCGTTTTGTCGTCTATACGGGCGGGCGGCGAGCATGCCGGGAAAAGCCGGAAGAAAGAATAATACTATTATTACTATAATACTATATAAATTATATATAATAACGATATAAATAGTATAATAGGAGAACTTTTTCCCAGGTTTACCGGGGAAATGCAGAAGAAATGTGCATTTTCCCCGGTACTGCCGATGCTGTCGTTTTTCCGTCGTGTGCTCTGTCGTCTGTGTCGCTTTACGGCAGGGAAGGGCTCAGGGAAGCGTATACCACTTGGCGCGGAAGCCGCTGACATCGCAGTCTTCCATCAGCTTTTTATAATCCAGGATGGTCACGCGTACGCTCTTGCGGTAGGTGTCCGTCTTCTGATCCGGGTCCTGGTAGTCGAGATTGCGGGTGGAATCCGGTTCGCCCTTTTTGCCCTTGATGATGTAACGGGAGAACCGCAGCTGACTGCGGAACTCACTCTGGCCCATGATCTCCTCCTGCAGGCCGTGTTCGCGGGCATACTTGCCGAGCAGGTCATAGCAGGTGGGCAGGCTCAGCATCAGCTTTTCGCCGGTGCTGTCGAACCAGTAGTGGGTATAGGGCACCAGCGGGGTGCGGGAAAGGATCTCCAGGGTCTTTTCCACGATGGAGGCATTGTGTGTGGTTCCGCCCAGCAGATAGTCAACGGCGGCGCTCTCCAGATACGGCAGGCAGTCCTCCGTGCTGATGGGGAAAACATCCTCCCAGCGCAGACCGAGGCGCTCGCAGGCCGCACCGACCAGCTTCAG
Source organism: Candidatus Limivicinus sp. (assembly GCA_045599525.1). Classification (GTDB taxonomy): domain Bacteria; phylum Bacillota; class Clostridia; order Oscillospirales; family Oscillospiraceae; genus Limivicinus. The sequence continues at coordinate 2,995 of JAZRWD010000005.1, read as the reverse complement.
ACCGGCATAGCAGCAGCTGAGGTTGTTGCGGATACGGGGCGGAAGCTCCTCGCTGAAATACGGATGCCCTTCATCATACCAGCCCAGTGCTTCTTCCTCCGTGGTGGACAGGGCAGCGAAGAGAAGGGCTTTGCCAAAGGATGCCAGCTCATCTTCGTGGTTACGCAGGTAACGGAAGGCATCTTTGCGGGAGGGCAGTCCTTCCGGCAGGGTACCGTCTTCCGGTTCCTGCAGGTGCAGCTTGGAGAAAACGATCTGAATCATACGTTCCTTGACTGCTGTCTCGCTTGGTGCAGCTTCACCGGCAAGGATCTGGGGGGCGAGCAGCGCAAAATCCGTGGTGCTTTTGTCCGGGTTGCCGCGCGAAGCCTTATGGTTGTCGTAGGAGTTTCGCAGGTGATTGTTGAGGCCGTCCGTCTTTTGTTTACCCTGGGTCCAGGGCTTGTGCTCATCCTGCGTCAGCGGGAAGAGATTGGAGGTAGAGCTCAGCTTCATCAGCGCGAACGCGGAGATATTCGAGCAGTCATAGATCTGATCCCTGCAGGAAAAAATCGGGTGAATGATGCCCTCCAGCGTCGAGGACTTACCGCTGCCGGCTTCCCCGCTCAGCCCCAGATGGGGGAACTTCAGCGAACGCCCGTTCAGCAGATGCTGCTTCACAAAGCACCCGGCGATCCAGCCGAGGATGGAAACGGTCTTCGGCAGTTCATTATAGGCTAGAAGAGAAGGGCCCATGGCCTGCAGCTGCTCTGCCTGCAGCGTTTTTGCCTGTAGAATGTCACTGTGCAGCCCGTTGCCGTCCGGGTTCATCAGCAGAATGTCGTCTACGGGGGAACCATCGGCAGCAATGGCGCCCTCTTCCCCGACATAAACATAGCCGTGTTCCGTGGGATACAGGCCGGTGGCAGTCACCTCCTTCTTTTTCGGCCAGGACAGCCGGTCCAGATAACCCTTCAGCGCCTCCATGGACTTGCTGTCACCGTAGAACTGACGCTCGATGCCGTATTCATTCAGCTTATTGTGGAAGGTACTGCAGGAAGAGAGCTCCGTCGGGGTCATGCCGATCCGGCAGCAGTTGCCGTCCACCGTGACGTAATCCGCCACGTAGAGCTTTTGGTTCTCACACTCTACCAGGGCTACCGGATGGATGAGAAAGTTGGTCAGCTCGATGTGCCGCTTTTCGCCGATGTAGATGTAACGGCCACCCTGCGCGTAGATGCGGTTACTGAAGGAGGCAATACGCGGGCGTTCCGGCTCGGGGGCGGGAGTGGGATATTCCTCCGGCTCGGGATACTGTTCGGATCCCGGCTCGGTAGGCTCTTCAGGCAGGGGAGTCGTCGCTTCTTCCACTGCAGGTTCGGCAGAGCTTTTCGGTGCAGGGACTTCCTGCGGCTCTGCGGACGGCAGGGCGGCGGTTGTAGCACCGTCTGCTGCATTCTCTTCATGGGCTTCGTTTTCCTTTGCGATGGCCTGCCGGAAATCCTCGATGATCTCTTCAACCGAAAACGTGGGGTAAGACTTCCGATGCTTTTAGTCAAGCGAAAAGTTCCATCTGATTGATACCTGATCATGGTCAAATGAAACCGACTGGATTAACTGGTGTATGAGCTTGTACTTTTCTTCAAAGGTTGCTGTTTCCACAACCTCACAGAAATGATTCAATAGTGTTTTGGCCTCTTCGGCGCTGATAACGCCGGAGGGGCTTTCTAGTTCCTTGAGTTGCTCTCTAATGTTCTCCTGTTCTGCCGTGAGAGAATCAATGCGCTTGCTGATATCCGCAAAGGACACGGTGCCAAGTGCGTACAGGTCAACAAGTCGGCTCTTTTGCTTTTCTATGTCCTCTAGGCGCTTTTCTGCGGCATCTCTCCGTTGCCTATACTCTGACATACCATCATTACCAAAAGCTCCTGTATGGCCGTCTGAGTTGAATCTGAGCGCCTTTATCTGCTCTATTACGGCATCATCCAGCTTGTGAGCGGTTACCGATACATTGGAGCATTCGTCATGCTTCATGTTCTTGTGCTGCCGATAGTATTGATTGTAGCACATATATCGGTAATATCTGTTGCCTCTGCTGTTGTGTGGTATGCCGTTGCACCGTTTCCCGCAGCATCCACACCACAGGATACCGCCGAGCAGAGTGGCGTGTATTCCGGCTCTCTCCGGCCTGTCTTGCAGAGCCGATGACCTCCGTGATGCTTCTCTCTGCGTCCGTTCCCAAACCTCATCGGATATGATAGGCTCAAGCCCTTCAACTCTGTATGTCTCTCCACGCCATCTTTGCAGACCGATGTACAGCGGCTGATGGATTATTCTTTGTATCTTTCCGGCCGTCCAGTAGTGACCACGGAATTGCATTTCCGATAGTTTCTTAGCAATGCCGCTCTCCGTCATTCCGTCAAGATACATATTGAAGATAGAACGGATGACCGATGCCTCATAAGGTTCTTGCGTTACCAGTTGCTCCGCTTTGTTGTAACGGTATCCGATGATGTCGTTGGCGTTGCCGTGCCACTTTCCGCTCTTTACCCTTGCGTCTCTGCCCATCATCATACGACTCTTGATGTTCGACCGCTCCAACTGTGCGAATACCGACAGAATGCCAATCATGGCCAAGCCGAGCGGGGTGGAGGTGTCAAGGCTCTCCGTCATGGAGACAAAATCAACGCCGTTCTTGAGAAAAACATCCTCGATCAGGTACATGGTATCCCTCTGAGAGCGGCTCAGACGGTCGAGCTTACAAAGTGTGTCACCGCTGGAATCATCAAAGGCTACAGCATCCCGCAGATAGTCAACGAGCTAATGACCGAAGTACCGTCAATGGAAAAGAAATCTGCCCTCAGAGCCGCAAGAACCGCCGCCACAAGCGCCGAGAATGCCGGACGGATTGAGCAGTACAAAGATGCCGTCAACGATGGTATCGACATGGAACAGGAGTGGATGTGTACTCTCGACAATCGGACGAGAGACACACACAGGGTACTTGATGGCGAAC
>JAZRWD010000004.1:0-19939 GCA_045599525.1 Candidatus Limivicinus sp. | reverse complement strand
GCTGTCTCCGGTGAGCTTACGTCGCTGAACTCCATCCGGCTGAGCGGTACGGTCACTCCGGCAGAAGTAAAGCAGTTGCAGGCAGCCTACCCGGCTGCAGAACTCGCCTTCTCCCTGAAGCTTGGCAGTCAGACTGTTGATCAGAATACGTCAGAGGTCGACCTGGCGAAGCTTGGCACGGTCAACGCAAAGGAAATCGGTGAGGTCCTCGCTGTCCTTCCGAACCTCAAAACGGTCAGACTGACCGGTTCTCCGCTGACACTGGACGATTACGCGCAGCTGTACGCTGCCTGCCCAAAGGCAGACTATGTCTTTTCTTTTGAGCTTTACGGCAAAGAACTCACCAACAAGACTTCGGAGCTCAAATACCGCAAGGACCCGACCATCGGCATGCAGGGCGTGGAAGAAATCTGCAGCTATGCCATGGCTCTCCCTAACCTGACCTACCTGAGCTTTGACCGTGTGGGTGATCTGGACAATGAGCGTATGGCTGAGCTTCGTGAGGAAAACGACCACACCAAGATCGTCTGGCGCATCTATTTCGGCGAATACAGCTGCATGAGCGATGCGGAAAAAATCTGGGCCATTGGTACCCTGAACGACGAGACTGTAGCCAACGTGAAATATTGCGCAGATATAAAGTATTGCGATCTTGGCCACAACGACATTACCCAGTGCGAGTTCGTTTACGGTATGCCCAAGCTGGAGGTTCTCATTATTGCCTGCACCGGCATGAAGGATATCACTCCGCTGGCATCCTGCGAGAATCTGGAATTCCTGGAGCTTACCGTCTCCCAAGTGACCGACCTTACCCCGCTGAAGGACGTAAAGTCGCTCCGTCACCTGGAAATCAGCCAGCTCTTCGGTCTGACGGATATTACCCCCATCTACGGCCTGGATCTGGAACGGCTGCAGGCCTACAGTACCACACAGGTGCCCGATTCCCAGAAAGAAGAGTACGCCCGTCTGCACCCCGACTGTGACTGCACCTTTGGCCTGTCTATGGACCCCTTCAACCAGGGCCATTGGCGTTATGGCTCCGGCGGTACGGATGGTTTTGTTCCCCGTTATTATCTGCTGCGTCAGCAGATCGGCTATGATGACGAGTGGGGCATGACCAAGCTCTACGAGTGGATGGAGACCGATTAACGCGGCTGCGCACCACAGGACGAAAACTGAATTACACAAGGGCGGCACGCAAAGCAGCGTGCCGCCTTTCTGCGTGCGCTCGGCAAGCACACGTATTCCGGAGGTGAACCGTGGAATCTGTGGATGAAGCCGAAAAGAAGCCTGTTGCTTTTGCTTCTGCCATAGCGTATAATATTTTCTAACTATCGGCCTCTTTGAAGGACGGTACATACTAGGAAAGCGAAAGCAGGGCTATGTATTACGGAGAAATCAAGGATTGTGACATTGCCAATGGTGTCGGTGTTCGGGTAACACTGTTTGTGTCCGGCTGCACCAACCGGTGTGAAGGCTGTTTCCAGCCGCAGACCTGGGATTTCTCTTACGGGCAGCCCTATACTGAAGAGACGGAGCAAAGGCTGCTCACTTTGCTGAAAAAGCCCTATATCCAGGGCCTGACCCTGCTGGGAGGTGAACCCTTCGAGCCGGAAAACCAGCGCGTTTTGGTCCAGCTGCTCCGTCGTGTACGCCGGGAGCAGCCAGAAAAGGACATCTGGTGCTTCAGCGGCTTTACTTACGAGCTTTTGCAGACCGATGGCTCGCATCCCCGCTGCGAGGTAACGGACGAAATGCTGTCCTATATCGATGTTCTGGTAGACGGAAAATTTGTTCTGGCGCTGAAGGATATGGGGCTGCGCTTCCGTGGCAGCCGCAATCAACGCCTCATCGATATGAAAGCCACCCGTGCAGCCGGTGAGGTCATTCAGCTGCCGGATCAGGACAGGCATCCCGCACCGCGGCAATAAGGATCGACCGGGTAAACGAATAAGAAAATACTGTTCAGGAGGACATTCGCCATGGGCTACAAATCCGACATTGAGATTGCACAGGAAGCTATTCCCCAGCGCATTACCGACATTGCCGAAAAATGCGGCATAAGCGAAGAGTACATTGAGCAATACGGCAAATACAAGGCAAAGATTGATTATAAGCTCCTGAAGGACCGGGCAGAACGTCCTGACGGCAAACTTATCCTCGTCACCGCCATTACGCCGACCCCGGCGGGCGAAGGTAAGACTACGACATCGGTTGGCCTGACCGATGCCCTCTGCAAAATCGGCAAAAATGCCGTTGCTGCTCTGCGTGAGCCTTCTCTGGGGCCCGTCTTCGGGGTAAAGGGTGGCGCAGCCGGTGGCGGCTATGCCCAGGTTATTCCGATGGAAGACATTAACCTGCACTCCACCGGCGACTTCCATGCCATCGGCGCGGCCAACAACCTGCTGGCTGCTATGCTCGATAACCACATCCAGCAGGGCAACCTGTTGGGCATCGACCCGAAGCAGATCACCTGGAAGCGTGCGGTAGATATGAACGACCGTCAGCTTCGCCACATCATTGACGGCATCGGCGGCCGTATGCAGGGCGTTCCCCGTGAAGACGGTTTCGATATCACCGTTGCTTCAGAGGTCATGGCTGTTCTGTGTCTGGCTTCGGATATTACAGACCTTAAGGCGCGTCTTGCCAGCATTATTGTTGGCTACACCTACGATGGTAAGCCGGTCACCGCCCACGACCTGAAGGCCGAGGGTGCCATGGCTGCTCTGCTGAAGGATGCCTTGAAGCCCAATCTGGTCCAGACACTGGAGGGTACCCCTGTGTTTATTCATGGCGGTCCCTTTGCCAACATTGCCCATGGCTGCAACTCGGTGACGGCTACCCGTATGGCCCTGAAGGTTGCAGACTATACAGTTACCGAGGCTGGCTTTGCGGCAGACCTGGGTGCCGAGAAGTTCCTGGACATCAAGTGCCGTCTGGCTGACCTGCATCCCTCTGCGGTCGTCATTGTGGCTACGGTCCGTGCCCTGAAGTATCACGGCGGCGTGCCGAAGGCCGAGCTGAACAACGAAAATCTGGAAGCCCTGCGCAAGGGCATGCCCAACCTGCTGCAGCATGTGGGCAACATTAAGAATGTATACGGCCTGCCCTGCGTGGTGGCCATAAACGCGTTCCCAACCGATACCGATGCCGAGCTGAAGCTGGTGGAGGAAATGTGCAACGAACTGGGCGTGAATGTCCGTCTGTCCGAAGTCTGGGCTAAGGGCGGCGAGGGCGGTAAGGCTCTGGCCGAGGAGGTCGTCCGCCTCTGCGAGCAGCCCAATACCTTCACGCAGAGCTACGCACTTGACACCACCATCGAACAGAAGCTGGATATCATCTGCCGCCGCATTTACCACGCTGACGGTGTGCAGCTGACCGATAACGCAAAGAAGCAGGCAAAACAGCTGGAAGCTCTTGGCTTTGGTGCTCTGCCCATCTGCGTGGCAAAGACCCAGTACAGCTTCTCCGATGATCCGGCATTGCTTGGGGCCCCCACTGGCTTTACTGTCACCGTTCGAAACCTGAAGGTCTCTGCCGGCGCCGGCTTCATCGTCGCTCTGACAGGCGACATTATGACAATGCCCGGCTTGCCGAAGGTCCCCGCTGCCGAGAAAATCGACGTGGACGAAAACGGCAGAATCTCCGGCCTGTTCTGAGCCATTCTCTCCATTCCCTGTATTTTCGGCCAAAAAGGCCGCAGAATAAAAGATAAGCGATAAGGAAGGTAATTACACTATGTTTGACTGCAATTGCTCCTACTGCGCTGAGGGCGCACTCGTTGATGCATTCGGGATCAAGATCTGTGAGCTTCCCGCCTCCAAGCTCTACCTCTTCAAGGAACAGAGCCACAAGGGCCGCGTGATCGTTGCTCACAAAAAGCATGTCAGTGAAATGGTCGAACTCACCGCTGAAGAGCGTGCCGCCTATTTTGAAGACGTGAACCACGTTGCTGAAGCCCTGCACAAGGCCTTTGCACCGAAGAAGGTCAACTACGGTGCCTATGGCGATACCGGCCACCACCTGCATTTCCACCTCGTTCCCAAGTATGAAGATGACGAATTTGAATGGGGCAGCACCTTCGCGATGAATCCCCAGCGCAAGTTCCTTACTGAAGACGAATACAGTGTGCTGATCGAGGCAATCCGCGCAAACCTGTAAGTTTAATCGTCTTTCCATGAGTGCACAGCGCAGGACAGAACTCTGTCCTGCGCTGTGCGCATTATATATTGTCTGTACCCCTCACGCGCGGCGAATATCCTGACTTCATTGGCTGCAATGAAGCTTCTGCAACAAACACACCCATGACAAATTCATTGCCATCGTGTAGAATAGGAAAAAATATGCACAGTGAAAGGGAAAGACTATGGAGATCAAACGGGTTCTTCCGGAGGATGCGGAAGTCCTCCTCGCCATTTATGCACCCTATGTGACCGATACGGCGGTTAGTTTTGAATACGAGGTCCCTTCAGTGGAGGAGTTCCGTCAGCGGATTGAGACCATTTCAGCAAAGTATCCCTATCTGAAGGCCGTGGAAGACGGCGTGATATTGGGCTATGCCTATGCGGGAGCTTTCCACAGCCGCAGAGCTTACGACTGGTCCGTAGAGACGACCGTCTACGTGCGGCAGGACTGCCAGGGCAGGGGAATCGGAAAAGCCCTGTATCGGGCACTGGAGGCCTCTTTACGGGCAATGAATATCCGGAATATGAATGCCTGCATCGCAGTACCAAATGCGCCTGACGCCCATTTGAGCGAGGATAGCCCGCGTTTCCACGCCCATATGGGCTTTATCCTTGTGGGACGCTTCCATAACAGCGGCTATAAGTTCGGCACCTGGTACGATATGATCTGGATGGAAAACCTTCTGACACAGGACGCCGAAGAAACACCGCCCCCTGTGCGTTTCGGTGAGTGGGCATTACCTGGGGAGCAAATCGATTTACCGGCGACCTGAGTTTCCACGGGTTGATCCTGTCTGCACTTTTCGCAAAAAAAGAAAACAGACCGTCCCGACGGCACAGCAAATGTGCAGCCGGGACGGCCTTTTCTGTTTATGGTTTGTATTTGCAGTAGGTCCGGGACACTCTCAAAACAGCGGACCCCGGACCGGAGGTCCGCTGTAGCAAGGCTCTGTCGCAGGATTACAGCCGCAGCAGGACGTAGGCGAAGCAGACCATGATCACCAGGCCGGCCAGCATCATGCCGTAGGCCAGGGTGGCGGTAGTTCCGCGGGTGCCGTCCATGTCCTTGGGGTATACGGCGAAGGTGTCGTTCACATCGTCGCGGCCCAGGTCATGGTTGCCCTTGCGGAGCAGCACACCGCAGCCGGTAACGATCCAGTCAAAAATGCTTCCGAGGAGGCGAGCGCAGAAAGCACCGATGAAGGGCAGCACATTGAGCAGGAGCGGGCGGTAAACGCTACGCTCGAGGTCCAGCTTCTTCGGCCAGATATCAATGTACTTACCACCGCGGATGAGTACAGTGCGGATAAAGCCAAAGTAGGTCACGCCGCCGATGACGACAGTAATGACAGCGCCCTTCAGATTTGCCCAGGCGAAGTAGTGTACGGCATGGTGCATGGGCTCTGCGTCAAAGAAGTGCAGGGACAGGTTTGCCAGCTGGTCCATCGTCTGGTGCGGGAAGCAGCCGAAAATGGGGGAGACCAGACCGGCAGCCAGCAGGATCGCTGCGGGTATTGCGCCGATATACTTTCTGTTCATGGCGTCCATCTTTGCCTGTTTTGCCGGGTCGCTGTTCTTTTCAAAGAACAGTGCGACGAAAAGCTTGGTCATGTAAGCCATGGTGAAGCCGCCGGAGCAGAGGAACAGATACTCAACGCCCTTCATGAAGGCAATGGACTGTCCTTCCTCGTGCAGGATCTCCACGTACTCCAGAATACTTTCATGCAGCAGGGTCTTGGAGACATAGCCGCCAAAGAGAGGCATGCAGGTGATGCCGAGGTAACCCATGGTAAAGGCGAGCAGGAAAGCCCACTTGCCGCGGCCGAAGCCCTTAAGGTCGTTCAGGTCACGGGAGTGGCAGCAGTGTACCAGAACGCCGGCGCAAAGGAACAGGCACAGCTTCAGGGTGGAGTGGTTGCAGACATGCAGCACGGAGCCGTAGACCGCGATCGTGCTTTCCTCACCCAGTAGGCGCTGCATGGCGATACCTACGATAATAAAGCCGATCTGGCTCATGGAGGAGCAGGCCAGAGTACGCTTCAGGTCGATGCTGAAAATAGCCAGGACAGCTCCGGTAAACATGGTGATCACGCCGAAGCAGAGAAGCCCCATGCCCCAGTTAAAGTCGGTAAGGAACAGGGAAACGGAGGTAGCACAGATACCGAACACACCGGCCTTGGTAATGATACCGGAGAGCAGTGCGGAGGCGGTAGCCGGGGCAGCAGGGTGTGCGGCGGGCAGCCAGGTGTGTAGCGGCCACATACCGGCCTTGGCGGCAAAGCCGAACACGACCAGAATGCCTGCAGTGTACAGCAGTGCGTTGTGGGGGACACCCGGCATGATTTCGCTGAGTTCCGTGTAGACGAGTGTTCCGGCAATGTGCTGCAGCAGGAAAAGACCCATCATTGTGCACAGGCCGCCAATCACGGCGAAGCCAAGATAGCTGGCTGCAGCATCAATGGCGTTGGGAGTCTGCTCATGGATGACAGTGACCCAGCTGGTTACACTCATGATCTCGAAGAAGAACAGCAGGGTAAAGAAGTCAGCGGAGACAAACACACCGATAATGGAGCCGAGGGTCAGGAAGCTGAACAGCTGATAGCGGCCCACACCATGATGCCCGTGGAAATAGTAGGAGCAGAAGCCCGTCGTCATGAACCACAGGAAGCAGGCGAGGGAGGAGAGAACCAGCTGGAAGCCGGTGACCTGGAAGTGGAAACCGAAGCCGGCAAGCACGGGAATGAAGGCGGTCTCACCGAGATGACCCCAGAGCAATGCACACAGCAGCACCTGAACAGCAGCTACTGCAGTGGCGAAAAGGTTTGCCGGGGTGGCTCCCTTTTTCTGTTCCAGCAGCCAGGCACAGAGGCCGGCCACCATCGGGAGGACGATCATTAATAATACATTTGTCAGAAGATTCATGGTTCGTTCCTCCTTTCTTACAGCCCGGCAACTGCGCCGAGCAGTGCATAGATCTGATTGGCGAAGAGGCTGATGACCAGGACAAGACCGGTCAGGATGATCAGGCTGACGTTGATCTGCCAGCCGTTGACGTGGACCTCACCGGGGTCAAACACCACGTCGTTGCGGGGCCATACAGCCCAGATCAGCACATCCACCAGGTAAAGGCCGGTCAGAAAAGCGCTGATGCAGAGAGCGGCGATGCCGACATAAGCCATCGGCGTACCGGCAGCTGCGGCAGCCTCAGCAATTGCCCATTTGCTGGTGAAGCCGCCGAACGGAGGTACACCAATCAGGGACAGAGAGGCGATGGCAAACACGATAAACAACAGCGGTAGCTTCTTGGCATAGCCTTCGTATTCGTCTACGTTGCGGCGGTGGTGATGCGTTGCGCAGAGCAGGGCACCGGCGACAAAGAACAGGGTGATCTTAATGGCACTGTGCTGGACCATGTGCATCAGGGCGGCAGTCATCCCGGCCGGATTCATCAGGGTCGCACCAAGCAAAACATAGCTCAGGTTGGAGACAGTAGAATAGGCCAGGCGGCGCTTTAGGTTGCGGTTCCGCAGAGCCATGGCACTGCCGTAAACGATGGTGAAGCAGGCAAAGCCCATGGCAATGTTCTGAGCCAGGGTGCCCTGCAGCACTTCAGCGCCGACACAGTAATACGTCAGGCGGAGGATGGCAAACAGGCCGGAGTTAACGACCGCGACAGCATGCAGAAGAGCCGTGACCGGGGTGGGGGCCACACCGGCAGTGGGCAGCCAGGCATGCAGCGGAACGATAGCGGCCTTGGCACCGAAGCCGAAGAAGCCCAGCAGAAAGACCATCTGAGCCGTCATCCCGGTTACTGCGGCAGCGCCGCCAAGGGTGTAGGACAGGCTGCCGTGGCTCATGACGAGGATCATGGCAATGAAGGACAGCGCCGCACCGCTCATGGAATAGATGATATAGCGGCGTCCGGCAAAGCGGGCCTTGTCATCCATCTCGTGCATAACGATCGGCAGGGTGACGCAGGTCAGCAGCTCATAGAAGAGATACAGCGTGAAGTAGTTTTCCGCCATGGCGATGCCAATTACCACACCGTAGGTGATGGTGTAGAAGGCAAAGAAGCGGTTCTCCTTGTGCTCCAGGCTCATGTACTCAAAACTGTAGAGCACAGCGATTGGCCAGAGAATCGAGATGATCAGGCAGAAAACACGGGACAGGCCGTCCACACGGAAGGCAACGTTCAGCTGGTCATCGAGCGGGATGAGCACCTGATATGCTTCGTTTCCCGAGAGGGCGAAGCCCAGGACCATGACACTGGTCAGGCAGGTGACTGCGAACACATATTTGTTGCGGCTTGTGCGGTCCGTGAACGGACGAATAAACATGAACAGTCCGCAAAGGATGGCGAACAGCATGGGGACAAAAAGGAATGAATTCATGCAGGCACCTCCTTACAGCAGCTGTGCCGCAATGGCGGCAAACAGATCGGACAGTCCAAAGCTGCATACGCCCAGCACAGCCAGAACGATGCCAAGGCTGAGAATGGGAACGGTCATACGCCAGGTGGCCTCATGGGCCTGACAGAGGGCATCCTCCGGTGCGGGGAAGAAGGCTTTTGCGGTGATGCTGAGCAGGTAGCCTGCGGTCAGCAGTGCGCTGACCAGCAGCACTGCGGCCCCGATCCATCCGGCAGTACCCAGGGCTTCCAGACTGCCGGAGGCCAGATACCACTTGCTGACGAAACCGCCAAAGGGGGGCAAGCCAACCAGAGACAGGGAGGCGAAGGTGTAACCGATCATGGTCAGGGGCATAAACTTACCCAGACCGTAGAAAGCAAAACTGCCGTCGGCTTCGTAGATGCGTTCCTTTTCGGTGTGGTGAATGATTGCACCGGCGCAAAGGAAGAGGCAGACCTTGGTAGATGCGTGGAACAGCACCTGCAGCATGGCACCGGTAAAGCCGGTAGCGGAGAACAGGAAAATGCCGAGCAGTGCATAGCTGACCTGGCTGACAGTGGAATAGGCAAGGCGCTTTTTCAGAATCTTTTCCTTATAGGCCAGCATACTGCCGGAGAAGACTGTGATCAGTGCGATGGCAATCAGGGTAGTCTGAACCCATGTGCCACGCAGGAAGCTGGCGCCGTACAGGAAGAAGATGACGCGGACGATGCCGAGTGCACCGGCTTTGGTCACACAACCGGAAAGAATGGCAGAGGCAGGAGCCGGTGCCTGAGGGTGAGCGGTGGGCAGCCAGTCATGCAGAGGCATGATGCCGGCTTTGCAGCCAAAGCCCATAACGGTCACAAAAGCAACGGCCAGCGCAATGGTCGGGTTGCCGGAGACGGCATAGCCGCCGGCACGGAAAGTCAGTGTACCCAGGAATTCATAACCGCAGACCAGACCGAACAGGACCAGTGCGGCACCCAGCAGGGAATAGCACAGGTACTTCTTTGCGGCAGCGCGGGACTGAGAACGCAGGTCGTGCAGGATCAGCGGGAAGCTGGCAAGGGTCAGACACTCAAAGAACATATAGTAGGTGGCGAGGTCACCGGCGAGGCTGAGCCCAATCATGGCGTCCAGGGTCAGTACATACACTGCACCGAATTCCCCGGGAGTCTTGTCATGCTCCAGATACTCGGTGGCAAACACTGCCGCGGCGAGGAACAGAACGCTGAACAGGACGGCGAAGAAGCTGCCCGCAGCATCGGGATGAAGAACAAAACGCAGCTGCATCAGGGTGAACAGGGTGAAGGTCCCCTTGGGGAGTGCAGCAATCAGAATGGTGAGCAGCAGCTCCGCGGCACAGGCACCGCAGGTCAATACCTTCCAGGATTTCCGGTAATTCGGAGTCAGCATGAGCGCTGCGGCGATTACCGGAACCAGGAGGGTCAGAAGATATAGCAATTTCATGGGTTCCCTCCTTTACTGAAGATACTGAACGCCAAGCTGCAGCAGCTCAGCGATGGGCTTGTAGCAGATACCCAGAACAACGACGGTGATCGAAAGGACCGTTGCGGCAATGCGCAGGTTCCAGTCGGCGGGGAGCTTGTGGTATTCCTTGTGCTCCTTCTCCGGCAGCCAGATGCGGATGATGGCCGGGAGGTAATACAGGGCGTTCAGTACAGAGCTGGCACCCAGAGCAAGCAGTACGACGGGAGTGCGCCAGGCAAGACCGACGGACTCACCGGCAATCAGCACCTTGGCAACGAAGGAACCCAGAAGGGGAATGCCTACCATAGCCAGACCACCGATGGAGAAGCCGAGGCCGGCAATCGGGTTGCGCCAGGCAGCGCCATCAAGGTCGTTAAACTGTTTGTTGTGGCCGGAAGCGTCGATCATGCCGCCGGCACACATAAAGATCAGGCTCTTGGTTACGGCATGGGCGATGATCTGGAAGCCGGCAGCAGCCAGGCCGCCTAGTGTGCCGAGACCCATTGCGGTAAAGATGTAGCCGACCTGTGCAACACTGGAGTAGGCGATCATACGCTTGATGTGGGTCTCCTTGATCGCCTTGAGTGAACCCATGATCATGGCAAGTACACCAAGAACAAAAAGGACATCCGTGATACCCAGGATGTTGATCGTCTCCAGACTGTAGCAGCGGACAAAGACCTTCATCATCAGAATGATATAGCCTTTAATGACCAGGCCGGAAAGAACAGCACTGGAGGTGGTGGTTGCTGTGCCGTGGGCATCGGGAAGCCATGTGCTGAAGGGGTACAGGGCGCTCTTGATGCAGAGACCGCAGATCATCATGCAGGTCAGGGCTGCCAGCGGGAGCAGGTAGCTTCCGTTTGCCGTGATGGCGGCAATTGCGGGAGCAAGGCTCTCCATCAGCAGCTCGCCGGTGATGCCGTACAGCAGGGAAACGCTCAGCAGGAACAGGGAGCTGCCCACAAGGCTCATAATGAGGTAGCGAACAGTTGCGGCGATCGTTTTTCCCTCTTCCTTGGCCATGACCAAAGCGCAGGCGGTGATCGTGTTGATCTCGATGAACACGTATCCGGTGAACAGGTCGTTGGTGTAGATCAGCGCCAGAAGGCTGGCCATCAGCAGGTCCAGCATAATGTAATAGTAGCCCTGCTTTTCTTCTTTAATGTCCTGGCTGGCGTCATAGCGGCCGCCGAGGATCGCAAAAAACATGGTGAAGGAGAAGACCGAAGCCAGCAGAGCCTCGAACGGGCCGGAGCGGAGCTCATTGCCCCAGGGAGCACCCCAGTTGCCCATGGAGTAGGCAAAGGACTGGCCGGCGGCCAGGCTGACGGTAAGCACGACGCTGGCACAGAATACAACGGCCAGGCTCAGCAGGGTCAGACGGTAAGCGGTCTTTTTCCCGTGGGGGAGGATGCTCAAAATGCCGGTCATCATCATTAACAAGATGGAGACGGCAGGGATATTCTGATAAATGGGAAGCATCAGTTATCTCCCTTCTTTGCTGCGGCCAGGATTTCGTCCAGGTCCAGCGTGTGATAAATGCCGTAAAGCCGTACGATCAGAGCCAGCATAAATGCCGTAACGGAAACACTGACCACGATGCCGGTGAGGACCAGGCCGGTGGGCAGGGGGTTAGCGTATACTGCAGAGGAGACGGGCTCGCTTACATCGGCAACGATCGGGGCTACACGGCCTGCGGTGTAGCCGAAGCTGGTCAGGGTCAGGTAAATGGCCGAGTCCATGATTCCGAGGCAGATGGTCTTTTTGATCAGGTTGCGGTGGAGCAGCATGGTCAGGAATCCGATGACAAACAGGATGGCTGCCCCGGTGAAAAACATATTCTGATAAAAAACACTGAAGTTCATCGCAGTTCCCCCCTGTAGAAATTAGTGAAGAAAGCGTACATAGTGCAGGCGACCTCAAAGCCGACCATCAGGTTGATGGGCAGGATAACACCGGCCGAGAAGAGCTGTCCGGCAATACCTACACCGATGTGATTGTCAATACCGTTAGCCCCGCAGAGCACCAGGTAGAGGATGATGATCCCGTAAATGCACAAGGCACCTACCTTGATCACGGTGTAGACCGTGTGATTAAAGAACTTACCCAGTGTACGGGTGCTCAGGGAAACGTCCAGCAGGATAAGTCCTGCACCCAGCACTGCACCGCCGGAAAAGCCGCCGCCCGGAGACAGGTGGCCGTTAAGCAGAATGTAAACACCGAAGACAAGCACAAAGGGGAACAGCGCGCATACGGCAGAGCGCAGGATCACGGTGTTTTCCCGGGGCTTGTACGGCTTTTTGTCTGCAGGCTTTGCATGGCCGTGTCCGCCGACCATCAGCAGGAAAATAACGCAGGTGGCTGCGGTAAACAGAACGGTGGATTCACCGAAGGTGTCGAAGCCACGGTAGACCAGAATGATATTGGCGACCAGGTTCTGCGCACCGACCTCAGCCATGCCTTCCTCGATATACTTGAGGGGGACTTCGTTATCTGTTGTCACACCGTCGCCGTAAAGGGGAATCGAGTAGACCACAGACAGCATGACGAACAGGAGTGCTGCGGCGGTCAGAACCGCAACAGCGGTGATCAGTGTACGGCGGGCCTGCTCGGAGGGACCGGCGAAGGCGGACCGATGTTTTGCGGGTTTGGTCTCAGGCTGTTCGATAAAGTCGAAGGCTTCCCGTTCGCCGTCGACCCAGCTCTTAAAGCTCTTCCAGCTCATGCTTTTCTGCCTCCTCCTTTACTTTGAGTGCGCCGAGCTTTTTCAGTGTGACGAAATACAGGACCGCGTCAACACCAACGCCTACGGCAGCCTCTGTAATGGAAAGGTCCGGTGCCTGCAGGATCAGCCAGATGACGCTGAGCACTGTGCCGAAAGCCATGTAGATCAGCACGGTGTTGAACAGGCTTTTGCTCAGAGAAGCCAGAACCGCACAGACGATCAGAAACAGAACAAGAAATAAAGTTACGATCTGCATACTCAGCACCTCGCCTGTTTCTTGTATTCATCATCCGTGGCAACCTCTGCCGCGGCGATACGGTTTGTGCAGATGGGGCCGGTAAACCACATGAACAGAACGATCAGGATCAGCTTAACGGCAGCAAAGGAGAAGCCACGCAGAATGATCAGACCAAGAACCGAAAGCAGCGTTCCCAGCGTATCGGCGATGGCCGAGGCATGCAGGCGGTTCAGCACATACTTGAAGCGCAGCACACCGAGCACAGAGATGGCAAAGGTAACGGCACCAAGCAGAAGAAAAGCGGCACCGAGAACTGCTCTTACACTCATTTCTTATCTCCTTTCTTTCCCTTGCGGTCAATGAGCAGCTTGGCCAGAACCGCAACAGCGGCAAAGCTCAGCAGTGCATAGATCAGGGCAATGTCCAGGATAAAATCCTGCTTGAAATACAGAGCCAGCATGCAGATGAGGTTCAGGGAGAGGGTGGTAACGATGTTTACGGCCACCAGTTTATCGGTAAACCGGGGGGAGCGCACACCATAGATCAGGCCGACCAGACAGCCGACACCGATGATCCCGCCGACGAGCATGAACACATCCTCAAGCCAGCCGATTGAAAGAATATCAACCATGCTTTGCGATCTTCCTTTCTTTTTCCTCAATGGCGACCAGGCGCTTCTGGAAAACGAGCTGCATTTCCTCCAGATAAAAGCTGTCGTTCAGGCAGTGTACGCGGAGGACCTCATCATCCAGGGAAACCGTGTAGGTGCCGGGGGTGATGGTGATGCTGTTGGCCATGGCAGTCTGTGCTGCCTCAGTCTTCAGCAGGCTGCGAAGGGTAAAGAGGATCGGCTTGATCTCTGGCTGTGGACTGAGGATGACCTTCATGACGGCCAGATTTGCCTTGATGATTTCCCACACCAGAAGTGCCAGATAAGACAGAATATCCGGCAGCAGGCGCAGGGTTCTGCGGGACTTTTCGAGGTTCCAGCCAAGCACTTTGCAGGCCAGCAGATCAGTCAGTCCGCAGACCACCAGACCCACCAGCACGATTTCGAGAGTGATCTTGCCGTTGAGTATGATGAAAAACAAAAACAGGGCTGCGAAAAGCATATTTTTCTCCTTTCAGAGTTATTTTGGATAACGCGATATGTCTCCATTATAGAAACAGCTCATTATCCCATTTCCATCTGCTATATGCAAGAATAATTAAATTTTTCATGAACATTTTTGTCCGCGCGCTGCGGACAAAAAACAAAAGAGCCGCCCCTTTCGGAGCGGCTCTTACAGGCTGTGAAATTTACCGGGAATTAGTCGTCCTCGTCGTCTTCATCCTCGTCATCCTCAGCCTTCTTCCTCTTGAGACTGTATACCAGCTTGCTCAGCAGGATACTCAGCTGATAGAGAAGGATAATGGGGATAGCGACCATGATCTGGGAGACAATATCGGGCGGGGTGATCAAGGCAGCAAGGACGAAGATCAGAACGATAACGACCTTACGGGCTTTAATCAGCCACAGCGGCTTTACCAGACCCAGAGCGGTGAGCAGCACGGAGATGACCGGCAGCTCAAAGATGACACCAAAGATCACAAACACCAGCAGCAGAAAATCAATATAATTCTGAAGGCTGGTTGTGGTGGAGGACATGATCGTTCCTGCACCGAATTTGGCAAGGAACTGGAGCATGAACGGCATGGTGATGAAGTAGGCGAAGCATACACCGATGCAGAAGAAAATACCGCCAAAGATCAATGCGAGGATCATGAAGGTCTTTTCTTTTTTGCGCATTGCCGGGCTGCAGAAGGCGAAGATCTCATACGCCAGCAGGGGAACGGCAATCACGAAACCGCCGATGATCGAAATGGTGAAGCTCACCATCAGACCTTCCTGAGGCTTCATTGTGATGAAGGTGTAATTATACTGTGCACCGATATTCGTGAGCAGGTTGACCAGCGTTTCTGCATAGGCAAAGCAGGCAACCATGCCCACGATCATTACCACTAGGGTGACGACTATGCGGTTGCGCATTTCCTTCAGATGGCCGGTCAGGCTCATCTCACCGTTATTGTTCGCCTTGGCTTTTGCCGTTGATTTCTTTGTCTCTTTCTTATTCGTCGTCATCGGAGTCGTCGTCGTCCTCTACTGCCTTCTTGGAAGACTTTTTGCCGGACTTCTTGGACTTCTTGGCTGCGGGGATGTCTTCTTCATCCTCCTCAAGGCCTTCCTTCATGGCCTGAGAGCTCTTCTTGATACCCTTGACCAGCTTGGGGATCTGGGTCGGTCCAAAGATGATGATGACGATGGCAAGAACAATGAGAAGTTCCTGTACACTGATTTTCATTTGATAGTTCCTCCTGATAAAAGATTACTTTTCCTCAGCCGGTTCTGTGGCTGCCGGTTCTGCGGGTGCGGGCTGTGCGGGAGCGGGTTCTGCAGCGGGGGCCTCAGCCGGCTCTGCGGCAGGCGCTTCTGCGGTGCTTGCGGATTCAGCAGGCTGTTCAGCTGCTTCCTCTGCGGGCTTGGTCTCTGCCTTTTCCTTTTTCTTGGCAGGAGCCTTGCCGATGCTGCTCAGGCTGTCTGTGATTTCTTTTTTGCTGCTCTTAATTTCCTTGTTGATCTCTTCAAACGGCTCCATGACCTCGCGGAGAGGTTCGGTGGCTTCCTGAAGCGGTTCCACAACATCCTGGCGGATCTCGTCAGAGATGACCTTGGATGCCTTGGAGAATTCTCTCATGGCAGAGCCAAGCTTCTTGGCGTATTCCGGCAGCTTGTTGGGGCCGATGACCAGCAGAGCAACAATAAAGATCACAACCAGCTCTAACGGTCCAATTTTCATACTGTCCTCCGTTTGTTGCTGTTGTACTTTTGCTGTTCCGTTTCAGAAAAAAGTCTTTTCTGCAGTGTGAACATTTTAGCAACGATAGCACAATAAGTCAACTGCTGTTTCGAAAATATCATTCAGCTTTTTTAAGTATTGGCAGGGGGAAAGACATGGGCATTTGCGGGAAATGAATTGATTTTCAGAAAAAACACAGGAAAAACAGGCGAAAAGGTGCAAAACTGTCCAATTCACAGACTCCGTGAAGGCGGCTGCAGGGGAAAAAATTAGTTGCCGAACAGGGAATGTGTGTTATAATAGACAAAGCAGAATTCGCCTTTTTAAATCAATAAATTTTTTTAATGACTGGAGAATACGGTTATGTTTGACGAAAAGTTTATTTCCCTCGGCAGAGGCGGCAATCCCATCCGTGAGCTGCAGGCCTATGGCGTAAAGCGCGCACAGGAGATCGGCCGTGAAAACGTGTTCGATTTCACCATGGGCAACCCCAGTGTTGATCCTCCCGCCTGCGTCCACGAGACCATTAAGCGCCTCATCGACACCCGCCCGGCTATGGAGCTCCACTCCTATGCACCCGCAGCCGGTCTGCCCGGCCCCAAGGCCAAGGTCGCAGATTACCTCACCTCCACCTACGGTGTGAAGTATGAAGGCTCCGACATCTTCTTTACCATGGGTGCTTCCGCAGCTCTCTGCATCCTCTCCAAGGCACTGACCACCCCCGGCGACGAAGCCATCGGTGTCACCCCGTTCTTTATGGACTATTCCTTCTATGCCAAGACCGTCGGTGTTGACTTCAAGGCCATTCCCTCCACTCCCGGCGATTTCCAGATCGATGTCGAAGCCCTCGAGGCAGCCGTAACCGAGAAAACGGCTTACATGATCGTCAACAGCCCCAACAACCCCTCCGGCATTGTCCTGACCAGAGAAAACCTCGAGCAGGTCGTTGCGGTCCTCGAAAAGAAGCAGCAGGAATATGGCCACGCCATTTACCTCATTGCTGACGAGCCCTACCGTGAGCTCCTCTACGGCGGCGCAGAGGTCTCCTTCCTGCCGGCAATGTACCGCAACACCATCTATGTCTACTCCTTCTCCAAGTCCCTCTCCATGCCCGGTGACCGTATCGGCTTTATCGCAGTGAACAAAAATGTCGAGGATTACGACCGTGTTATGGAAGCTATCGGCTTCATGGCCAGAACCTACGGCAATGTCTGCCTCTCTCCGCTGATGCAGATGGTCGCGGCCGAGTGCATCGGCCAGACTGCCGATGTCTCCAAGTATGAAGACAACCGTAACCTGCTGTATAACGCTCTGTCAGAGATGGGCTTCGAGTTCGTTCGCCCCGATGGTGCCTTCTACCTCTTCATCAAAAGCCCCGAGGCAGATTCTATGGCATTCTGCAAAAAGGCCATGCTGAAGGATATCCTCCTCGTCCCCGGCGACACTTTCTTCTATCCCGGCTACGCCCGTCTGGCCTACTGCGTCTCCTACGATACCATCAGCCGCTCCCTGCCCAAGTTCCGTGAACTGGCAAAGGAATACGGCCTGGTCTCCGAATAAGGCCGGTCGCCTCGCATACACCCATGACCCTGAAACACACAGCCCGCCGCCTGCTCAGCTTGCTGGCGGCGGTCCTTTTGCTGCTGTGCCCCTGCACTGCAATGGCAGACTGGCAGCAGGACGGCAACGGCTGGCTCTATTACACCGATGCAGCCGGCAATTACCTGCACGGCCTGCAGCGGGTCGACGGCAAGCTGTACTTTTTCGACCAGACCGGACGCAAGGCCGATGAGCTGGGGGTGGATGTCTCCCAGTTTAATTATGATATCGACTGGCCCACGGTAAAGCAAGCCGGCATCGACTTCGCCATTGTCCGTATCGGCGGCCGAGGCTGGGGTTCGGGCGGAATCTATAACGATTCCTACGCCCTGCAGAACCTGACCGGTGCCAGAGAGGCCGGTCTGAAGATCGGCGTCTATTTCTATTCCACAGCCATTACCGAGTCCGAGGCCGTCGCTGAGGCGGTCTATACGGCAGAGGTCCTCCACGGGCTGGCGCTGGATTACCCGGTCTATTTCGACACCGAATGGTCGGGCGATTATCCCGAGGGCCGCTCCGACAACCTGAGCCCTAACCGGCAGTCTGCCATGGCCCGCGCGTTCTGCGACCGGATGGCCTCCTACGGCTACGCTGTGGGGGTCTACTCCAACCAGAACTACTATTATTATGCCATCAACTTCCCGGCTATCTCCTGCTACAGCATCTGGATGGCCAGCTATACGGAGAATTATCAGAACCCGAACTTCCTTTATGGTTATGACGTCTGGCAGTTTACCGAAACCGGTGCGGTCAGCGGGATCGACGGCACGGCAGACCTGAATGCGGTTTTCCTGCCCTGACCCAATTCTCTGACCGGCCCCCCATGCCGAACGGTGGTCCTATACCAAAGCACGGACTGTGCATCCCCTCAAATGGATCATTCGCAGCAGCGGTCTTCGAAGCAGGAAGACCGCTGTTTTTTGCTGCCCGGAGCAGGGGAAATAAGACAAAAAGTAACAAAAGATTGTTCTTGCTTTTTATTATGGCCTCTCCTATAATGAAAACACAAATGTGGGGTAAAGTGGTGGAATGTGGTGCACTGTCCCGCCGATGAGAGGCCATAGTGTTTCTGCTGTCGGGCGGCTCCCGGTCTTGCCGCTGCATCTGCCGTGTTAGCTCGTGTAATTCCGGTTGTCTGAGGAGGTGCTGCACAGTGACAGGTGAATATCGGCACTCTCTCGATAATAAGGGAAGGGTTTTCATTCCGGCCAGGCTCCGTGACGAGCTGGGTCCGGTTTTTTACGTTACCCCCTCGGCAGACCCCTGCTTAAATATTTACAGCGAAGAAAACTGGCAGCGCTTTGTTGAACGCGTCAATGCCATGCCCTATATCCAGCAGCGCAAGCTGCGCCCGTTGTTTGCCCATGCCGCCCGGCTGGAGTCGGACGGTCAGGGCCGTGCCCTTCTTCCGCAAAACCTGCGGGACTTTGCCCATCTGGGCAAGGAGGTGGCCATTATCGGCTGCAATAACCATGTCGAGGTATGGGACAGCGTCGCCTGGGATGAGGTCTGTGCGGCAGAAATGACGCCGGAAAACATTGCGTCGATTATGGAGGAGCTGGCGTTCTGATGGCTGGGCATATTTCCGTTCTGTTGAACGAGTGTATAGAAAATCTGAATATCAAACCGGACGGCATCTATCTGGACGGCACCCTGGGCATGGGCGGCCATTCCTGGCAGATCGCCTCCCGCCTGACCACCGGTCGCCTCATCTGCATCGACCGTGACCAGATCGCCATCGAGCGTTCCCGGGAGCGCCTGAAGGAATTTGCAGACAGGATCACCTTTGTCCACTCCAATTTCTGTGAGGCTGCCTCCGTTCTGGATGGCCTTGGCATCGAAGGGGTCGACGGTATGCTGTTCGACCTTGGCGTTTCTTCCCCGCAGCTGGATGAGATCGAGCGTGGCTTCTCCTATATGCAGGATGCCCCGCTGGACATGCGCATGGATAATTCTGCGGCTCTCACCGCCGCTGAGGTGGTCAACCACTGGAGCGAGGAAGAGCTGGTTAAGATTCTGTTTGAATTTGGCGAAGAGCGCTACGCCCGCCGTATTGCCGGGCGCATTGTAGAGCGCCGCGCACAGGCCCCCCTGACGACTACGCAGGAGCTGGTGGACCTTGTCCGTTCGGCTCTGCCTGCTCAGGCACTGCGGGATAAAGGCCACCCCGCGAAAAGAACCATCCAGGCGATCCGCATCGCCGTGAACGACGAACTGGGTTCCGTCGCCACCATGATGGACACTGCCCCGGATAAACTCAATCCCGGTGGCCGTCTTTGTGTCATCAGCTTCCATTCCCTGGAAGACCGTATCGTGAAAAACAAGATTGCTGCCCGTGAAAACGGCTGCACCTGCCCGCGGCAGGCACCAATCTGTACCTGCGGCTTTCAGCAGACCCTGCGCAGCGTGACGCGCAAGCCCATTCTGCCCGGGGAAGAAGAGCTGAACAATAACCCCCGATCTCACAGCGC
>JAZRWD010000003.1:0-2759 GCA_045599525.1 Candidatus Limivicinus sp. | reverse complement strand
ATGGCAGCTACAATTGCTGTTCCCGCAATCGTCGGTTATGGTCTGTCGGCTTCCGCTGCCATGTTTGGTGCAGGCTGCGGCACGATTATTTACCTGCTGTTCACCAGAAGCAACAGCCCCGTTTTCCTTGGTTCTTCCTTCGCCTTTATCGGACCGATGTTCACTGCCTTCGGTGGTGCAGTTTCTGTTTCCGTCGGTTATGCCGGCCTGATTATCGGCGCAGCGATTGCCGGTCTTGTGTACGTGGTCATTGCTTTGGTCGTAAAATTCTGCGGCGTAAACTGGATCGACAAGCTGATGCCCCCCGTTGTTATCGGACCCACTGTTGCTATCATCGGTCTTTCCCTGGCAGGCAATGCCATCGGCGACCTGATGTCCACCAACGTGGAAGGCGGCTCCGTGTATGTCTCTCTCATCTGCGGCCTAGTCACCCTGGCAGTTACCATGCTCTGCAGCACCTATGGCAAAAAGATGCTCAAGCTCATCCCCTTCATTATTGGCATTCTGGCCGGATATCTGGTCGCTTCCGTCTTTGCCCTGATGGGTCCTGCCACCACGGTTATTGACTACAGCGCCCTGAAGAATCTGGATTCCTTCATTGCCCTGCCCGATTTCACCTTCCTGAAGGCCGACTGGTCCGGTGTCAATGGTGCCTATCTGGCTACCCTGTTTGTGGCCTATGCTCCGGTTGCCTTTGTTGTTTTCGCCGAGCACCTGGCCGACCACAAGAACCTGTCCTCCATCATTGGTCAGGATCTGCTCCAGGAGCCGGGTCTGACCCGCACCCTTTTGGGCGACGGTATCGGCTCCATGATCGGCACCTTCTTTGGCGGCTGCCCGAATACTACCTACGGCGAATCCATCGCCTGCGTGGCCATCACCCGCAATGCCTCTACCGTCAGCATCTGGGCTGCAGCCTTTGCCTGCATCCTCTTCTCTCTCATCAGCCCGCTGGTGGCCTTCCTGGAGACCATTCCCAGCTGCGTTATGGGTGGCGTCTGCGTTGCCCTGTACGGCTTCATTGCCAGCTCCGGTTTCCGTATGTTCCAGGGTGTGGATCTCAACAAGAACCGCAACCTGTTTACTGCCTGCGTGATCTTCATCGTCGGTGTCGGCGGCATGACCGTTTCCTTCGGCGCTGTTGAACTGCGTACCGTTGCCTGCGCCCTGATTCTCGGCGTTCTGACCAACGTGATGCTGTCCAAGGAAGAAGCCTGATCGTTCAAAAAACAAATCCCAATCCACATCGAGCATAGCTGCGTCTGCGGCTATGCTCTTTTATTATGCCCAAAAAGAGCATGAAAAGGCCCGGTCGGAATAACCGGAGCCGTATAAGCATGGAGAAAATGCGGAATATCTGCGTGTCAGGTGTTGCTTTTTTTTCAAAATGCGTTATAGTAAAGCAAGGAGAATATTTCATGTTCTGAAAAAATACAGAGAATACTGAAATACGAAACCTTTGCCGGCAGTTTCACCGCGTCAGACCGGGAGGGGAAGAACAGAACGCAGAGATGGGAGGGGCCTACGATTGGAAAAGCTGGACTATGAATATCTGGCATCTCTGGTGCAGGGCGTCCAGCACGGCAGCAGCGACGCTTTTGCGGAGCTTTTTGCGGCGACCTATCAGAAGACCTACCGCTTTGCCTTCCACTATCTGGAAGATGAAGTGGCCGCCGGGGTAGCCCTGAAAGAGACCTATTCCCAGGCACTCCGCCGCATCCATGATGTGGGGGACCCCATGCTGTTCGTCTCCTGGCTGAGCCAGCTGGCATTTCGTGTCTGCTTCGGGATGAAGCAGGCCGCGGGCCAGGGGGAAGAAAAGGAGCCGGCAAGCAGTTATTCCCGCGGAGATGTCCTGATTGAGATCGACCGTAAGCAGTTCCTGTCCAGCCGCGTCCTGGGCCTTCCGTCTACTGAGGGTCAGGTCCTCGTCCTCTACTACTACCATAAGATGAGTGTTCGAAGCATAGCAAAGCTGTTGGAAATCCGTGCGATGTCTGTGCGTCAGCATCTGAAGAGCGGCCGCAATCGGCTGAACCTCTTAGCGGCATGGTAGGCCACAGAAGCCCGAAGCTGGAGCCGGGCAAAGCCCAGCAGATTCTGAACGAGGTGCTGAAAGGCAACAATTTGGACGAGAGCACTGTGCCATTGGAGGTCATTGAGTCCTACAGCAACTATCGCAAGGAACGTTTTCTGGTGCAGCGGGGCGTTGCGCTCCTGATGCTGACCCTGTTCCTTCTGATGCCTGGCCTGTTTCTGATGCCGCGAGCGGGGATGGCACCTCAGCCGGACACTGAGGCCGGCAGACCGGCCTTTGCCCTGACCGTAGGCCGCAACCGCATGGTGCGCAACGTGATGGCCTCTATTGATGGGGCAGACATGCCGGTCTATGAATATGGAAACGGCGGATATATCATCCGGCCCACACGGAATGGTGAGATGACCGTGGTCGTTACCCTGGTAAACGACCAGTCCGAGCAGTTTACTGCGTTCGTCGATGGGGTGGACCTGGAAGCCCCTGTACTGGTGAGCAGTACCACCGGAGAGGGGACCATCCGTCTCCGACTGTTCGATAACATCTCCGGCGTCGATTACTCCGGCATCTATGCGGAGGCTGTGCGGGATGGCGGCAGTCTTCACCTCGAGCCACTTGCGGTCGACGAGGAAACAGGAACGGTCACCCTGCCCTTTACGGACAGCGCCATCACCGTCTTTGTTCCGGATCGGGTAGGCAACCGCCTGCAGCTTATGCTCTCTGC
>JAZRWD010000002.1:0-2209 GCA_045599525.1 Candidatus Limivicinus sp. | reverse complement strand
AGGGCGCGAGCTTTTCGCGGATGGCGGGTTCGACCTCGACATCGCGTTTGTTGTAGGATTTGAAATGGGCCCAGCGGATGCGGTTTTCGAGGGTGGTGTCGGGGAGGTTGCGGACAGAATCTTTAGACGGTTGGCAGAAATAACGAATTAATTCCTTGCCTTCGTCGAGCTTCTGTTTGTCCAGGTGCAGGGCCTCGCCGGCGCCGGCCAGGCTCAGTGGCAGGCCCATGGTGGCGCCCCAGACCATTGTGCAGCGCCAGCCGACGGGGCTGAGGTACTCACCGGGCGGGTAGCCCAGGTAGCGGCTGAGGCAGACGCGCTCAAAGTTGGCGTTGAAGGCATACTTGAGGATGGAATGGGTATCCAGAGCCTTGAGGATGTCTTCGGGGATCGTCTCCCCGTGTTCCAGGTCCACGACCTGCACCGGGCCCTCATCCACGGAATAGCCGAAAAGCAGGATGCGGAAGTCCGGGGCTTCGGCGTAGCGGTAGACGCCGCAGGCGGGCAGGTCAACGGAGCTGTAGGTCTCGATGTCAATGGAAAGTGTTTTCATGCGGCAGGTCCTTTCTTGTGGCGCAGTCAGAACGGGATATCCTCTTCGGCAGAGATGGCTTTGGCGTTGCTTTTGGCGATGGCGGCGGCAAAATCGTCGGCCACGGAATCGGTGCCCAGCTTTTCCCCGTCCGCGGTTTTCTGCAGGCCATTGAGCCAGCAGGAGAAGCCGGCGCGGCCATCATGACAGTAGAAGCTGATGCGGAGGGAGGCGCGGCCGTAGCAGCCGCTGTAGATGGCCTCGGGGTCAGTGATGGTCTTCAGCTGCCTGTCCAGCAGCCTGGGGGCCTTATAGCTGCGGGCACGGAGGAAGTAGCAGCCGGCGTAGAGCCTGCTGTCGGGGTACTCTGCGTCGCCGTCGCGCAGTGGGGAGCGGATCTCGTCATGGGCGATGGCGGAAAGTTCATTGGCATATTTGGCGGCGTCCTTGTCGTAGGCGGCTTCGATGGCCTTGCGGATGGCCTGCAGGGTCTCGTGGTCCGCCTTGGGGATCAGGAGGCTTGCGCTGTAGGCAGGCTTTCCTCCGCCGAAGGCAACGGGGCGGAAGACCTCGGGATAGAGGATACGGGTGTTGGGGCCGGTGATGACCTTAGTGAGGTCAGGGGTATGAGTAGATTGGTTCGCCATTTTTCTTTTTCTCCTGTTTTCTTTTTTTCATTTTTTGCAGCGGATAATTTAACCGGGCCGTCAGGGACTTCCAGCCCTTCGGCGCGGGCCTGTTCACGGGCAGCGTTCACGATGCGATGCATGCTCTCACTCACGGCAGATTTTTTTGTGTTTAAGCTTCCCGCAATCTCTTCCAGCGTTTTCTTTTGCACAAAATAGAGCTCAAGCAGCTTCCGGTCCCGGGGCTTACACTCTTCGATAAAGCGGGCCAGGAAATCCTCCTCCGGCGTATCGCGGAAAAGCAGCGGAAAAGGTTCGTAGCCGATCCGCTTATCCGTCTCTTCCAGAGAGCTGATCTCAAGACCGTCTGCGTGCTGCCGGGTATTGGTAAGCAGGCATGCCTCCAGCTGTGCTTCGCCCCGAAGCGCCAGATACAGGCTCCAGTCCTCGTCTAAAAAAGTCTCTCTTTGCAGCCGGACAGGGTTGCCTTCGAAGGATGCGAGATGGACCGGCGCATTCTCCGAGATCCGAAGTCGGTTACAGTGGCAGGCGGTTTCATAGGTGGCAAAGCCGTTGCGGAAGACGCTGAGGCGGGCCGGGCATTCCTCCGGCAGGATGACCTTGCTGAGAAGGACCTCGCTGCTCAGGATGAGCTGGTTGAAGGTGGGACAACGCTGCCCCGTTGTGTCGGGCACGATGGCCAGTAACTCGCGTAAGGTCATGCTTTCGTACCATCGTGGTATGCGGCGGTGGGTGCCGCGCCGTCGTGCACAGCGGCATTTCCGTTTTTCTGCCACAGCCCGGCCTGTTTTTCCATGGTCTGCTGTTTCCGGGCCTCTTTGCGGACGGTAGAGGCGGCCCTTTCGTCCAACAGGCTGAGCAGCCTGTCGGGGTCAAAAATCGAAAAGACCGCAAAGTCCTCTGAATAAAAGTAGGCACGGTATCTCTGCAGGTCCTCCTGGGCGGTACGGTCCAGCGGTGACTTCCGCAGGCGGCAGCGGGCCTCGAAATAGCCCGTGCAGGGTTCGCGCAAGGCGGCTACGGCCAGCGC
>JAZRWD010000001.1:0-8553 GCA_045599525.1 Candidatus Limivicinus sp. | reverse complement strand
ACCTGGTTGTCGAGCATGACGCAATCCTGGGTGAAGACGTTATCGGCAAACATGGAGTAGCCGTCGCCCATGTTCTGGAGCTTGTAGTTGTGGCTGGCCAGCGTGTAGGTCTTGGTGAGGTCCAGCGGTTCATCGCCGATCATCACGTTCTTTACACGGTACTCGCCGGCAACACCGGTAAACAGGCCGTTTTCGTCCTGTGTAACGGAGGACTCAATGTACGTGTGGATCTCGAAGCTGAAGCCGGAGGGGCAGAGCCAGCCGCCGAACTCGCCGGGCCAATCCTTTGCGCTGTACTCGAGAGCGTCAAGAATCTCCTGACCGGTTGCTTCGCAGACGCACATCTCATTGCCGAAGGGGTGGACCTTCAGGATATCGTTGCGGGTAATGTCGCCTGCTGCGATGGAAACACGGACACCGCCGCCGTTTACGACCGCAATGTCAGCGCCGGAAACGAAACGGTAAGCATCTGCGCACAGGTCGCCAATGTTGGTCTCCTGGTTGCGGACGATACGGGTATCGGTCTCTACGTCCTTGATGAGCAGGTCAACTTCGCTGAATGCGACGACCTCTGCCAGGGCAGCGTTGAGTTCCTCGGTAGCTGCTGCGTAGGCTTCGTTCATCTTGGATTCCAGACCCAGAACGGTGACTGCGTCGCTGGGAGAGGACCACTTGTACAGGCCGGTGCTCATGGAGCCGTCTGCTGCGATACGCAGATAGCCGATAGACTCGAGCTTGGTGCCGCAGCCGGAACGCAGAACGGTCTCGCCGTCCTTGTTGGTCATCTTGACCTGGTCGGTGTCGTGGCTGTGGCCGTCCAGCATGGCGTTGATGCCGGTGGTGTTTGCGATCACATCAGCATAGGTGTAGGGCTCGCAGGAGGTCTCGTTGCCGAGGTGGGTCATGGCGATCACGTAGGTGGCGCCTTCTTCTCTGGCAGCGTCAACTGCGCTCTGGACAGCGGCATACAGGGTGGAGCCGTCGCCATCCTGGAAGAAGCCATAAACGAAGTTGCCTTCGTCGTCCATAAAGTACTTCGGGGTGGAAGAGGTAAGGGTCTTCGGGGTGGTAATGCCGACGAAAGCGACCTTTACGCCGTCAAATTCCTTGATCACATAGGGGTCGAAAACGAGCTCGCCCTCTTTGTTGAAGTTGCAGCTGATATACGGGAACTCAGCCAGATCGGTCAGCTCAAGGAACCGCTCCATGCCGTAGTCAAACTCATGGTTGCCGGGGATGGCAATGTCATAGCCCAGCTCATTCATCAGCTGAACATTGGCCTCGCCGGTGGTCATGGTGCCGAGAGGTTCGCCCTGGATGGAGTCACCGTTGTCGACCAGGACCACGTGGTTGCCGGCTGCGACCAGCTGATTGCGGATCGTATCGACGCCGGAGTAGGTCCAGTTCTGGTTCACGCCGCAGTGCACGTCACTCGTAAACAGAACGACGAGATCCTGCTGCAGGGCGGGTTCTGCTGCTTCGTCTGCAAAAGCTGTGCAGGTGAAGAGCATCGCAAGCAAAAGGCAAATTGCAAGGATTTTTTTCATGGAAATACCTCCTTTATAAAGATAGTTCCATTTTATCATTTCCCCTGCGGAAATGCCACTGATAATTCACAAAAAGTTTCCCTGTTTTTTGGTTTCCTGGGTACCTCAGGCCGTTTTGACCTTCGCGGCGACCCGCTTGGCCAGTGCCATAATGGTCAGGATCGGCGGGTTGCCCATGGCTTTGGGGAGCAGTGTCGCATCGGCGAGGTAAAGGTTTTCAGGCAGCAACCGGCTGTGCAGGGTGTCCTTTTCCGCCTCGGTCAGCGGGAACATGCCGCCGGGATGGCCGGCATTCAGCGTACCCAGGAAGATGTCCTCTTCCTTTGCGCCCATCGCCAGCAGGATCTGCCGGGACTGCTCCTCTGCGCGGGCCAGAACCGCCCTGTCCCCTTCCGTCAGCGTCTTCCGTACAGGGTTTCCCATGCAGCTGCCTTTGGCTTCATCCGCCTGCTTGATCATGATACTCACGATGTTTTCCATCGGCTGATACCATTTCCGGTTAAAGAAAAAGCTAAGATAGTCCATATACGGCGAAAGGATATAGCCGTCCTGCTGGCTGATAAACGGCATCAGCAGCTGGTGCTCCTGGTGGAAGCCCGGAACAGGTGCCGCCACGCAAAGCACAGGGTCCACAAAGAAGGTCTCCGAACAGGCGATGCCGGAGTTTTCCAGGATCTCCGGGGTACCCATGCCGCCGGCAGCTAAAATGACGGTATCCGCAGAAAAGCTCTTCTTCCGTCCGCCCTGCCGGGCCTGAACGGCGGTCACCCGCCCGTTTTCGATCACCAGCTTTTCCACGGTGCAGCCTGTAACCAGCTCCGCTCCAGCAGCGACCGCCCGGTCCAGCAGTTCCCGTGTATCCCATTTGGCGCCGGTCGGGCATCCAATGGCGCAGTGGCCGCAGCCGATGCACTTTTCCGCACACAGCAGCTTGGGGGTGACCACCGGGTCCAGCCCCAGTTCTGCAAAGATCCGGAACATTTTCTCCGTTCCTTCCGTCCAGTCCCTGCGGTGGGCAGTCGTGACCGGCAGTTCTGCTTCCAGCTGCTCATACTCCTCCGTCAGGTCTATGCCGATGGCCTGCAGGTCCCGGTCATAGCGTACCGCGTTTCCTGTTGCCAGCGTGGTGGTGCCGCCAAGGCCCTTGCCCCGCACCAGCACCATATCCCTCGACTTTTGGATCAGCATATTGGGCAGCAGCAAACGGATGAGCCGTTCATCAAAGAACAGCCCCGTTTTACGAAACTTTGCCAGGAACGGCACCGACAGCGGAAACGGGTGAAATGCTTTTCCACATTCCAAAACGGTGACCTGGCAGTCTCCCTGCAGTTCCCGTGCAGCCATAGCCCCGCCGGCACCGGAGCCAATAATCAAAACCGTTTTCTTTTTCATTGTTCTGTCCTCGTTTCGTCTGTGGAAAAATCGGCATGGCAGCAGGCACAGCCCTCGGTGATGCGTTCGGTAAAGGTGAGTTCCCCACCGCCGAAAACGCCCGCAAAGATGCCTCTGTCCATCGCGGACATGACCCGGCACATTTCCGGGGTGTAAAAATCACGGAAAAAACAGCGGCGTACCGTGATCTGCCCCGGGCAGACACCCGCCAGCTCGATCCCGATCATCCGGTAGAGCAGGAACACCAGCCTGCGTGCACGGGCATCGGAACGGATACAGAGCACTTTGCGGCACAGCGTTCCCATCCGGTAAGCGATTCGGTACATCCGCTCCTGCACGGCGGGGACTTCCGCCCCCGGCAGTTTCTCCAGCTGCTCCCGCGTAAACGCGGCATAGGCCTGCAGGGCGGGTCTTCCCGGACGGAAAGGCACGCCCATGGCCTTTGCGGTCATCCTGTGCAGTGTCCGTACAACGGCGAACTGCAGCAGGTCAAACGGCACGCGCTCACTTTTCATACATCTTTTCGATCTCCGCCCGGTAGTGCTCTTCCACGATCCCCCGGCGCACCTTCAGGTTGGGCGTCAGCTCTCCGGCGGCAATGCTCAGGGGTTTCTCGATCACGGTCCATTTCCGGATCTGCTCCGGGTGAGAAAGATTGGCATTCATTGCCGATACCTTTTCGGCAGAGAGTTCCTCTGCCCCCTCCAGCCAGACAAGGGCCGTGCAGTAGGGGCGGTTTTCCCCAATCAGTACCGCTTCCGATACCTCCGGGATATCCTTCAGCCGTTCTTCGATCTTGGAACAGTTTACATTCTTGCCGTAGGAGGTAACGATCATTTCCTTCTTGCGGCCGGCCAGCAGGATATGCTCCTTTTCTGCCCAGCGGCCAAGGTCCCCGGTCTTCAGCACACCGTTGCGGATGGTGTCGGTCTCCAGGCCGTAATAGCCCAGGGTCACCTGCGGCCCGCGGACGATCAGCTCTCCGTCCTCGGCAATCTCGATCTCGGTCTGTGGCAGGGCTGTGCCGATCGTCGGCAGGATGTTGTCGCCCTTCCGGTTGATCGTGATCAGCGGGGCTTCCGTCTGGCCATAGGCATTGTGCACTTCAATGCCCAGCTTCCGGTAATTGTTCAGCAGCTCCTCACTGACCGGGGCAGAACCCACGATCAGCTGCCCGCACTGATCCAGCCCGGCTTTTTTGCGGATGACGGACTTGACGATCTTCCCCAGCAGCTTGCGCTGCGGCCCGTCCGGCATGGCCATCCACTTTTGCCCGAACGGATTTTCCGTCAGCTGCTGCCATACCTTTTCATAGAAGCGCGGGACTGAGAAGAATACCGTAGGCCGGACCTTGGGCAGCGTCTCCGTCAGTGCGCCGAAATCGTTGAGGTAATACAGCTCGACCTTGCAGAGCATATAGTACGGCGCGTACGAGGCCAGGATGCCCTCCACCACATGGCTCAGCGGCAGGAAGGACAGGTAGCGCATCATCGTGTTGCGTTCCTTCCAGTCCAGCAGATTGGTCAGCACCTCGCCCATCCACTGCAGCTGCCCGTAGGAGAACATCACGCCCTTGGGGTCGCCCGTCGTGCCGGAGGTATAGCGGATCGTGGCCAGCGCTTTGGGGTCTACAATGACCTCGGTGTAGGTCTGCCGGCCATCGCCCAGGAAGGCAGACCAGGCGTAATCGACCTCCTGCGCATCGGCTACCACCGCAAAAGCGACCGTTTTTGCCGTCGTTTGCAGGCCGGCAATCTGCTTCATGATCCGCTTGTCGCCGATGAAGAACCATTCCGAGCCGCTCTTTTCCAGCAGCAGGTTGATCTCCTCCACGGGGGCGGTGTAGTAAATCGGCACACTGACCGCGCCGCACAGACCGATCGCCATATCCAAAGCGATATAGTCCGTGCAGTTGATGCCCGTCAGGGCAACCTTCATCCCCGGCACAATGCCGTGGGCCTGCATGGCTGCGGCAATGCGGAGGATCTTTTCGTTCATCTCCCGGCCGGAAAGGCTCGTAATTCCGTCTGCCTTCACGTCGAAATACGTGATGGGGTTGGTCCTGCTCTCGCGGCGGACCATGGCCTGCTGAAACACGGTGTGTTCCGTCTGCCGCATAAAGTTTTTGCTGCAGGCAAAGGCCAGGATCTTATCCGCATAATCCCGCCAGCTTCCGGTATATTTCCCGATGACTGCGTCGGTATTGCTGCGGTCAAAATGATGCTCATCAAAGAAGTACGGCATCAGGCTCAGCAGGTTGGAGCTCAGGCTGTGCTTCTTTTCTTCCGTCTTCCGGTTGTAGGAAAGGCCGGCGGCCTTCAGCGCGGGAACAGGCACAAAGCGCACCGTGGGCACCGCAAGCTGCAGGTTTTCCTTCGCCCACGCCCGCAGCACATCGACCAGCTCCCCTGCCGTGGGGCACTGCTCCTCGGGCACGACGAGATGGAAGGTCTTGCCCTCCGCCTCCGGGCGAAACGCGATCTTCGTCACGGCCTGCGCCACATAGTCCACCGGCACGATATTCAGCTTCTGTCGGCGGGACACCGGCAGCACCGAGAGCTTTCCGGTGAGGATCTGCTTCATCACATAGTAAATGGTGTTGAAGCTGCGGACATGCCCGTCCTCGGACGAGCCGATGATCATTCCCGGGCGGCAGATGGAATACGGCAGGCCGGACTGGCGGACCAGCGCCTCGGCTGCCGCCTTGCTTTCCTCGTAATACCCGCAGAAGGTGTCGGCGGGCTTGCCGTCCTCCATGATCCGGCCCGTTTGTCTGCCGGCCACATAGGCCGTGGAGATCTGCACAAAGCGGTCAAGCTTCCCCGCCCGGTGGATCTGTGCGGCAAAGGCCAGGAGGTTTTTCGTACCGTCCCGGTTTGCCTTCATCAGCACATCCCGGGATTTGGTGACCCCCACATCCGCTGCGGCATGGATCACCGTGTGCACATTGCGGATGAGGCCTTCCGCCTGCTCCGCGCGCAGGCCAAGGTCCGCTCTGTCCAGGCTGCCGGGAACCGGCACTACCCGGCTGCCGACCGCGCCGTACAGCGCATCCCTGTCCTTCCACGCCGCTTTCAGCCGTGCGGCGGCCTGGGCTTCATCCCCGGCACGTACCAGGGCATATATCGTTTTTTCGGTTTGCTGAACCAGCAGTGCGGCGATCTCTGTGCCCAGAAATCCGTTGCCGCCGGTCAGAAGAATGGCATCTGTCATGATAACCTCTTTATCAGCTCTTTGCGCCTACCTCAAAATTATAGGTAACGATACCCTTGTCGATCTTGCTGAGCACGCCGCCCTTGTCGATGATCTCCACGGTTTCATCCTCTTTCAGGGCAATGGCAAACTTCTGCTGGTTCACGGCAGTGGGTGCCAGCAGTGCGGCCTCCACGCCCTTGCCAAACCACTCGGGCTTGCCTGCCATGCCGCCCACGACCACATCGTCCGCGGTTTTGGACTTACGGGTCCTGCCGCTGTTCGCGCCGTAGCCGATGGCGATCACGATGGGCAGCTTATCCCCGGCACTGCGCTTTGCCGGCGTGTTCTTTTCGCTGAAGGTGCCTGCCCAGCAGGTGTTCAGGCCAAGCATCTGTGCATACAGCACGACCTTCTGGCCGTAATAGCCGATGCGCTCGCCCAGTGTCTCGTCGTCGGGGCCGACGCAGGCAATCACGCTGGGTGCGCTGCCCAAGCCCATGATCTTGCTCAGCATACGGCCAAAGGTGCCGCCGGCATCCTCCAGCAGCTGCAGGTTCAGGTTTCCTTCCGCATTGCAGCGGGCGATCAGCTCGTTCAGCTGTGCAACAGTTTCCGCTTCGATCTTTTTGTTCTGGTAAGCGCGCACCGAGTGCCGCTCACGAATGGCCTGCATTTCCGTCATGTTCATTCTCTCCCTAAAATTTTATACAGTATACGATACAGTGCTGCCGCTTCCTCCGGTGCAAGATCGATGCAGCCGCTGAGCGAAGCCGGAACCTCCAGTGCCTGTTCCTGCAGCAGCATCCCTTCCTCCGTGACCGTAACGATCAGCACCCGCTCATCCGCTTTGGAGCGTGCGCGGGAAACAAAGCCCTTTTTCTCCAGGGCCTTCAGCACAGGGGTCAGGGTGCCGGAGTCCAGAAACAGCTTTTCGCCCAGCGCCTTTACGCTGATCTCCCGTTCTTCCCACAGCACCATCATCGTGATGTACTGGGTATAGGTCAGCCCCACCTTTTCCAGTGCGGGGGTGTATTTCTTCACGACCTCCCGGGATGCCGCATAAAGCGGGAAGCACAGCTGATTCTGCAGCCGCAGCGCCTCATATTTCTTGTCCATTGTTCTTCCTCATTATCCTTATTCCTTATTCTTCACTTTCTTCTACCGGCTGGACTTCGCCATTTTGCTGTGCTTCATATGCTTTCCGTACAGCCTTCGCCAGCTGGTCGGCACAGCTGGTTCCCCGGCGCCCGCACAGCACGCCGGTCAGCTTGCTCTCGATCTGCTCGACCGTCCAGCCGTCGATCAGCAGCGGGATCGCCTTCAGGTTGCCGTTGCAGCCGCCCATGAAGGATATATTATACACCCTGTCGCCGTCCAGGTCCATCGAGATCAGCTGGGAGCAGGTGTTCTCGGTCAGATAGTCATAGTGGTACATTACAGAATCTCCTTGATCTTTGCCTTGACCTTGCTCAGCGCTGCGGTGGGCTCAAAGCGGGCAACGATCTCGCCGTCACGGCCGATCAGGATCTTGGTAAAATTCCACTTGATGTTGCCGTTGTTCTTGTAATCCTTGTCCATCTTCTTGACGATGGGGTCCAGCACCAGCTTGGCGGGGCCGTTAAAGCCATCAAACTTGGTGTTGGCCGTCAGCCACTGATACAGAGGGATGGCATTTTCGCCGTTGACATCGATCTTGGAATACTGCGGGAAGGTGATGCCATAGCGGCCGGTGCAGAAATCATGGATCTCTTCGTCTTCGCCGGGGGCCTGTGCGCCGAACTGGTTGCAGGGGAAATCCAGGATCTCCAGCCCCTGCTCATGGAGCTCTTCATAGATCTCCTGCAGCTCTTCATACTGCGGGGTGAAGCCGCAGCCGGTGGCCGTGTTGACGACCAGAACCGCCTTGCCGGCAAACTGACTCAGCGCAACATCGCTGCCGTCCTGTGCCTTTACGGTAAAATCATAGATGTTCATTTCGCTTCCTCCATTTTAATATTTATCACGATTCGATTGTATTCAATTAAAATGGATTTGTCAAGTCTTTTGTCTGCTGCTGTGCGACTTTCCGGTTTATTGCCGCTTTTGCTTCTGGGCAAGAAAGGCGACGGTTTTCTTCATCCCGGTGTTTCTCCCTATCATAACGGATTTATTTTTTCTTATACTGCAGGCTCAGCAGCTTATCCAGATACACGGATTTGAACTGCCTGCTAGCCATGGCCTGCTTGACCGGCGGCAGCCGGAGGATCGCGCCCAGGATCTGCGCAAGGGCACGGTGGTTGGCAAAGGCCTGATTGTCGAAGATCAGGTTCTGCAGCGTGCCGGTCTCAATCGCCTGCAGCACGAATTTATGCGTTGTATCGACCGGTGTGATCACCTGTACGGGGCGTCGGTTCAGAATGATTGCCTTCTTCGGGCAATT